>CAMAXT010000024.1 GCA_945862295.1 Pseudobacteriovorax antillogorgiicola
AAATTCTTAAAACAGTTTGATATCGATGTTGAGCTAGTGGACGTGCAAACCCTATTGCCATTTGACCGCTACAACATCATTGGCGCGTCAGTTGAAAAAACCAATGCTGTTCTCTTCTTCGATGAAGACGTCCCTGGTGGATGTGCGGCGTACATGATGCAAAAAGTTCTTGAGGAGCAAAATGTCTACGAATACCTCGATGCTGCGCCTCGCACCTTAACTGCTAAACCCCATCGTTCCGCTTACGCCTCTGATGGCGACTACTGGTCTAAGCCGTCTGCGGAGGATTTAGTTGAAATCATTTATGAGATGATGAGAGAGCGAAACCCTGGAAAATACCCACCAGTTAGGTGACTAAAGCTTGAGAGTAGCTGACATCAAAGTCTAATTTCCGCAATTTGTTTTTTTTATCTGACAGCGCGCCCAAATTAGATTAGTACTAAGATATTGAAATTAACTATTTTTAGCTATTGCTGTTTAGCGCCCTTGAATATTACGATGGATATTGAAGAGTTACAAATACAGACGTTGACCTTTGAAGCTCCGAAAAGGCTGATAAATTATGGCTAGCAAGCAGGACCAAAAAGAAAGTATCGCACCTTCCGTGTTCTCTGCAGAGATCGAAGGCTTTACTGCTAAATCTAAACTGAGCCGTCGCGAGACTGACATCGTCCAAGCTTTGGTAAAGAACATTACAAACTCGGAAGACATCGCAAAAGCCTTAGGCATTAGTACACATACAGTTAACAATCACTTAAAAAGCATTTTTGAAAAGACGCAGACTAAAAGCAAAACGGAAATCCTTTCCTGCTTCCTAAGATTTGCAGCTGACAAATTACAGAACAGAAGTTTGTTTGTCAGGAAGCCTCGCGTTCTTGTCATTGATAATGAGCAGATGATCTGTGAATTCATCGCAACCGGTCTTCATGACCGCGGCATGCGAACCTACAGTCTCACCGACCCAAGCCAGACCATTGAACTAATATCTAAATTCAGCATCGACTTCGTTGTTTGCGACATCCGCATGCCAATCATGGGCGGCATGGAAGTCCTGGCAAAAGTTAGAGAAACATACCCATGTTGGCCGCATTTCGTATTTACCACTGGTTTTCCAGACTATAGCCTCGAGCAATGCATGCACGCTGGAGCCATTGGGTATGTCGAGAAGCCTCTTGATATCGATCAATTATTCAGAATGATCATGATCCACATCGTCGAGTCCGGTGAAGAACGCAATGAGCTCCTAAAGATCAATGGAACTTCGCCAGTAGCTATCAGTGAGAATCTTAGTCTCAGTGACATAGACTTTGGTTACGGCGGTGCGTTTTTACCCCTGGACGCTCTGGCTCAGAAAAAACATAAAGTCGGTGTCGGATCTGTTGTTGAAGTAAACATCAGTGCTGCTTCAAATCCAGGAAATCTAAAAGTTCGCGGCCAAGTAGTTTGGAAGCGTCCATCTCCAGATAACGGCTACCGAGTTGGCGTCGGCTTGAAGTTCATCGAAATGAGCGAACGCGATCAGCATCGCTTTGATGACTTTTTGAAAACTCATAGCGTCAAAAGTTACATCCCAATAGGCCACTCCTAATCAGCAAAACGAAGACTAAATAAATTTTCAATAAAGACAACTCACGGCACTGACTTTAAGCTAGTCATTGCGGTGGGTTTTTAAATGGCAGTAGATCTACCCCTAGATAGGCAACATTTTCCTGGTACGTATAAGGTAGAGTCCGAGGCTTCAGCTTCGGATCATGCTAAAATTGAAGAGTGCAAACCTTTTTAAGTCCAACGCCTAGAATGCATAGATTACTGATCTCTTAAGAAGAGATCGTTAATCTAGAAGCTATGTCACGCCGCAATGGAGGCTTCCCGTGTCTTCCGATACTTCTAATGTCGTCAGCATTAACCCTGGCGAGATTTATTTAAACAAAGAACTGAGCTGGCTTGAATTTAATGGCCGCGTTTTAGAGGAGGCTCTATTTAATAAGACTCCTCTTTTAGAAAAACTGAAATTCCTTTCCATCTTTTCGACCAACCTCGATGAATACTTCATGGTACGGGTAGCCGGGCTGAAAAAAATGGAACAAGAAGCCCTTCGCATATCTGATTCACCAGACGGGATGGAGACGAGCGTTGTTTTAACGAAAATCCGTCAGAGAGCCATGGAACTGACAGCAACCCAGGTCGAAACCCTGCACAGCACCGTCATTCCTGAGTTGGCGAAGTCAGATATTAAAATTCTTAAGATGGAAGACGTGTCCCCAGAAGATCATGAATACTTAGATCGATATTTTGAATCCGATGTCAGTCCGATCTTAACTCCTCTCGGCTTTGACCCAGCCCATCCGTTTCCATTCCTAGTCAACCAATCGCTCTTTCTAATCGTGCGTCCAAGAGAAAAAGACCCCCACTCTGATTCAAATCAAACCCCAATAGGATTTGTCGAGATTCCGTCGAATACACCACGGCTGATCCGTTTACCTTCAATAGCTAATGAAGCTGGTGGGTCTTTTGTTCTTTTAGAAGATCTCATCGCTGCAAACCTCGACTCGCTGTTCTTTGGCGTCGATATCGCCGCGACCTACACGATGCGTGTTATCAGAAACCTTGATTATAACCTTCTCGAGAACAAGGTTGTTGACCTTTTAAAAACTATGCAAAGGGAAGTAGTAAACCGTGAGCATCAGGAAGTAGTAAAGCTGGAGATCGACGAAGATACGCCGCAGGAACTGATCGATACTCTAACTGCCAACCTGGCAATTACCGAAGCCGACGTCTACAAGATTGCTAGACCTCTTTATATACCAGGCCTAATGGGGTTGTACCATCTACCAATGGAAAATCTCAAGGATCCGCCATTTAACCCGCGCTTACCAAATGCGTTGTCAGGCAGTGAAGATTTTTTCTCTGTGGTGTCAAAGGGTGACCTTCTTGTTCATCATCCTTATGATAGCTTTTACGCAGTGACCGAGTTTCTCAACTATGCGGCCCAAGATCCTAATGTCGTGGCGATCAAGCAAACACTCTACCGTTCTGCCGGTGACTCTCCCATCATTGACTCTTTGATCACGGCTTCAGAAAACGGTAAACAAGTAACGGCCGTTGTTGAATTGAAGGCACGTTTCGACGAAAAAAATAACATCAGCTGGGCTCGCCGATTGGAGCGAGCTGGCGTCAATGTTGTATTCGGATTTGTTGGTCTTAAAACGCACGGCAAGGCGACATTGGTGGTTCGGCGGGAAAAGAACAAGCTTGTACGTTACCTACACGTAAGCACGGGAAACTACAATTCGTCAACTGCAAAACTTTATACCGACGTTGGCCTATTTACGACCAACCAAAAACTTGCAACCGATGTGGCAAACGTATTCAACTTGATTACAGGGTTTGATGTCCTGACTGGCACGCAGCGATTACAGCAAGCGGACATTCCAAAACGATTAAAGAACATTTCAATATCGCCAGTAAACATGCGAAGTACCGTCATCGGTCTGATTGAAAATGAAATTGATCATCACCGCATGAGCGGCAACGGCCATATCAGAGCCAAAATGAACGCCCTGGTCGACCGTGATATCATCGACACGCTATACAGAGCTTCGCAGGCTGGAGTAAAAATCCAACTAATCGTTCGGAGCGCTTGCTGTTTACGTCCTGGTATCCCAGGAATTAGCGACAACATCGAAGTCATCTCTATCGTTGACCGCTTCCTTGAACACTCGCGGATCTTTTACTTCCATGCCGGTGGCGAAGAAAAACTCTTTATTTCTAGTGCCGACTGGATGCCGCGAAACATGGATCGTCGCATTGAGCTGCTGATTCCGATCTTTGATCAGAAAACCAAAGATCGCCTCAAAAACGAAATCCTTGAGATAAGTTGGCAAGACTGTGTTAAAGCGCGAGTCTTAAGTAGCGACGGGACTTATTGTTTGCGAGCACAGGATGCCTCGTGTGACGATACGCAGTCGCAAAAAAGGTTTATCGAGTTAGCAAGAAAAGGCGGTATTCAGTCGATGCCATATGACATCGCGATTAGATACAAGCCGCAATTAGAAGAAGGCCAACGGCCGATCGCAAAAAAACGTCGTGACCGAAAAGTCGAAAAAGCTGCAGCTAAGCGGTGATTAGAACTTTCGAAGGACCGTAAGAGGAATGAACGTCTTTTTTTGCAAGTAGGCACCAGGAAGTTCCCCGTTCTCGTCAATGCCTAATGATGCGATACGGTAAACCAGTCCGAATGAAATTTCATAGGCGTGAAAACCTTTTTCTTTTACCTCAGCAGCACGTTTTTTCGAGGACGGTCGTTCTGATCGTTCTGATACCCACCCTGCTAGCATCTTGAGTCCTAACGAGTATTGCGAGTACGGCTTTAAAGTATCAAAACCAGCAAACATGGTGACTAGATCAATTGTTCCAAACCCAGCCGTTCCATCTGGACCTGGGCTACCTGGTCCAAGATTTGAAGGTTCATAGCGGTAACCGACCAAGGCACTGTAAGTAGGAGTAACGCCTAGGGACATTCCTGCACGAACTGCCAATGTGTCATAGACATCTCTCTTTTTATCGGCCAGGTCGACCAAAGAAAAAGTCGTCTCACTCTTATTTGCTCTGGCGTACTGGAGATCGAGAAGAAATCGAGTCTGAGCATTAAGTGCCGCTTCAATACCCACGAGAAAATTGTCAGCAGGACTCGTGACAGTTCCACCACCAGAACCAGAATTACCACCCGGACCAGCGCCTCCGGTTTGCGACATCAACGGAGAATCTATTTTCAGCTCCGTACTCTTTTGACTAAATAAACCGAATGAAAAGCCGACCGCAATTTTTGAAGTAAGTTCGTAACGAAAACCTAAATTAGACGTTATCGTCGTAAATGAACCGGTGACATCAGCTAACGAATCACCACCATCTGAAGGAATAAGTTCAGCATTAAAACCTACCGACTGAAAGTTGGCATTGACGCCGACACCAAAACTATTCGACACGCGGTAGCCAATGAGCGCTTGGCCGGCCCCTTTCAGACTGCCCTTGGCGACGATATCGACATAGTTCAACGTCCCGAGGAGCATCACCGGCAAATTTTCTTTTTTAATATTTATCTTGATCGGCAAAGGGGGGATGGCATACCCACCAATGGATAGACGAGAGTTGGGCTTATAGATAAATGCTGGTTTGGAAAGCAAACTACCCATACCGTTTTCAGCTAGACTTGCGGATTCAAAACCTGGGTAGCGTGCATAAATTGTTTCTGTTTTAAAAAGCTCGGGACTCCAGGAAACCTGGGTACGATCAAGAAATGCGGCACTAGCAGGATTAGCTTCAACAGCTGAAAGAGAGGCGTTCGCCGCGGCGACGTCACCCATCAGCGGATCAGCAAATGCAGAGGTGCTTTGAAAAAAATAAAGCAACACACTGCAACAAAGGCTTGCTAAGACTAAATACACGAGACTCCCTGTGTTTTTAGAATCTTATCAGGTCTAATAGATGCATCAAAGCAAATTTAGTTAGTTTTTCTCGATTTTATATTCTTTGACCTGAAGGTCAATCTTGAGTGTACCGAGCAACATATCGGCATTTGCACCGGCTTCACCGCTAATAAAGTCACTGAGACGACCAGTGATTGAGATTTTTGGAATCATAATTGGGCGTGTGTTCCACAACCATTCCATGCGGTCAAAAACTAATCCTGATTTTGCAGGAACACCTTTGAAACCAGTTGTTGTAATTTCCCAATGCAAGATGCTGTCGAACTCTTCTTCAACGAAATTATTCTTGTAAGTAGTTTTGTGATCAATCACATTGATTTTAAATGCACCAGAACCACCTACTGCTGCACCAGTCTCAGGGTCTTTTCCTGACAAGGTGTGCTGGGTTGTCTGTTTAAAATTTTTGTAAATAGTTGGATCTTGAACAATCGGTCCAAGGAGCATCGGCCTTGGTGGATCAAAACTTGTTCCCGCTAGCGTTTTCAAAGAAAGCACTTTTCCATCATGAGTGATGCTACTTGCGGGGTCAGCACCTTCACCACCCCCTAAAGCAGCTCCGCCAGTATCAAGGGCTTTCGCTAGATTCACAGTCAATGATAAACATGCAATCTCAGCCTTAGGAAAACTCATCGAAAAATTTGTCATTATTTTTACAGTAGCTTCGCCGTTGCAAAGAGCAACACCTGACTCGGAGGTTACTTTCATCAAATAGGTAACTGTGGCTGCTGTTTTCACTTTAGCTGTTGCATCAAAGCCTTTCAGGCCCTCGGTACCATTGAGCAAAGTTTGCAGCGGCTTCTTTTCAGAGTTGCCACTGCTTTTAAATACCTTTTCGTCATCTCTGTTGCAGCCAGAGCCGAGAAGTATTGGAAAAAGTAATGCAAACAATTTCATAAGTAATCCAAATTAGAGGGCCATCAAAGAGTCAATCGCTGCTTTTAAACCAGAGCTTAAGAAGGTATCGATCTGATCTTTAACCAAGGTCTCTAGACCAGGGTTATGAATATTTAAATCAACAAACATATCCATATAGAGGTCACTTGCATGGGGGACAATCAAAATAACAGCTGTAAAGTTTTGCAAAAGCGACTGCTTAAAAGTACGATCTTCCGTTGTTTTTAATGTCACTGCAAACATATTATCGATCAGTTTTCCATCAATTTCGATGTCATGATCACCATTGATGACACCAGTAACATTGAAGTTAATCAAAGCATTGAATGAAAAGTCTTTTAGATCGATCTTCGGCTCTTTAATAATTGTGATCTTCGTCTTGGCGATATTTTGCAACTTATTAGCTGCACTGTCAGAAAGTTGAACTTCGCCGGTGTTGCCACCACTCTCAGCCTTCTTCTTCATCTGATTGGAAATCGCAGAAGCAAAACCAAGCAGAGACTTATTTAACCAGATCTGACTGCGGACTGAACGATGGATGATTTTTTCATCTTTAGAAGTCACATCGTCTTCTAAACCTACAAAATGGAAGCCGTCGACTTTCTTATATTCGAGGGCAGCTAGACCAGCATCCCGACAGCCATTGAGGTCGATACTAAGACCCTTAACCGTTGGCGCAGCGTCTCGAGTTTGTAGTTGCGTGCAAAGATTGTTTTCCTTTGTTTGTAATGAATCAGTACCGGTCTCGAATAGATGTGCTACTTCACCAGCGCTTTTATTAGGTGCGCCGCAGCTGCTCATCGCAGCAATACTTGCTGCTAATGCAATAGTTTTTGTAAGTGCGTGCAACATATCAAAATCCTTACTTACTAGTCTTCTTCGTCTTGTTCTTCGCTCTCATCTTTCTTTTTGCCACCGATCTCTTCTCCAACGTCGTCCGATCCTTCTTCTGCCATTGTGTTGGAGTCTTCAAGACCCTTCATAGAAATTAAATCTAGTTTCAATTTAACGTCGATTACTTTTGTTAGCGCACCAATAAGCGGACCGCTTGTGATGCCACCTAAGCCGCCTGCTGCACCACCTGCGCCTGCGCCACCGGCAGCACCACCGGCAGCATTCATAGCTTTCATCGCGTCAGCGACTTTGCCCTTAAACTCAACATAAAGAATCGCTAGCGGGTCCAAACTGATCTTGAATTCCATTCTGTCGAATAAAAGGTTCGAGATTTTGTCCGAGCCATTGAATCCGGAGTTTAGAACTTCGAAATGTAGAACTTTATTGAACTGGCGCTGCATTCTCAAAGGTTTGTAAGATTGATCGATACCTATAGTGCGAACGGTAATGCTACCGCTTGCGCTAGTGCCGTCTTTACTGTTTGTCATTGTCACTGTTTCAGTGAAATTTAATGATGCTAGCTTCTCTTTTTTCGCTGCAATAAAGCTAGGAAGCAACGGTCTTGGCGGGCTATAAACACCAAATCCTAACTGCTTAAGACTTATGACGTCGTTTTTCACTACGAGAGGATCTTTGGGTGCTTCGGCTTGATCCTTAGCAAAGGCACCTATCATGTCAGCTAAATTGACTTTGCCACCAAGGAAGCCGCAGTCAATAACGCCTTTGTCTTTTGGAATTTCAAACAGTGCTGCTGTCGCTACTTTGCCGATGTTAGCATTTAGTTTCAAACCGATGTCGCCCTTGCATACACCGATGCCAAACAGACTTGTGATATCGAATTTATACTCTGCATCTAAAAATGCGGCGTCTTTGCCAATCAGTTCTTCTGCAGTTGCTGGTTTCTTTGCATCTAGTGGCAGCTCGTCTTTTTTTGCTTCAGCATTTTGACGCGGAGCGTTAACGCCTTTGGATTTTTCACCGCAACTAGTGATTGCGGCAAGAAGCACAGCAAATAATATGCGGTTTACGTTTTTCGACCCGGTCGTCATCGCTTTGCCTTTCGAGGCAGCAGGTTCGCGGAAAAAATAGGCCTCCATATCTTCTCCTATCGGCGTTGCTACCCAAAAACTTTAGAATAACTAAAAAATCCAGGATTTTGGCAGTGAATGCGCTCTATTTAAGACCGCAAAACACTCAACAAATCTCGCTCAGCTCGTAGTTCAAATATTGCAAAAATACGGCAGCAGCGTTCTTTTGCAAGTTTGCTAATGGTTTCGCTAGAGTAGTTAAGTCGGAAGACCCGTGGACTACGGTTAGACTTCAGACGAAATCGTAACTACCAGCCTCGTGGTTGGTCATAAAATCCAGAAATCACAGAAAAAAGAACGTTTTTAGAAACTGCGACAGCAACAATATCTCACTCGATTCACCACAACGTGTTTTAAGTACAAAGCATGACTAGGGAAAGAGTCCTTGTCTTATGGGACAAGAACTACCTGGCCGCCCTGTGTAGGTGTAGAGATGGTCTTGAACAAAATAGGCACTTGTTCATTACCTGATGTTGTCTTTTTGAACGAAGGGATGAGTCTATTGCTCTGCTCTAATTCTGCAAGAGCACTAATAATATCTTTAGATTTAAAAGGACGAGGGTTAAAGGAGGCATACTTCAACGGGTAGACATTTATTGCGTCTGTGTTGACGCCATTCTTTCCAACCAACACCTTCGCCACAAGCCCGTCACCTTTCGGGCTGAGCCCATTATGCAGACCGTTTCCCAACGAATAGAATATGACACTGTGACGGCCATTTTTCTTTTTTATGACCTCGACACCTTGCATAAGATGCGGATGGTGAGCGAACACGATATCGCCGTCATATTGGTTGATGAATTCACGCGCAATTTCAACAACGACAAGTCCTGGCTGCCTCGTACTTTCGATACCACCGTGCAGACTAAGAATACGGATATCGTGTTTTTGAGACTGCAAGCTTTTGAAAATTTTTACCCTGTTTGCAATATTTGCTAATGGAAACAACGCTCCATTGTCCCAACCTTTTACTGAGACCATTCCAATCGAAACGCCACGTATTTCCCGAACAGCGAGGTTTTTTATGAGGCTACCGACGTTACGCGCCACACCGTGATAGCGAGTATCGGGATACTGCTTTTGCAATCCGCTCATGATTGGCTCGATGTAAGAAAACGGAAAGGGATCGACACAATCCACCGAATGATTATTCGCAAGGCCGATAAAATTCATGCCCCATTTTAAATACTCGCCTAAAGCTTTCGGAGTCATGACGAAAGAAAATTGTTTTTCAGCGAATTTTCGACATTCTTCAGCAAGTGTAGCTTCCAAATTTATCAGATTAATATCTTTCGATCTGAGGACTTCCACACCTTTTAGATGAGTTAAAATCAAAGGGTTATTGCCGTCACTCAAAAGCTTGTTACCACCAATGAAGGCAGTGTCTCCAAACGCCGTAATATCAACATCATCAGTTTGCGCAGTCGCCATAGAGCAGTGGGTTGAGATAAAGATACCCCAAGCCCATTTCGATAATCGGTTGATGACACGTCTGTTAAGCATTAACATTCCGCTTAAAGTTCATTGCCGCCTCCCCTTATCGAAGGGGGCGGCAATTAATTTAGGAAAATCATAAATTTAATAATTTTATTTAGTTATATTATTAGTTTATATATCAGAGGAGGTTGGATTTTTTGAAAAAAAGACATAGAGCATCTGCTGTTGTTGTTTTCGAAGGCCAATTACTTACGGTGCGTTTGCAAGATCCTCATACCAAAGTAGTCAATTACTTTATTCCAGGTGGCAAGGTGGAATCTGGCGAATCACCAGAGGATGCGGCTAAACGCGAAACATTGGAAGAAGCAGGCATCAAAATAAAAATCATTCCCGGTTCAGAGATTGTCGAAACCTATCCATTTGTTTGGAATAATGAACTCATTGAATGCACGACGGCGTTCTTCGCTGCAACTTGTGATAACCCAAGTTTGCCGAAAGACATCAATGACGCTCCGTACAATCTCAGTGCCCAGTGGTTGCCGCTGTCAGATATAGATGCAAAATTTGAATTTGATCAGAATATTTTTGAGCCAATTAAACGGCTTATCACAAAGTATTTTCAATAAGGCGCCAAGCCTTGCGATCGAGATTAGAGACTAGATTTTCTTCTACTTGATCGAAAGGCAACCACTCGATCAAACAACCTGACTTCATGTCTGTTTGATTTACAGTTTGATTTACAAATACTTGCGCTTCAATCTTATGATGGGTGATGTGGTGCTTCACTGATCCAAGCGGCTGTCGTTTACCGGATTTACCTGGGGTCAAAACCAACGTCCCGTCTGTTCGGTAGCGCTTATTTTCAACTAAGACTTCCGTAAAAAAACCTCGTGTGCCACCAAGAAAGCGAGCGTCAGCAGGTCGCCTTACGAGGCCGATTTTTCCACCTTTACGAAACGCGTGCAGACGCATCGAGAGATCTTGCATGTTTTTTTTGATCTTAGGAGCTGGAGCGAGGTGTTGGGACTGACGCTCAAAAGCGAGACAGACTTTTTTTAACGGACAGCTCGGACAGCTGGGTTGAGATACAGTGCAAACGGTCTGACCAAGCTCCATCAAACCCTGATTGAAACTTCCAGGATCTGACTTATAGATCATCGATGCTGCAAGTATTTTGAATTCTTTTTTCAACCTTGGTAGATTGGGCGGTAAACGAATATCCAAGAGGCGGCAAAACACTCGCTCAACATTGCCATCGACAACGGCGGCGTCTTCGCCGAAGGCAATGCTGCTGATCGCTGCTGCCGTATAATCGCCAATGCCGGGAAGTGCTTTCCATTCATCAAAGGTGACCGGCATTTTGCCTTTATAATCCGTAACGATAGTGCGGGCAGCTTTCAGAAGAAAACCAAATCTGCGGTAGTAGCCAAGCCCTCTAACTACAAGGCGAAGTGTTTCTTCGTCTGTTTTCGCAAGAAGATTGACAGTTGGATAAGCTTTTAAAAAACGCTCGTAAGCAGGCAATACGGCCTTAATGACCGTCTGTTGGAGCATAATCTCGCTGATCCAGACATGATAAGGATCTTTGTGAGTAGCGAAAAGGACGCGCCAAGGCAGTGGACGAGCATTCTTCCGGTACCACCGCACAAGATCTTTGCCAGCCAATGCTGAATCAAAAGAAAAACGGAGAGCTGTGCTCCCCGTTTGATCTAGATTTTTTTCGCGCTTAGCAGCCATTAATCTTCAGACTTTGCTTTAGCTTTTTTCTTAACTGTGCTTGTGCCTTTTGCGACGGTTGACTTGGCCTTACCAGCGGCGGCTTTTGCTTTTGCAGCAGTCTTGGTCTTTACCTTTTTTGCCGTTGCAGAAGCTTTTGCAAGTTTAGAACGAGCAGTGGTTAGGTTTTCACGAACTTTTTTCTCAAGATCTGTTAGATCAACGCCAGCTTTTTTTGCAGTGGTGTTAAGCTCGTGTACGAACTTATTGATAGTTGGTTCGTATTTCTTAATGCTCTGCTCGACCAATTTCTCAACGTCTTTGCGACGGGCATTTAGACTTTCTTTTGTGGTGGCAGTCTTAACTTTTTTGACTAGCTCATCACTTTCTTTTTTCAAAGTCTTTTGAAGAATACCTAGGTCTTTCTGGAATTTATCTAGAAATTGCTTAACGTTTTTGTCAAAGGCTTTAGCCATAAATCGAAGCTCCTTTTTGCTCGCTGTCGCGGTTCGATCAGAAGTATAAACAGTTTCTGATTTGAAAGCATCAGAAACGTGCCTCAGCGGGCTATTCCAAACGGAATCTTTACCTGCCTGCCGTAATATCGCCTCTACTTACCCTTAGGTCAATAGCGCATCAGACAGAAAAATCAGGTGCTCGCTTTTCGATAAACGCTGCGATGCCTTCTTGTGCCTCGGGATCGACGAAACAAGCGGCGAAGGCATTGGCTTCGGCATTTAATCCAGCATCCAAACTCATGCTATACGCATCGCGGGCCAGACGTTTGGTCTCAGCGACAGCGTTCGGTCCAGCGCCGAGTACGCCTTGGATGACTTTTTGTACTTCTTCCTCGAGTTTAGCGTCATCTACAACCCTAGAAACCAACCCGAGTTTATGAGCGTCTTCTCCGGTCAAGGATCGAGATTTCCCGCAAAGTAGCATATCCATAGCTACATGCATGCCGACTCGGCGCACCAATCTCTGGGTGCCACCGAATCCAGGGATGATACCTAGATTGACTTCTGGTTGACCGAAGCGGGCACTTTTACTCGCTACGATAATGTCGCAGGCCATCGCCAGCTCGCATCCACCACCGAGGGCAAATCCTTGCACTTTCGCGACGGTAACCTGTGTTAGAGACTCAAGAGCCTTGGTAATCATTTGACCGTGGCGTGCGAACTCTCTCGCATCGGCAGAGCTCATGGATTGCATGGCAGTGATATCAGCACCAGCAACGAATGCGCGGTCGCCTCCGCCTTCGAGTACAACAACTCTGGTCGACGCCGGATCCATATGCCTAAAAAGAACTGTTTCAAGTTCTTGCAAAACTTCCGCATTGAGCGCGTTAAGCGCTTTCGGGCGATTGATCGTAATGCGGCAAACTGGGCCGTCAAATTTAACAAGCAGGTGTTGAAGATCTTGTATTGATTCCGTCATTGTTGCGCCTTTCAAGGCTCAGTAGGTGTAAACACCACGTTTAGATTTTCTGCCGTAGAACCCTGCTTCAACATATTTCTTGAGAAGTGGTGATGGTCTATAGCGGGGATCGCCAATGCCAGTATGTAGAACTTCCATGATTGCCAGACAAGTATCGAGGCCGATAAAATCGGCGAGGGTAAGTGGACCCATTGGTTGGTTCGTTCCTAGCTTCATGCCTTTATCAATATCTTCTGCAGACGCGACACCTTCCATAAGCGCATTGAAGGCTTCGTTGATCATCGGCATAAGAATACGGTTAACAACAAAACCAGGGTAATCCTGGGACTTCGAAGTTTCCTTGCCTAGTGCGGCGCAGAGAGCCATGATCCGGTCGGTGGTATCTTTCGATGTCGCCATGCCAGGAATAACTTCCACTAATTTCATCAGTGGCACTGGATTCATAAAATGCATACCGATAACGCGATGCGCATGCTTGGTAGCAGCAGCAATGCGAGTGATAGGAATGGACGAGGTGTTGGTGGCAAGAATCGCTTCAGCGCTACAAATGCCGTCTAGTTTTTGTAAAATATCGATCTTAAGAGATTCTTTCTCAATCACGGCTTCAATCACAACATCGCAAGACTTAAGTGCCTCGAGATCAGTAGAAAGAGTCAAATTAGCCAGCGCTTTATCTCTCGAACCTTTTGGCAGAATCTCTTTCGTTTCTAGTTTCTCAAGCGATGTCGCCATAATTGTTTTAGCGCGTTCGAGTTGGTCAGCTTTAATGTCAACTAAAGTAACTGGCAGACCTAGAGTCGCACATACTTGCGCAATGCCGCCGCCCATTTGACCAGCACCAATAACTCCGGCTTTTTTGAATCCCGCAAATGACATGTTTTCTCCCGATTGAGTTGAGACCAGTATTTTGAAGGCCAGGTCAGAAAAAATCAATTTTATAAACACCGCGACTGGATGCTAAAAATTACGGCTTTTAAACTCCGAGCACGCTGATCATGCTACAATATCCTATTAAATCGGGGTATTGCAGTATGAACGTTAGGACCTTTTAAAGGGTTTGTATCACCGGGCATAATAAAGCAAAATTCTTAGACCCGACGCACTGCATGAAAGAGGAAGTCATGGCCCGCGAAATTAGTATCTATAATACCTTAACTGGCAAAAAAGAGCGTTTTGTACCCATCAAGCCAAACGAAGTGCGGATGTATGCATGCGGTGTTACTACCTATGACCACTACCATATCGGTCACGCTCTGCAGGCGATCTACTTCGACATCATCCGCAACTACCTTGAGTACGCAGGATATAAAGTAACCTACGTCCGCAACTACACCGACGTTGATGACAAGATCATCGCTCGCGCAAAAGAGCGCGGCATCTCACCTCTGAAACTTTCACAAGATATTATCACTTCATCTGAAGAAGACATGGCTGCGATCGGTTGCAGAAAAGCTGATCACGCGCCGAAGGTCTCTGAGTCCATTCCAGAGATCATTG
Organism: Pseudobacteriovorax antillogorgiicola; assembly: GCA_945862295.1. Lineage (GTDB taxonomy): Bacteria > Bdellovibrionota_B > Oligoflexia > Oligoflexales > CAIYRB01 > CAMAXT01. The sequence goes on from CAMAXT010000024.1 coordinate 14,450, forward strand.
CCATGGTTGAAGTTCTTATAAAAAATGAAGCCGCCTACGCGACTAAATCTGGCGACGTCTATTACCGCGTCCGTGCCAAGCAAGATTACGGCAAACTCTCGAACCGTAAGATTGAAGATCTTTTAAGTGGCACACGCAATATCGTCGAAGGGGAAAAAGAAGACGAGCTAGACTTCGCACTTTGGAAAGCAGATTCAACGCCAGAAGCGTCATGGCCAAGTCCGTGGGGTCTCGGTCGTCCAGGATGGCATATTGAATGCAGCGCGATGGCTAAAAGATACCTCGGTGATCATTTTGATATCCATGGAGGTGGTAGAGACTTAGTTTTTCCTCACCATGAAAATGAAATCGCCCAGTCTGAATCAGCGAACAAGAGCAAGTTTGCCAATGTTTGGATTCACAATGGACTTTTGACGATCGAAAAACAAAAAATGTCGAAAAGCCTAGGTAACCAGATTACTTTGAAAGATTTCCTAAAGAACTGGCCAGGAGAATCTCTTCGTTTGGCTTACGTTCAATATCACTACCGGTCTAATATCGACTTTCAAAAAGATACATTTATCCAAGCGCATAAACGACTTTTCTATTACTACTCGTCAATCCAAGCGCTAGATCTTGCCGGCAAAGAGCAAGCTCCAGGCAAAGTGATAGAGAAATATAGCCCAGATCAGATTCGGGAAAAGTTTCACGAAGCGATGGGCGATGACTTCAATTCAAGTTTAGCGCTCGGAGAACTTAACAAAGCAATTAAGAACGCAAGTGAAGTTCTGCGGCTAAAAAATTCACCGGAAAAAAGCGCAACAGCTACCGGGCTTGCGAAGATATTCCGAGAGTGTTTAGGAGTTTTTGGGCTATTGTCGCATCCGCCGCAAGAGACCTTAAATTACTTGAGAACGATGATTTTGCCCGAACTAGGAATCACGGAACTGGAAATTCAAAAAGCAATGTCCGACCGGAAAACTGCACGAACTGATAAAAACTTTGCTCGTTCTGATGAAATTCGCGATCAGTTGGCGCAGAAAGGTATCGAACTTATGGATACACCTGCTGGTACTGATTGGAAAATAAAGTACGACGGCGCTTGATCGGAAATTCAGCCATTTCGTAGTTTTAGCCGTTCTATTCGTCCGGATACCTGGCCGTGGTCCAGATTCCGGACGTCGATTTTTTCGACACTTTTACTAGCAAATTTCGCTCTCGGCCGCAGTATTCCCCAATTATAACCTAGAGTTCCTCAGTCAAAAAAAGCAACGGACAAACTGTCAAATCTATTTGGCCAGAAGCTTGCAATATCAAGTAAATCAAATCCTGACGCAGAGACAATTTCAAATCTTGGAGACTTCCATGAACAAGTTAGTTTTACAATGTCTTTACATAGCGATTGTCGCCAATCAAGGATTGGCATGTACAAGAGAAGCAATCACAACTCTCAAAGACAATGATATCGAAGTTCACGATGACTTCGCGCACAACACGACTGGTATAGAACTCAAATGTCCAAGCAGCGCTTTAGTCTTTCTAATCGGATCCAGCGAGGCTGCTAGTACAGTTGAAGAGTGGAATATTGCCGAGCCTAGCAAAGAGGATGTTGATACCCACGGCCAAGCATCGGCAAACAAATTTCAGGCTGCGGTGCAGAAGGCTAAAACAGATCTTACAGCATCATTCGCCAAGGATCCAAAATGCAAAACTCCATTTGAACTAGTGTTTGCTTCAATCATAGATGGGCCTGGTTCTTTGGACAGCAGTATCGAAACAGTAAGCTACGGAATGAAGATCAAAGAAGGAACCACAGCTGCAAGTTGGAAGAAGATTAAAACTAAACAATGGACCTTGAGCGACAAAAACCTGGTTCCATTTGAAGCGGCTTTTGAGCTAAACATGGCAAAGGATGTCGGGGTCATTACCCAGATTCTTGCAAAAAATACCTTTGCGTCCATAGTCACAAGCAAAAACCTCACAATCGGTGATGCCATCTTCTCAGCTCAAATCCATTATGTTCTAAAAACGCACGGTGCACGAGTTGCAACGGATGCGCAGTACCAGCCATCTTTAGAAAATATGAAAGCGTTCCCGCGGCAAGAAATTGTTAAAACACAGTGGCAATCAGCAATACTGATGGACACGCATGGTCCCGAAGTTCGAACAGCATCATCAGTATTTAGTGCGCATTGGAATCCAGAAGATATCAAAGCAGTAATGAGTTCTTACACTGCTGGAGATGGCAGCTCAAATACGGCAGGTGACGGGCACATGGGCACAAATACTGCAGGTGAAATTTACAATGACACTGCTGGCGAACCAGGTATGACTTCTGGCACTAAATCTCTTACCTTTCAAGACAACTTAATTGCTGGTGGAGAAAGAACCTATCTCGGCAAACGAGTTCTAGGGTCTTTCGCCACCTACGCAGGAAACGGCGAAGCATCGATCGGCGAAGAATCACAATTAATATTACCTGCTGGGAATGGACAGAATCCAAGCAAAAACTTGCTCATTCTCGACTCATGTTACGCTTCTGAAAAAATCTTAGGAGCGCTTGAATATGCTCCAGGGGTAGCGGGAAAGACTGTCGTCCTAGCAAGTGTCAATGAACTCTACTTTGAATTTTTTGACTATTCAAAACTGGATCTTGCTGGCTTTTTGAAAATGCCGGTTCTTTTAGAGAGAATAAAGAACAGCACCAACCTAACAGCTGATGAGAAGAAACTCCTAGCGAACATGACAAAAGGGTCATTGAATTGGCAAAATGGTACGACAAGCAGCGCCTTTAAAGAGCTCGCAATTTGGATCGACTAAGAACAGTAGCAGAGTCAAACGCAAACTAGAGGTCCCTATGCAAAAAGCAAGAGTCGCAACCTACTTCGTCGCTTTGGTGATCACAATGTTGTTGATGAGTTTGACTTTGTTAAATGCAGCCAAAAACCAAGAAAAAGTCCGCAGGGCAAACATTGAGGTTCTGGCGCAAGCATTAATTAAAACTAGTGGCGACAATCTAAATAACTTGAAGGCTCCTCTTGCTACCTATCTAGGAAACGACGTTCTTTTAACCGTAGAAAATGGTGCCGGCCTAAAATTTCATTGGCAATCTAGCTTTGCCGCTACAGGTGACTCAATTGTCTGGATCATCGTAATCGGCCTGCCTTTTTTCATTCTTTGCAGTTTAATTCTAATGCCGATGCTACTTTACAAATTGATTATAGTTCCGCAAACAGCTCAAATCGCAATCCTAAAAAGTGAAAGAAAATCCTACGAGTCTATGCAAATGTTCGCACACGACGTCCGCAAGCCATTTTCTGCACTAAAGGCTCTATTGTACATTCTAAACAAGAAATATGCCTCTGGAGGCTTAGAAACTGTGGTTCAGAAACTGTTGCCGGAGATTGATACACTACTCGGGCATGTGGATGGGATGATTTCGGATCTATTAATCGATAGCGCAGATACTAGCGACAAGTCTGAAAGCTTGGTAATCTCACTAGACAAAATTCTTGATAATGCGGTTACTGAATCAGCGAAAAAACATAGTGCATCAGAACTACCGATCATCTGGAACCTGCAACACAGTCTAAAACCAGCTGCTCCAGAAAAAGCTCTTGTTCGGTGCTTTTCAAACCTGATTTGTAATGCAATCGAGGCAATTGGTCCGGAAGACCGACTTTGGATCAAGTCGCGCGATAGCAAGATCAATGGTGCGCATGCTATTGAAGTGACTATTGGCAATAGTGGGAGAGCAATTCCAAAAGAAATTTTAGTGAAACTTTTCACTCCGTTTTTTACCTCTGGCAAAAGCGGTGGTACTGGTCTTGGCCTGGCGTACGTTAAAAAGACATTCGATGAACTCAAAGGTTACGCAGCAGTCCGTTCTGACGAAACACACGGTACCGAATTTATCCTGACTATTCCTGCTTCTTCAATTCTCGATAAGGTCACTCGAAGCCTACCGAAATATGTAAATCCACGTAGTCCCAAAGAGACCATCGCAAGCAGTAGCTCCCAGGTGCTTCAGATTCTAGTTGTCGAGGATCAAGATATTTATTTCGCATCACTGCAATCAGCTTTCCATGACCAAGAGGAAATAGACATCGTACACACTCTGCACCATGTTAAAACCTACAACGATGCGGTTAAACTCATGAATAATGTAGAGTTTGATCTCGTTATCTGTGATGTCGATCTTGGAGAAACCGAAACAAGCGGTATTGACGTCATTAAGGCGCTAAAATCTCGCAACTCTAAGGCCAAGATACATATCTATTCAAATAAAAGCCTGACTTCGACTGAACAACGATATGCCGAATTATCGACCGACGGCAATATGCGGAAACCAGCCAACACTCAGGAAATCAACCGTGTTCTAGCTGAGGTTGCCACCGGCAAGAAGAAGCTACCAGTCGTTGCTATCATTGATGACGACTGTTTCGTGCGAGAACTCTGGAGTATGCAAAATGATGTTATTGAAGCACACCTGTTTGCATCGCCAGAAGAATTCTTTCTGAAGATGAATACAGAGTCAACATTCTTAGGCAGGTTTGATGCCATTATTGTCGACTATTACTTTGCAGAAGACTCTGAATACACTGGTGTTCAAGTCGCGAAAAAGATAAGAGCTGAAGTTCAAACTCCTATTATCATGGCTTCTGATGTGCAATGTCTGACGGAAGATGCAACCTCGGCAATTAATGGCCAGATTAGTAAAGATTGTCAGTCCTGGGCGGAAGTTCAAAAATTGATGGCAATCTGCGCTTAGGAAACTGCTTTGATCTGTACCGACTGACACAACGTTCTCGCGGTGTCTGACGCCTCCGCTGATACAAATGTGATTGTCGAATGGGCACTCATTTGAATTTCATTAGCGGGGAATTCGGTATTTTTACAGCCCCCGAGCAGGTCTCCTGTACCACCTAACAAATTTGTATGCCCGGAAACTGAAAGCGCTATATCGCCCGCTGTAGCAAACGCAGTAGATAGATTCTCCCTGATTAAAAGTGCCGCTGCATCTGAGCGTACATAATTGTGAAACAGTTTCACCAACGATCTATTGAGAAAATCTAAGCATTGAGCTGGTTGGGTTAGATTTTGTTCCTGACACTGGATCAAAGCTGCCTGCATGGCAACTTGCCCTAATCCAGCCAAATCGGCCGTACCCTTCATTTCTCCGCAGACAATAAATTGATCACCTTTGGGGGTCAACCATGCGGCCTGCCAAGCGTTTGCGGAGGTGCGCTCAACGTCCCATTGAATATCAACGTAGCTACATCCTTTCGGTTGAGGCGCGTCCTTTATAACGGACAGTAGATCTTGGCTCACTGCCATTCCCTGCTTCATAAGTCTTTTTTCCTGCTGTTCGGTTTTCAGTTCTGCTTCGATTAAGCTCAAATAGTAGAAAACGATACCTGCGATGAATAATGGTGTCGCAAAGCTATAGTAGAAATCGATTGAGACATAGGTATTCCAAGCCAAATGTCGGGAAATATCATGGCCAAACCGGTATCCAATCGAACCAATCAAAAAAAGCGACGCGTTATACAATCTTTTTTTAGCTTTTGACGTTTCTTTAAGTGTTGCTCTGATAGCAGCAACAGCAAACAATGCCCACGAGGCAAGAAAAAATGTGTCCATCGCCTTAGCAGACGCTTGACTGTAGGGGAAGACACCGTCCCAAACTAACATAACTATCGCTATCGCAAATGTGAAAAACGTCGCACCATTCATCAGGTGATAAATCTTTGTTTTAAAGATACCGAAAACTTCCAGCATCAGACATAGAACGGCGGCATGTGATAAATAAACGAAAGGCAAACCCAAGGTATAAATTTTGGTGGCTGTAAATGGCAGATAAGGGATCAACAACGGCAACGAGCCAGCAGCAAGTGCCGAAACAAAAAAGAACATACCGGTCAAAACAATACGCGTCTTAAGTCCAATCAACCACGCAAATCCCAACAGCAAACCTAGTACCAGAGTTGGAATGAGAGGCAGAACAACGTTCATCATCTCGTATAACGGCTGAATCCCTAAAACAGAAAAATGGTCTTTAGTTTCAGTTGTGATAACAGGTGGCAATATGCTGGCTAGACCGAATCGATGCCTATTCGAGGAACTAACACGGATTTGTAGGTTTAAACTGGGTTGGGACAGTTCGGAATGGGTAACAGGGAATGAGACAAAATCGTCGCCCCTGATTTCAATAGTTTTTCTTCCGGCAACTGTGACATCGATCGTTTCGCCAAAGATCCAGCCAAGGTGCATATAGTTTACACCTTTGCCAATGCGAATATCGGCCGTTTGAATGTCACAGCTGTAGAGTGCGTGGTAAAATAGTCCCGGTTTTGTTTCCCAGGAATCAAAGAAGCCCCGAGTATGAGGCAATTCACCTATGCTCTGTGGAGGCTGTGAAAATGTAGAAGGAAATGTTGGCTCGTCGGTACCACTAAATTGAACTGAACAGGCATCTGAAAACTTAAAGGCATTTTTATAGTAGTAATCTTTCCACAACGTGTTTTGGAAATAGTTGCGAGTCATAAAGCCGAAGAAACTTAAAACAATACAGGCGACAAGAACATTACCAACGACGAAGTAGAGTTTACTTCGCCTCTCGATGCCTAATGAAACTTTCTTATGACTGATTTGAGTTGTCATAACATCCACAGACCATTTCAGATTTCGTCGCTGTATTAGACATCGGTTTTTGCCTATATTTTTAAAGTTTTTTGCATCCCTTACAGCATGAATTGCAATCAAAGCAAGGTCGAGACTTTGCTGAATTCAAATTTATATCAATGATTACGTGTAATTACTGACCAACGTGGGCGGCTCGTACTTGATCTTATTTTGGCTATGTTCTTTGCGTGATTCCCACTATGTTTACGAGCTCCTAGGTCTTTTTGCGTGGTTTGGACGGATAGCATTGCCTGCGGCTATAGAAACATTGCGAAGAAAATTAAGCCGAACCGACAAAGGAGCGCTGATTTCTGCGTTGCTAAACCGAGGCAAAGATTTTGTATGGTTCGGTGGGCCAACTAGTCAGTGGACGATCATTCCACTTGGAATCGAACCAGCAGAATGGTCTTCCTTCATCACAAAAAAAATATCTGAAGGAACGCCTGAACCATCGCCAGTACCATTTATCAGCGGCTACGTCGGCGTCTTTCCCTACGAGCAATTTAGTCCGTTTTCTGACGGACCAAAGCCGATTCTGATGCGAGCTAAAGGAGCGCTGCTCTGCAACAATAGGACTGGTGACTGCATGGTCACGGCAGCATCCCCTATCGAATACCAACAAATTTTAAAACTTGCAGAAGATCTTCTAGATTATCCTGCACAGAACGCTCAAATACAGTACGAAGCTCTAGACCTAGTTTCAGACTGTTCAGACGAGTCCTATGAGGACATGGTAACCGAGGCATTAAAGGACATCCAGGCGGGACGCTATTATCAAATAAATTTGCTCCGTTATTTTCGCTGTAGCGGCGCTACGAAAGCCAGCATCGCTGATTTGATCGCCTCTCGCGGTGGACCGTTTGCATGTTGGTTCATGCAGGGTGATTCAGAAGTTATTTCTTTTAGTCCGGAGCACTTTGTCGAAATCTCCGGCGCAACAGGTTGTAGAACCATTTCTACTTCGCCCATAAAAGGCACATCACCGCGCTTTAAAGACCAATCGCTGGATGAAAAAAGCGCACAGGACCTGCTTTCTAGTAAAAAAAATCTAGCCGAACTTCATATGATCATTGATTTGATGCGCAATGATCTCAACAGAATCTGTCAACCAGGATCAGTACAGGTACGAGATGCAAATAAACTTGTCTCTTTCATCAACGTTCATCATTTAGTCGGTTCCGTAACAGGACGTTTACGAGATAACCTTAGTACCTTTGACTTTCTCACAGCGCTTTGTCCAGGGGGATCCATCACCGGTGCTCCAAAGATCGAAGTTATGAATGCTATCCGTCAGTATGAAGGACGCCCGCGCGGATTCTTCATGGGACACGCGTTTATGCTGGATGAAAACGGAACATTTAACTCATCGATATTGATACGAACTCTGCAAAAAACTGCCGGAAAAGATTACGAATTTTCCGCAGGCAGTGGTATCGTCATTCATAGTGATCAACAATCTGAACGATTAGAGATCGACGCCAAATGCAATGTGTTGAAACGTTAGGAGCTCTTTTTTAGCCATGGATATCACCTCAAGAAGTTTGCAGTTAGGACGACGCATTAGAAATATTGGGCGTTTGGCCCACATCTCTAACGTGTTTGCGCGGCACGGATTGTGGTCGGTGGCTGAACGCCTCGGCGTATCTAGGTGGTTAACCCCAGAGCAGGTTAAAGAAGCTGAGGAAATCAACAAGGAGCACGGTCCAGAACTTAGCGATACTAACGACGAAATTAAGGGTTTGCCTGCAAGGCTGCGTCGGTCTTTTGAAGAACTCGGACCGGCATTCGTAAAACTCGGACAGGTCCTCGCTACACGACAAGATTTGCTCCCGGAAGAATTTCTCGAAGAGTTGGGCCGCCTTCATCACAGCGTTACAACTCTGCCGTTCGCTTCTATCAAACAAGTATTGACCGACGAACTCGGTGCAGAGCAGCTGGCTAAATTTTCCGAAATAAACGAAAAGCCGCTGGCTGCTGGATCGATTGCGCAGGTGCATGAAGCTAAGCTCATTACGGGTGAACGAGTCATCGTAAAAGTTCAGAGACCAGGAATCGCTCAGATCATCAAAGTCGATCTCTCCCTCATGGAAGAGCTCGCTAGACTTTTGGAAAAGTTTATTCCAGAGACCAGAATCGCTAGACCGGTAGCTATGATTCAAGAATTCAGCCGCGCTTTTACGGGTGAGTTGGATTTTGTAAGAGAAGCCGGCAACATTGCGAAGATCACTAGAAATTTCAAAGACAATAAAGACATCGTTTTTCCGACCGTCTTTTGGGAATACACGACAGCAAAAGTTCTTACCCAATCATTTATCGACGGACTACCTGCATGGGACAGGGACCGGATCGTTGGCGCAGGAATCAATACCTCAGTTTTGGTTGAACGTGGCTTAGGTATGTTTCTTAAAATGGTTTTTATCGATGGCCTCTATCATGGTGACCTGCACCCTGGAAATCTTCTCGCCATGGCAGATGCGAAGGTCGGTATCATCGACTTTGGCCTCTGCGTTCACATGCCGAAATCTACTAGAGAACACCTCGCCGGACTTCTTATTGCTTTGATTGAAGAAGACTTTAACCGAGTGGTGTCTCACTACGTCGAATTGGCAGATCCGCTGCCGGAATTTGACGCTCAGGCGTTCGAGTACGAGATCGGTAACGTCATCGCACCATTTATTGGCCTTTCCCTTAAAGACCTAAATTCCGGGCGACTTTTCTGGGACCTCGCCAAGGTAGCTGCTAAGCACGGTGCCCCTATGGCCCAAGACTTAGTGATCTTCATCAAAACTCTCGCCTCCTTTGAAGGGATTGGATCTCATTTAGATCCTGGATTCGACGTTTTGAAGACCGCAGAGAAATATACAGGCGCGATTGTTCAAAAACTCTATTCGCCCGAAAACATCAAAACTCAATCTTTGATCATAGCTCGTGATATCGCTCAACTTGCAAAGTACGCACCGCATCAACTTCGTCGCCTGTTAAAATCGGCGATTGAAGGATCATTGAGTCTAAACATTAGGAGTGAAGAGCTCGACCGGCTCTCGCAGTCGATCGACCGCTCATCGGCCAGAGTTTCGATTAGTATAGTGATAGCGAGTTTGATCATCGGGTCATCAATCATTACGTTCTCGAGAGTTGGAGAGGCCGTCTCATCAATTCCGATGATTGGACTGATCGGATTTGCTTTAGCAGGCATCCTTGGATTTTACGTCGTTTTCTCGATTTTGCGTGGAAAATAGTGGGATTAATGCGGTGGAAGACTGCCATCTTGCAACACGAGATTCCAATATTCTGAGAACTGTTGCCGATCACCAAACTCGGCTAAGAGAGCGTCGATCAGAGTCTTTGTTCTTTTAGGAAAATCTTTTTCCAAAAACTGTAAGGCGTTCCTTCGAACAGCACGAGCGAACGCTGCGCTGTCTGAACTATCACCATTTAGATTGTCTGCACTGACATGAAAATCATGATTGGCAGCGATAGAAAGTATCCATTCTAAGCCTTGGTTGCGCGCTTCAAACTGCTCAAAATGCTGCTGTTCCGACTGATCCCGGCCATCTGGTTTATACCAGTAACCGTAATCCAGCTTGCTACGGCGATCTGGTCCTGCAATTAGCCAATGAGCGATTTCATGTAATGCAGAGCTAAAGAAGTCGTTGGCAAAATGGATCTCAGCGACATCACGGGCTTCACTTCTGGGGTAATAAACAGGGTCGGAAGACATTGCTCTAACCAAAACCGTACCCTCAGACCCGCTAAAAAGACTAGCGAAAAGGGCCTCTAAACGGGCTAATTTTTTAGGTTCTTCTAGCAACATCAGACTTTGCTACATCCCAAAATCGATTTTTGCTACAGATAGTTTTCGCCCCGTTGCTGTTCCCGCGCCACCCTGATATAAGCCATGAAAATAATACGCGAAAAGTTCTCGCTCTCACTCAGTTACAGGGGCCAATGATATGAGACTATTTCAAGCATCTACTGCCTTTGCGGTTTCGATGTTGACCGTTTCCGCATTCGGATCAACACCGGTAAACATTCAAGAGTTTCACAACCCGAAATTTCACACGCCAATCCATGATGTGGCGGATGAACAATTAGAACCGATAAAAGAAAGCCACCCAAGATATCGGCCCGCGAAGTTTGACGTTCTTCATTACGATATCGACGTTGATGTAAATCCAGAAAGCGGTGTGATTGAAGGATCAGTCGGCGTGGTTGTCAAGTCACTCGTCAATGGTTTGATCATGGTCGACCTCGATGCTATCAACATGCAAATCCTTAATGTTGAGTCGGTGCAACAAAATCTAAGCTTCAATTACGACGGATTTATCGTCTCAGCTAATCTTGACACTGCGGTTAATAAAAATGAAACGCGCTTTCTCAGGTTCAGGTACCGCGCACTTACTCCGCAGGGTTTGCAACTTGCTGGACCGGATGCTGTTGATCCACACCGCATGCAATCTGCCTATACTTACACTCAGCCAGAAGGATCAAGTCACTGGTATCCATGTCTCGACCGTCCGTCAGATAAAGCAACCATGACGATAAAAGTCACGGTTCCTAGCGGGTTCAACGCTCTCAGTAACGGCGATATTTCAGGAATTGCGATCGGACGGACGAAATCTGAATTTTCTTACCGTATGGAGTATCCTGTTGCCACCTACCTAGTAAGTTTGGCAATCGGCAATTACGACATTTTAGACATCGGCACCTTTCAGAATAAAAAACTTACACTCTGGGCGCCACCTAGTTTGCACGACGCAGCTGTATTCGAAACTGCTCGTACTCAAGAGATGATGGAGGTATTCTCTGAGTTCACCGGCGTCGCCTATCCATTTAACAGTTACGCAACATCAGTTGCACAAGGCTACCGTTCATCGATGGAACACCAAGCGGCTACCACTATGGGCGACTGGCGTATCACTGGCGATGGAAGTGGCGAAGGTGTAGTTGCCCATGAACTTGCCCATCAGTGGTTTGGCGACTGGATAACCTGTCGGACTTGGGGCGAGCTCTGGTTGAACGAAGGCTACGCGTCCTATCTGCCTTATGTCTTTTTTACAGCAAAGCAAGATGAAGTGCGAGCACTTGGCCAGCTAGAATATTGGCGGGACGGTTACTTCGCGCAAGCTGCGACAAATGTTCACCCTCTATCGTCTGCAAATCCCGACATGAGCAATATATTTGATTCGCACGCCTACGAAAAAGGCGCGCTAACTATCCACTTGATGCGCTGGATCACCAACAACATCTCGTCTGTGCCAGTTGGAGCTGGCGAAGAAGCTTACACAAAAGTTTTGCAACACTACTTAAATAGTAAAGCCGGTTCAAACGTAACAAATTTCGATCACGAACGCTCACTTGCGACCATCACCGGTCAAAGCTGGGAAACGTTCTTCGATCAATGGGTACGCAGCGAGGGCCACCCGATCTTAGACATCCGGACTTCGGTGCAAGGTAACAAGATTAAATTATCTATCGAGCAGAAGCAGTTCACCCGCGCTGATAGAAAATGGCGGACGTTTTCCTTCCCTATGGAAGTAGAACTTATCTTTGCTGACGGAACTAGTGAGACCCGTGTTATCGACGTCTATGAAGACATTCAAGATTTTGAACTGACAGCGACACAAGATATCCTTGCAGTCAATATCGACCCTGAGTTAGTCGTTCCGGCGCAAGTCACCACGGATCTTTCGGCTGCCAACTGGCTTGAGGTTCTAAAACACTCACCAGAAGTTACAAGTCGCCTCATCGCTATGCGCAGACTCATTGCTCTTAAGGGGCATATCGCAGATACTGCTTTCACAACAGCAATTCTCGATGAGTCTTCCGAATACATTCGCGCTGCAGCAATTTCAGAGCTGACTCGCAAAACAGAGAATCTGTCATCTGTCGCCAGTATCTACAGCTCTCTCCTCAGCCGTCAATCTGGCAATATTGCAACCAGAGGTGCTGTCGCCCGAGCAGAGGAATGGTTGATTAAAACGATCGGCAGAATTCCAACACGTGACGAAGAGCGCAGCTGGCAAGATCGCTACCTTCATTCTGATGTAGTTGCAGAACGCGGTTCTATTTTGAATCTACTTTCTCACTCTTCCCTTGAAAGATCTCAGGGCTTTGCCATTGAGCGTTTATCTGAAAGCAAATGGGTCATGCAGGACCGCTGGGCGTTGGTGGAGCTGCTAACAAAAAGACCGACTGCTACTAGCTTAACGTTTATCAAGGATGCCGTGAAGAACACCTCGAATCAGCATTTAAGACAAATTCTCGATAACCTATCTGCGGCTTCATTAGACAATCAAGAGATTGTTAGCGATGTCATGATCATCGCTAAATCGCACCGCAGTCCCTACACGCGAGAGACGGCGATTCGCCTTCTAGCAAAACAAATCACTAGTGCCACCATTGTTTGCCCAGAACTTCAAGTCATCAGCACCCAACCAGCGACAGTCCCAGACTTGCTGCAAGGTGTGAGAGCAGCGGCGAGCAATGCGATAACAACATTGGGATGTTCAGCTCAGTAACGTTAAAGCACTAATCAGGAGTGGCAGTGGATTTTTCGACCTTACAAAATCAGCTCCGAGCATTTGCTCAGGAGCGCGACTGGGAAAAATTTCATACCCCTAAGAACCTTGTCATGGCGCTTTCAGGAGAAGTCGGCGAACTGACCGAACTATTCCAGTGGCTCACTCCTGACGAGTCAAAAGTCGTTATGACTGGGAATACCAAGGACGATGTCAAAGATGAGCTCGCAGATGTTCTTGTATACTGCTTAAGAATCTGTGACGTACTAAACATCGATCCTTTCCAAGCCATCCAAACTAAAATGAAGAAAAATGCGGCGAAATATCCTGTCCATCTGTCGAAGGGTAGTGCTGCAAAATACACCGAGTATGAAAAGAAATAAAAAAAATCGCGGGATTTAAACCCGCGATTTTTTTAAGATCAATTTTCAACTATGGACGTTCGTAGTCAGAACCAGCCTTCACTCGCATGCCGTCATAAAGACCACTTACATCAATTTTTGCTGCACCAAGAACTGGCAAGCCTTCTTTGATATGGGCAACGATAACCATGTCTTCGAACCCTGCTGCTGGGTCGATCGCTTCGCTTGCTCTGAGCAATTGATCAGCCATTCTGATTAGGCCGTTACTTTTTGTCTGTACATCGTAGATCTTGATTTTGTCACAGTTTGGATAGACACCGCCGTCTAGGTTGCGTGCGTCTGCGTAGCCTAAGTGCTGAACCTTAAATTCATCGCTGATGAATTCACCATTGTCACGGAGATCCTGCATGAACTCAGGTGTGAAATAGACTTCAGGGACCGATACCATTTCGGTTCCTGTCCGAGTACCCATAAACTGAATACGAAAGGTGTAGTTGATCTGAACATCGTATGAAGCACTATTTGGCTCGTGGGTCGTTACTGCTGCCCTCATCTCGCCACTTTGAATCATGCCGGTAGTTCGTGCTGAAGCGCGATCGACTTTATAGTCCGCCACTTCTCCCAACGGATCTCGCAACAAGACTTCCTGTCCGAACGAAATATTTGCGTAAAAAACCGCAAGCAATATCCCAAGACCTAGCCGCATAGATGTACTCCTCCAGAGTGAATGGCATGCTTAATTTTATACTAAATTGGTTCAAAATTCAGGTCAGACTGGAAATGTGATTTTGGTGGTTTTGATAATCTTATTTTTTACCTTAAGTGTTCTGAGTGGATACCCTAGCGAAAGAGGGGATTTCTTAGCTTTATAAGAGAAGGCCTCGTAAGTAATTCTGGTAAAAAACCGATAGAAAAGGATAAATTTCCAAGGAAATCCATGGATATCGGGCCACTGAAAATTTTAAAACAACGAGATGGATACAGCATCAGAATAGCTGCTGTGAGTGCTGCTATTTTTACTGCACTCTTAATCGTCGGAGGCGCATATGAGCTTTTTCACCAAATTCATACGTCTATCGGTCTACCGGTAGAATTCAAAGTCAGACAATTGTTAGAGGTCGAGCCCAAGCTTAGCGATCGACTAAAAATAATCTCACTTGATGACAGCACCTACGCATACACCCAGAAGCCAAACCTCAGTGGTGATGATTGGGCAAAACTCCTTAATGCAGTAGGCACAGCGGAACCTAGCGCCATTATAACAACCCATATGTTTGGCACCGGTGAATTTGCCTCAGAACATGACATGCTCAGTCGCGCCATTACCCGATTAAAAAATCAAGGGACACAGGTAACCACGGGTTCATTCGCATATCCGTTGAAGATCAGCTTTCGCAAACCACTACCATTGGATCGACCTGAATTCCAAGTGTCGGCCAGTAATAAATCCATACCCACAGCAAACCTACCGGGGTGGACGATTTATGGTCCTGAGTCCAAGTTCGCTCATAAATTTTCGACAATTGGGCATCTTGGTTATGACGGTAAAGCTAGAATACCAGCCTATATAAAGGTCTCGGAAACACACATGCTTCCGCATATTAGCTTTCTAACACCTGGCGCTATGAAGGCGCAACCGATCGACCCGAAAGGCAGATTAATCGTCAACACACCTAATATGTCTCAGATGATTAAAATTTCAAAAAGCATGAAGTTTCTGATGACGGATGGAGAAGGCTGGGCGAAAAAAGTTATTCAAAAAGGTGACATCGTCCTGCTGCTCAGTGAGATGTATACAGGCAAAGTTAACTTTGTTGAAACACCGATTGGATCACTACCATCCGGTTATGTCGTTGCCTCAGCGGTCAATAGCGCCATCACCGGCCAGTGGCTAAACGATCGTTCAGATACACTCTATATCATCGCAATATTTCTTTGTTTGGGACTTACCTGCGGCCTTGCACCTAACTTTATCTGGTTTACGTCGTCTTTCCTCTTTGGGATCACAGTAATCCCGACAATAGGAGTGTTATGTTTCTCCGTAAATAGCACGGTTATACCCTGGGTCGTTTCGACGTTTTTTTACGCTAGCTCAGCAGCAGTTGTCTTCCTAAGAAGAACTCAAGAGCGGTTGTCACTCGAAAAATCACGCAATTCAAAGATCGAAAAAGAAAAAGACAAACTTAACGCTATCGTACGTACGGCGCAAATGTTTGCCCATGATGTTCGCAAACCGTTCTCAATGCTAAATATGACTGCTCAGTCGATCCAGAAGATTACAGATGCGGATAAAATAAAGTCTCTGATGGCCAAGATGCTGCCTGAACTTAACAGAGCCATGTCGTCGGTCGAGGGCATGATTCAAGACATTATGGAGATTGATGCAAAGAGCTCAGAGTACAGAGAACGCACCGAAGTTGAAGCTTTTCTGGGCGAATGCCTGCAAGACGGTTTTCGCCTTCGAGACGCTCGTGGGGTTGAGATCTCCTACGACTTAAATCATACAATGGACGTAGACATTGATCGGCTCCGGATCAAGCGGGTCATTTTAAATATCATCGACAATGCCATTCAAGCAATGGGACCCGAAGGACGTGTCTGGATAGACACCTGCGATATTTCTGAAAACGGCAAGTCGTTTGTGGAAGTTACCATCGGCAATGCCAACACCTTCATCGATCAAGATCATATCGAGAGAGTTTTTGAAGCATTCTATACCAGCGGTAAAAAGGGAGGCACCGGCCTTGGCCTCGCTATCGCTCAAAAAGTGATCGTTGAGCATGGTGGAAAGATAGCAGCTAATTCGAGTAAGGACCGAGGCACCGAATTTACTTTTAGTCTTCCTATCTCCCATTCTGTCCCGATCGCCAGACAGTCCTACACGCAGCTTCCAAAGCATTCTTCAATTTTTTGCGATGCCAAACTGGCAATACCGATCCAATCACAGACTGAACAACTCGAATCTGGCACATTACTTGTGAGATTGGACGAAGCAAAAAGGTCGTTGAACCGGCAGATTAAAGTACTCATCATTGATGATGAACAAGTCTATCTAGAAAGCATGAAGACAATCTTAACAAACGGATTGTTTCATGATCTCATTAACGTCGCCGTTGCTGATACTTCTGATCGTGCCTTGCATATGGCCCAGACTACCACACCAGATGTTATTTTATGTGACATCGATCTTGGATCTAAGTCTCTAACTGGTTTTGAGTTGGTGGACGCCTTACGACGAAGTGGCGACAAGTCATTCATCATTATGCACTCAAACAGAACTTTTCCACTAGACTCCAGCAAAGCTTCCACTGCTGGAGCAGACTATTTTTTACCAAAGCCAATAAACGAATCAATGTTTATTGAAGTTATAGCCACGGCTATAGAGAACATGGTGAAACGAATGAAGAGCGACAAACCGGGATTTAAAGACATTGTTGTGGTCGTCGACGATGACGTTTTTACACTGGAAGCCTGGACGACGATTCTTGACGACGCCGAGCTTATGACTTTTGAAAGTCCGACACTGTTTTGGCAGTATTTAGCCGCAAACAAAAGTTTCATTAACGATATCAAATTGATCGTAACTGACTTCTACTTTGACAATGAGACCCACGAAAATGGCGAGTCATTTGCTGTGAAAATAAAATCAATTGGGAATATCCCGGTTCTACTGTCCAGCAATGCAAGCTTCTCGAATCTGCCAAAAATCTTTGATGGTGTCATTGGCAAGGAGCCGACAACCTATCAAGATATGTACCGTAAGATTCATAAAAAAGTATCTTAGTTAAGGAACGGGTAAAAAAAATGCCGCAATAACCGGTTTTTTCACCTTAAATAATTACGCCAGGTTGCTCTCTGCATGAGCAACTGCAGATAAAGAGAAAGTCAAGCATCATATCAAACCAGTAGCCAACTTACGGCCAATCGTCGTCTCCTGAAAAATGCAGCTAAGCCAACAGCGGACAATCATTTTTTCCCAACATGCCCCAATATCCGACCACGAACTCAAAGTTAGCGAGTTCACCGAATAATAAGGCACCCCATGACCATCTCAACCCAACAAGGACATGTAATCGCTTCAACTGCCGGTCGAGCAGGCGTTGAGTACTTCATCGAAGCTGCCGCCGCCGCCCTGCAAGATGACGTCAAGTTAACTGACTTATTGCCTAAGACGGGTATTGCCTTTAATACGTTAACCCGCAACTTCAAGGCGCAACATGGAATCACCCCTATGCACTGGCTTTGGGTCCTACGGGCATTTGCAGCAGCCGGAATCCTTGCAGAGATTCCAGGCTCAAACATTACCGCCATCGCATTTCACTGTGGATTCTCAAGCTCCTCACATTTTACCCGCAAATTTAATGCGATCTTCGAGATAACTCCTTCGCAACTCAGACGCCTCTGTAGAAATAACGAGCTTTGCCGCTCGGAGAAGAAGGCATTAGTGTTTTCGTTAGTTAAGGATAAATATCGTCGCTGCGTTCCGCTAATTGTTGATTCTATTTCACAAAATAGTTCTATTGTTTCGATCTTCAATCAACAAACGAATCAGTAGGCTTCACAGCTCGACTCAAATCATCCGCACTCACTAGCGCCTATATCGACCTTCCCGTAAAAATGACCTAAACTATTATTGATTACCAATATTTCGATCGCCAATTGCCTGAGGACCTAATGTCTGCAGAACGATTAAAAGTTGTCCATCTAGATGACGATCCTTTTGAACTTGAACGAGTTAAAGCTGCGCTCGAAAAACATGCCATGGCATGTAGCTTTGATGTTGAATCATTCTCAACTTCGGAACAATACAGGCGTCGCATTAACCATAAACCGGTTCCCGATGTTGTTATTCTTGATATTCACATAGACGCCGACGAGGCCGGAATTCGATTAGCTGAATTCACGCGCAAAACGACACCTTCGACAGTCATCCTAATGTGTTCGACAGCGGATGATGTTAGCACTATTACCGAATGCCTTAATTCAGGAGCAGACGACTTTATATCAAAGCAATCTGATAAGGGTGAGCTGAGTCTACGAATCTACAATTCCTTTAAATTAGCGAGTTTGAAACACGGATCAGACACCGAAAAAGGTCCAGGGAGAAATAGATCAAAGACAATCGGCAGTACCATGTCTCGCATCTCAAAACGAGTGCCGCAGATTGTTAATTCAGCCATTTCTGCTGTCTTTATCAAAGGTGAATCGGGTACTGGTAAAGAGGTCGCTGCTGATTTGTTTGGCGCAACCTTAACGGGATCGATGCCTTTCATTAAAGTGAACTGTGGCGCTATCGCTCCGACGCTTTTAGAAAGTGAGCTCT
>CAMAXT010000025.1 GCA_945862295.1 Pseudobacteriovorax antillogorgiicola
TGCGAGCGTCGCCAACATCATCCCGAGTGCAGCAATTTGCGCCAAGCTTAGATCAACGAAAATAACTCCGCGTGCCAGGACATGTAGACCTAGGTAGCAGTGGATGCCAGCTAAAAGAAAGCACATGGCAATAGGAGCAGCCAGAAACATCAGGATTTCATTCACGAGCTTTTTCCTTCGACTGCCTGGACTATGCGTTCGTATAGATCGATGAACGTTTGGATGTCAGGTTCTCCACCGACCGCGACAGGCACAGTTTTGATACGGATGCCGCCGGCTTCTGCTGCAATGCGCTTTGCAGCTGTGTCGTCGAAAAAATTCTCGACTAGAATGAGTTTTATCTGGCCAGTCTTTGCAGTGGAGATGGTGTCTAGGATATGGCGCGCCGTTGGAGTAACGCCAGGATGCGGTTCGAGATACCCGGCGGGTTCGATTTGAAAGCGGGTTAGAAAATAGTTGAGAGTTTTGTGATAGGTGATGACTTTAGATATACCGGTAGCTTTAAGTCGTACTTTCCAAGAGGGGATTTTGGACGTTATCTCCTTAACAAAGACCCCTGCTCGTTGCTGATAGTAGTCAGCACCGTCTTTGTCTAGCTCAGATAAACGAATAGCTAAAGCGCTAGCAATGATAATAACTCTTTCAGGATCCAAAGTTATGTGGGGATTACCTTCTTGATGGACGTCACCGTCAGCTCTGGAAACATTGGTCAATGGAATGTCTATGGCAGTGATTCCCTCTGCTGCGATAAAATGTCCCAGGGACCCAGGTAGAATGTTTTTGTTGCGCGCTCCTGCCAAAACCTTTGGCAACCATGCGGCTTCAAGACCAAGACCATTTGAGACAAGTAAGTCCGCATGACTGACCTTTAGGACAAAAGAAGGCTTTGCTTCCAGATGATGTGGATCCTGGGAGCCTTTTATCAGTCCATCAACTGCGACGCGTTCGCCGCCGACGGCGGTAGCAAGAGCTTGCAGATCACTTGTTGTTGTGACGATGTTGACCTTTGCCATTGATGTCTGAGTCCAAAAGAATGCGGATAAAAAAAGGCATATTGATTTAAAATTCATGAGCTGGGTGTGCTCCCATAATGTAAACGAGTTGGATCTCGAAGGTCCTGTTAATCTTGCGAGCGCTGTTTTCTTGAGTTTGGTCTTGAAATATCACACCGGAACGAAACTGAGCAAATTCGCTGGCGCGGTAGCTAACCTGCGGTGACAGTGCAACAATGTTATTGTTGACTCTGCGACCAAAAGCATCTTCTAAGGTGATGACCGAAAAATGCTCAAACCGTAGTCCGGTCGCAATCGCCCCGATTAGATTGAATCCAGTAAAAAGATATGCTCCCTGCTCCGCTGTTTTCTTGGCTGCAGGAGGTGTTATCCGGCGTTGCCAAAGCTCGGCTTGAAGAATACCGCCTGCCCATTTCGCAACGAAATCGGCTCCGAATAGTTGCATTCGCTCGTTAGCAATATCTGTCCGACTAAGATAGTTCAACGCAACAAGTGCTTCGCTAGATAATGCCGCACCGGCGGTAGCTAGCCGGGCATAGTGCGTTGGTTGGCGCGGTTTTTCTCCGGCATTATGCGAATGCCCATAGACAAAGCCATTGGTAACACCTGCACTAAGTTCAAGGAAAAAGGGTAAAGGGAGAAGGCTTGATACTTCAGCGCCACTGTCGAGAACGCCTTCGTCGCCGAAGAAAAGTTTATGGACTACTGGAGCGGAAATAAACGGCCATTCATGACGATGCACCCGGTTTAACCTGCCGATGCCAAGAAAGAATTGACCCGCTTTTAGTTGTATCCTTGGAACGAGCTTTGTTGTGCTAAGCCATGCTTCGTGCAGTTCAAAAAGATGTGCTCCGCCCTCACTATGCGCTGCGATAGAAAACATACCGTCAAATATGTGATCGACAGGAGCGGCGAGGCTGAATTCAGCCTCGCGTACTTCAAAGCGGTCAGAGGCGGTACTTGATTCATCAACTTTGAAGGCGCCTGACATGTCAACAGCAACAAAGGGTGTAATTCCCTCCTGCGCCTGCGCTGGATAAGAGAAGAGAAGCAGCATGAGCCACGCTGCAGTCCTTCGTTGTAAGGATATTTTGAAATTACTCTTCATTTGTGGCAGCCCGAATATCAGCAACTGCTACTTTTGCTTTTTTGAGGGCAAGTCCCCAGAAATTGCCTTGACCGTTACCAGCAGAAGCGGAGCTTTCCTCAGTATCGATCAGTAACTCTTCGGTTGAGTCATGTTTCCACACCAAAATATGGGCAGGTGTTTCGTCATTATGGACATCGATATTGATCGCAATCTGCTTAGTTGCGTCGATTCCGCCCATGTCTTGGGAGGTTGACGCGGTGTCACCGACTTTTGTCTCGAACGACAAGACTGAATCGTTGCGCGAGAATGTCAGAGTGAGGCCCTGTAGCAGTTTGTTGTCTGAACCAGCAATTAGGCTGAGGCTACCTGAGTCTTGTAATTCAAACTTCAAATTGAAGTTGTTTCCGTCTTCAATGAGGGGTGCGACAAAAACAACGCTGCCCTCGCCGCTAATACTATCTGAGGCGGACTCGAGGGCATTGCTTTCAACAACTAAATAGGAGGCGCTGTTTAGCGTAAGGCTTCCCTCGTGGCTTTTTTTTGCTTCTTTAACGCCGCAGGCGGCAAGAACGAAAGCCGCTGCAACGAGACCGATGTTAAAACTTTGTTTCTGAATAGACATACGAAACTCCCATACAGCTGGACTAAAGCTGTGACATGAATGATTGGATTGAAAACGTCTTAAATTGTTTTTAAAACGTGGCAAATTTAGCGATCATCTGACCACTGATTTAATTTGTGATTGAAATTGGTGGATATTACGCCGCAAAAGGCGGTGCGCGCGCTTGACCTGGACGAAGAGCAATCTCCATTCCTAGGTTGATCGTTCGAAGGAAACTTGGAATTGAGGCGTTAGGTAGTATCGGACGAAGAGCTTGGTCTACAGAGCGACCCAGCTCTAAAAATATCATAGCGGAAGCAATGCAAGTGACGCAGGTGCCTGCATCATTATGTTCAGATTCTTCCGAATGCTCATTATCAGCATCACCCTCATGGGCGGATTCGGCGTGCGACAATTCAATGCGCAGGTAATGACTACCTGTATGGTTCAGATGGCCAAATGCAATCGCGAGCCAAAGCATAAGAAGCTTCAACTGATGTTGCTTTTTTGAAGATGGCAAAGCCGTCATAAGAATAATCATTTTTACGGTGAAAAAAATATCTAAGTGCGTGATCTATAACACGGAACTTTTCTTAAAAGTAGACAATTTCAAAACATAAAAAACTCTTAGAAAACCAACGTTTGGCCCTCGTAGGAGCAAAAGCAATAAACGATCACATTGTCAAAAGTACCTAGATTTGTTAACTATCAAGTGAATTATCCCCCCCCCGCGATTCATTGGCATTCCAATCATCTTTACTACAGTTATCATCACTGAAGCACTCCACTCACGTAATTTTGCTGCCGAAGCTGATCGGGCGCTGTTTCTGCTCCAGCATGAAGGTAATGATGTCGTTCCTGGAAAACCAGGTAGTCGCGGTAGAGAGATTCCTCTAGAACTTAAGGCAGACGAAGTCGCCACAAAAGTGGTTTCTGTCAAAATCAGTAACGGGAAAGATTATTCCTTTCAGTATCCTGTAACTGTAAAGGTGTTCTACAACTCAGGCCCATTGCAGGGCGCGATTGATTGGCAGAATGAAGACAGCGAGCCGTCTCTTTTTGAGATCAATGGCGACGGTCAAAGCATCGACATACCTCTGACTGTAAAAGGTACTTGTGACACCATCAACAGGACAGATGGAACTTGTTCTGACTTTGCTTACGTCCAAATTTGGAACAAAGATGGCAAACGGGCAGTTGCCAAAAAGCGTTTCTACCTAAGTATCAAAGCAGTGTTGTGAGTGGATACCTGCAGATGTTAACGGCCGCGGTGAGCTGTCTGAGCAAACGCAGACACTCACTTGCCGGCAACTTAATATCTTCACCACAATAGTTTTGTTCTACTGAGACCGACTCCGGTCCACTCTTCTCCAAGAAGACATTAGTCATTTAGCTGGGAATTTTGCCAACTAAAAATTGACGAAGAACTGACAATCACGTGACACACATCACGATTGAATCTAGTAAAACTGACTCCTAAACAATGCTTTAGAGCCGACATGAAACAGATATTTATTAGTTACTGCCCGCCTGGGTTCTTAGGAACTTTTGCGCTGATACTGTGCTTAAACCTTTCTGGACTAGCATTGGCCAAAGATCAAGATAAATGGGAAAGATGTCGATTCGAACAATCCAATCGTTGTCGATTCTGGATATATGGGAGTGCCGCTTTCTACTCTTTGTTTCGACCGCTTGGCAGATAACAAAGTTCTCTACTCATTCCACATGTACGAGCCTTACGATTATACATTAGCTAATCGAAAACACCTTTGGAAGTACGCCTATCCAGGATCTGTACCTATCGGACCTGCGTAAGAAATACTGCGAAGTCTAACGTGTGACGGCGCATCAGCTTGGGCTGTAGCTGATAAAACAATGGAAGCAAGTAGTGCGCCGAGTGTTATTTTAGCGAATGCGAAAAATTTTATGAGGTTCTCCATTGGATATGATTTTGATTTTTCCAACCGTCTTGGCCAGAGTAACACGTTTCTAACATGGGCTTTCAGAACATAGTGTACTGTGAAATAAGATGTTAATATTAGTATTTTAACCGAGCGTTTCGAAACAACGCCGTCATTATTGCGGAATAAAAGCGTTCCGTGGAATTTTGGTACAGGTATAAAGCTAGAAATGCAAAACCCTGGCGCATGCGTCAGGGTTTTAAAGGTCAATCTATCAGGCTAAAGTTGCGTTACGGTCGCGTCTCTTTCGCCACCAACCGTTGAAGTCTTCGATTAAGATGAAGAGGTTGGGGACAACTAGTAGAGTCAATATCGTCGAACTTATAATGCCACCGATAGTTGCGATGCCGAGAGACTGACGAGCAGCACCGCCCGCACCCCAGCCAGTTGCAATAGGAATCATACCTGCGATCATTGCAATTGAAGTCATAAGAATCGGCCGCAATCTGATCGGTGCAGACTCAACGATTGCGATTCTAGGATCAGTACCGCTTTCTCTGATCTTCTGCATGGCGAAATCGATGAGGAGGATACTGTTCTTCGCAACAATACCTGCGAGTAGAATCATGCCGATGCCGCCGTAAAGATCGAGAGGGAGTCCGAATCCGATTAGTGCTAAAACAGCTCCGGTTGCAGCAAGTGGAATTGCCATCATTACCGTAATCGGTTGGGTGAATGATTCAAATAGTGAAGCCAGAACCATATAGACGAAAAGAGATCCAAGGGCGATTGCCCAGATAAGGTTTCCTGTGAGTTCCGACATCTGCTCATTCTGACCGACGATACGCGCTTGGTATCCGTCTGGCCAGGCAACACCTTTAAGTCGCTCTTCAAGGTCGTTAACTACATCTCCAAGGGCAGCGCCTTGCGCTAGGTTGGCACCGATACGGATGGTTCGTTGGCGATTTTCTCGGACGATAACAGGTGGACCAGCAGCAGCCTCCCAGTGCACCATATTAACAAGTGGCACCGCGACGTCTGGTTTTGACGCATTTGGTTTCAGATAAAGATTATTCGCAATGAGTTGTTGCGGTGACATCCGGTCACCGTCTTTGAGTTTGACGCGAATCGGAATCTGATCATCACCGACTCTTAAACTGTTGCTAATGTCACCTTCAACCCAGATTTTAAGAGCATCGCCGATGGCTCCAGCATTTGTTTGATACTGGGCGGCGAGGGCTGGGTCGGTATACATACGAACTTCAGGTAAACCTTGGTCGTCGATGGTACCTACGTCTGTTGCGCCTGGAAGGTCGAGAAGAATCTGTCTGACCTCACCGCCGACTTCTCGTAATTTCACAATGTCGTCACCGGCAATTTGAACTGCGACTGGTTGGAAACGTCCGCCGCCACCGCCGCCTGCTAAAGGATCTGATGGTTCCGACAGTCGAGCTTGATAGCCTGGAAATCCAGAGAGCACTTGACGAACTTCCTGACGAACTGCTGCGAGGCTCTTCTGGTTTTTGTTGTACTCGTCTTTAATCTTAAACGTGAAACGAATATTCGCTGCCCCATTAAATCCCGATCCAGAGCGCATGGTCCAATATTCCAGTGAGGGAACAGTTTTTAGTTTCTCGTTGGCTTTTAGACTCATGTCCTGGATGCTAACCATCGGTACCGCAAGGGCGCCGCTTAAATTTCCAGAAAAGGTATCACCAAGCTGGGTAGGTAAGAAACTTTTCGGAACATAAACAAATCCTGCTACAGCGATCGCGCCGGCAGCAATTGCGAATGTCGACGCAACCCACCTTCGAGGTAGTAGCCATTTAAGAAGACGGCTGTAGCCTTCAGCTAAGCGGTCAAAGAAATGTTCAAAGCCGATAAGTTTTTGGTTGATCCATGCGCCGAAACGGCCAAGGAACTTCCATTCTTTGCCTGGATCAGCGTAATTTGCGATATAGGCCGACAACATCGGTGCCATCGTAACGGCATCCCAAGTAGCAACAAGGATCGCGAAAACAACCGTTAGGGCGAACTGTTTGAAAAACTGTCCGGACACACCACCCATGAAACCGACTGGTACAAATACGGCAACGATCGTTAAAGTCGTCGCCATGACAGCAAGGATAACTTCTTTTGTTCCGAAATATGCGGCGTCTTTAGCTGGAGATTTTAGTGCGCATAAATGCCTAAATATGTTTTCTCGAACTACGATTGCGTCGTCGATCAATAAACCCACTGCAAGCGAAATAGCTAGAAGTGTCATGACGTTGATGGTGAAGCCGAACAGTGACATCGCAGCGAAAGTGGTGATGATACTGGTCGGAAGAGCTAGACCCGTTGTTATGGTAGACCTAGGACTTCGCAGGAAGAGTAATACAACCAACACCGTCAAGATCGCGCCGATGACAATACTCTCAACCACGTCTTTGACGTTAACCCGTACCAAATCGGCATTGTCGCGGGTGATTTGAATTTTCACGTCATTTGGTAGGTTTTTTTCTATCTTAGCGAGTGCTGACCTAACATTGTCTGACACTTTTAAACTGTTTTCGCCTGACTGTTTAAGTACGTCGATAAGTACTGCAGATTTTAAATCATCCGGCGTCCCGACTTTTGTTTCATTTCTAATCTCTTCGAAACCTTCGACGATCTCGGCAATATCTCTTAGAAAAATCGGAGTGCCTGAACTATCTGAAGCAATACGAATATTACCTAAATCGTTCGCGGACTTCACCGGTGAGAGCGACCGTAATACCCACATCCGATCTTTGCCTTCAAGTTTTCCTACTGGATCGTTGCGGTTGAACTGTTTGATCGCTTGGACGACATTTGAAGCTGAGATGTGCCAAGCATCCAATGCTTCCTGTCGCAATTCAACCCGAATCTCAGGATTGCGAGAACCGCCGATATCGACCTGTCCAACTCCTGGCACTTGACTGATCAAACGAGCAATGTCGTTCTCTGCGATCCTCGTTAAAGAAGACACGGGGCGATCACCGGTAACAGCGATCTCAATGATCGGTGTATCGTCTGGATCCTGTCGATATACGACTGGCTCTGACACATCTTCAGGTAAGGACCGACGGATGTTCGCGATCTTTGCCCTTACTTGCATTTCTTGGAACCGAACGTCAGTGCCAGCAACAAATTCCATAACAACAGTTGCGCTACCTTCGCGGCTGATTGACCGTAGAGACTGCACGCCGGCGATCGTACTAAGGGTATCTTCCATTCTCTTGGCGACGAGTTGCTCTACTTCTTCAGGAGCGGCACCGTCTAAGTTGGCTCGAACCGCTAAGACGGGATAAGAAACGTCTGGATAGAGATCGACTGGTAGTTTGCTGAGTGCGATCCCACCGATTGCGACCAAAAAGAGTGTTACCATCGAGACAAAAATCGGCCTCTTAATTGAGACTTTTATTAAATCCATCTTTTTCTATCTCGTTAGAAAGTCGTTTAGTGTGCTTTTTTATCTGCCGGATCATCTGCTATGACGGTAACAGCTGCTTTATCAGTCACGAAATTGCCACCAGCAACGACAATGGCTGCGCCATCATCGATTCCTTCTAGGATTTCAGCGGTGTCACTGTCGACTAGTGCGAATTTAACAGGCGTTCGTTTGGCAGTCGCGTTTTCAATGACAAAAACATATGTGCCCTGATCTGTGATATTTAACGCCGCACTTGAGACCAGCATCCGCATTTTAGGTTCTAAATCCACTTGAACTCTGGCAATCATGCCGACTCGCCATTTGTGATCTTTGTTTTCCACTTCGATGACAGCGCTTCCGCGCCCTGAAACTGAGTCGGCTGCGCGGGCAATACTGACGATCTTACCGAGACGTTTTTCCTCGCCGACAAAAAGAGAGGCGACAGCATTTTCGTCGATCGATACCCACTCAGATGTTGAGAGATAGATGGTCGTCCTGAGGAAGTCATCGTCGACAACGGTAACTACTGGCGTGGTGGGTGTTATTTGCGCACCAATATTCTTCACCATCCAGCGCCCAACCCAACCATTTATTGGACTAACAACTGGCATGTTGAGGAACGTTTCACCGGGATCATTTCTGTCCATGCGGAAAAGAACGGTTCCGACTTTAACGGCTTCGCCTTCTTTTGGACCAATGTAAGTTAGGCGTCCAGTCACTTTTGTGTAGACTTCCGCTTGGCTTCGCCCATCTAACGGTGCAGTGATACTTACTGAGCGAGGTGCCATTGCCCGAGTGGCAGTATTTACCTTAACGGCAACTGGACCAGCATCCCGTCGACCACTGCCACCACCTTTGCCTGGAAGACCTTTTTTCGCTGCGGGAACTTCTGCGGATTTTTCTCCATCTTTTTTCGGTCCGGTACTGGCCGCATCTGTGGTGCCTTTTTTGTCACAAGCAACGCAGCTAAGTGCGATTGATACGCACGCAGCAAGTAGTCGAAGTTTGCCTAACTTTGTTTTCATGACATCCCTTTTAAGATCTAAATGGCTACGGAAATATCGTTAAAAGACAGTGTTACAGTTTTTCAAGAATGTCGAGAGCTCGCACACCACGGGCTTCTGCCAAAGCGATTATTGCGCCAGCGATGTTCGAACTTAGGCGGACTTGATCTAGTTTCAAAATGACCAGTGCATTTTCTGCGGCACTCAAATCCAATGCGGATGCTTGTCCGACTTGGTATCTATTTTGAACTAATTGGAACTGCCGAGATACGAGCTTGGCTTGTCCTTGCATGGCTTTGTGCAAAATCTTTGTTTGGGAGATTAAGGTGCGGGCGTAGATCTCACTTTGTTGCATGGATTGCTGTATATTTTTTTCGCGCAGATCCAGATCCTGCTTGTCGATTGCTAAGCTTTGGCGCGACAGGCGCGTCATGCCGTTCCAAGGGATATCCCAGGTGAGTTGTATTTGTCCGGATGCGGCAGGACGAAGCGGCGACCAGTCTCCATCACCAGAATATTCAGCTGCGAGAAGAGTGCCCAAGACGGGTTTCGTGGAAGCATCGATTGCATTTTCGTCAGCGATAAGTGCGTCGCGAGACGCCAAGATGATTTTTTGGCTTGTTGTTGCTTGTGGAGATTTCTGTTCGATTTCTTTAATGAGAGAGTCCCAGTAAGTTGGACTGGCTGCAGTCACATTTCCTTTAGTCACTGAGAAATCTAGATTAGAGTTCGGGTTTTCCGAGTTGATCAATTGCGCGAGAGTTTGCTTGGCAAGAACAACTTGGTTCAGAGAATTTTGTAATGCGATTTTTGCTTTTCCGACATCGACCTCAGCGGTGATGACATCACTTTCTGACCTTAAGCCTTGTCGGTAGTTTTTATTTTGTTCTGATAATCGATTTTCACTGATTGTCTTCTGCTCTCTGGAAATTTCGAGAATGCGCTCATTTTTCGAAATATCTTGGTAGGCGCGGATGACGCTCCAAAATATTTTTTCATCAGCTTCTTCTTTGGCTAGATCCTGCAATTTTAGCTGACTTAAAGCTGTGAGTTCCTTTGCATTCTGGCGGCCAAAATCGATTAAATTATATCGCATCTGCAGGCCGTAGGAATGGATCGTCGACTGCTCTTTGAAACTAGCTGGGCTGTTGTCAGTACGCTTCTGCCACCGTGCTCCCCATGCGCCGGATAGACCAAGTGTGGGATCGTTACTAGCATCTACGACGGCTGCATTAATTTTGGCCTGCTCTTGTTTTAACGCCGCTCGCTTCGCATCCAAAGACTGAGCGAGTGCCTGACTAACGGCGCCATTTAATGTCAACGGAGTCGATTGACCCAAAGAAATTGAGGGCTGAAAAAGAAACATAATAAAAACGTATTTGACCGATTGAAGGCAACTCTTGTAAGTGCGAAAGCAGTTTGTCAACAAGCGTTGCCATCCTTCTGTGTCCGGTTGAATTGAAGATCCATTGTAGCATGTTTGGCCTTTTAGTTTAGGCACTCATACATGAAAAATTGGCTAGCAAAACAATTTAAGATCCGAATAAGACCGATTTGCTGCTGCAGCGTCATACGGCTAGCAAATGGCCTTTGTTTACTTGTCTGCAATGAGACCGCATGGTAAGCGATTTTTTTTATTCATTTAAAATAATGATATAATTACAGGTAGTTATATCGGTGGCTATGATAAATAGTTCAATCACCCGATAAGTATTTATCTGATTACACAAACCTCTAGTACGGACCCGCAATGAGAATAATAGATGCGACATACAAGAGTCCGATTGGGTTGGTTGCCCTGCTCCTATTTGTTACAAACTGTAACAGCAGCGAGTTTGGCGCGAACAGCATCGACAATGCAGATGGCAAAAAGAAAACAGAAGTAACAGAAAATACTGGCGAGACGCTTGGACAGGTCGAAGGCGAAGATGATAGGGAAAACACGGAAGCGGATCAATCTGTAGAAGTGTCGGGAGCGTTCCTAACATGCCAAACTGATGAAGCACTCCCAAAAGCAAACGATAAAGAAATTGGATTTGGTTGTACAGTTTTCGAAACGGACGGAAGAAAAAAGGACTTAACTACAGGTAAATTTGAGTTTGTTCTGGAAACAATCTCCGGAGAGAAAAAAGAAGCCAAGTTTGACAAAAACCATGAAAACTACCACGTAATTAGCAGTGTAGACCTGGTAGCCCTAAACACGTTTAATGTTGGTTATTATCCGGATGACAACAATGAACCGGTATTAAAAGCTAAGATCGACAACTGGTATGTAAAAAACCAGGTGGATCTACTTTCAAATGCCCAAGAAAAAGAAACTATATTTGGTAAGGATTTAAATTTTCATATTGGTGACGGGAATTTCACTGATAACTCGAATAGTGACTGTCCAAAGCAGCTGGAAGGCAAAGACGTTCAAGGTAAAAAGATTGTCATAAAAGTCGAGGTCAAATCTGAATATGCCTATATTTCGGCGAATTTGGACGAAATATGCGGCGTTGATCGTTCTAAAAACTACATCATCTACTCTTCCAATAATGGTTCCTGGAACCCACAGAAGTCAATACCGACCAAAGCAACATCCTTGGATTATGGATCTGTAAAAGTTCGTAAAGGAACCTATTCTTTTGAGATTAGATCAGGTAAATCGAACGATGATTTAGACGACTTTGTTGTCGGTAAAATTACTTTTAAGGCCAAGGGTGAAGTCGAGTTCTCTGACCCTGGTGTCGAGAATTAAAATTACCGAGATTCGACCCGACTTTGATACTTCAACCGTAATCTTTACGTTCATTTTCCAGGCCGGCAAGGTATGATGGCTGCTTTCTGCAGCTACCGTGTCCTTAGGAGTGATCCATGTCGGCCAGATTTCCGTTGAAGATTGAAGCAGGGACAGATACCAGTCCGGATGAACTCCTAAGTCGTTTTCTCAAATACATTGAAGATCAAGAACTCACCCTCTACCCAGCTCAGGAAGAGGCGATTCTTTCCCTATTCAACGGTGACAACGTCATTCTGTGTACGCCTACAGGATCTGGCAAGTCGTTGGTGGCATTAGCGCTACACTTTTTGTCTGCAGCTACAGGTAGAAAATCCTATTACACCTGTCCGATTAAAGCACTCGTGAACGAAAAATTCCTAGCACTATGCCGGGTGTTTGGACCAGATATGGTTGGTATGTCAACTGGTGATGCAACCGTCAACGGTGACGCGCCGATTATTTGCTGTACTGCTGAGATTCTTTCAAACATTGTTTTGAGGGAAGGTGAAGCGGCTCATGCTCACGATGTCATTATGGATGAGTTTCACTACTACTCGGATCGCGATAGAGGCGTCGCGTGGCAGGTTCCTTTGTTGATCTTGGGATACAGCCGATTTTTATTAATGAGTGCGACACTTGGACAGCCGGATTTTTTTAAAACAGTTTTGACGGATCTAACACAAAAACCAACGATTATTGTTAAGAGCAATGATCGGCCGGTTCCACTAGAATTTCACTATTCCGAAACTCCTCTGATGCAAACTCTTGTCGGTTTAGTAAATAGCGGCAAGGCGCCTGTTTACCTGGTGAATTTCACACAACGGGAATGCGCGGAGTATGCACAGAGTTTGCTATCGCTCGATCTGTCAACCAAAGAAGAAAAAAAGAAAATTGGCGAGGAACTTAAAGGTGAGAAGTTCACTAGCCCTTACGGTAAGGAACTTCGAAAAATCCTAGCCCATGGGATTGGTATCCATCACGCGGGACTTCTACCACGTTACCGTTTATTGGTCGAAAAACTAGCGCAAAAAGGTCTCTTAAAAGTGATCTGCGGGACTGACACCCTAGGTGTTGGCGTTAATGTTCCCATCCGGTCAGTGTTGTTTACCAAGCTGTGTAAATTCGATGGTGATAAGACTATTGTTTTGTCGGTCAGAGATTTCCAGCAGATCAGTGGGCGTGCAGGGCGTAAAGGGTTTGATACCCAAGGTTCTATCGTCGTCCAGGCTCCAGAGCACGTTATCGAGAATTTAGGTCTTGATGCCAAAGCCGGCGGTGATCCTAAGAAACTTCGAAAAGTAAAAAAGAAGCAGCCCCCTTTGAAAGGTTATGTCCACTGGGACAAGACTACTTTTGAGAAGCTTATTCAGTCGGAGCCCGAAACCTTAAGATCTAGTTTTCAAATCACGCACGGTATGCTTCTCAATGTTCTTGGTCGTCCGGAAAATGGTTGTGAAGCGATGCAAAAGCTGATCAATGACTGCCATGAATCGGACGTCATTAAGTCTCGACTTAAAAAGCAGGGTTTTAAACTTTTTCGCTCGTTATACGAACGGAATATAGTTCGCTTCGTCCCAAAGAAGAACGGCAAAGGAAAGACGGTTGAGCTCAGTATCGACTTGCCAGATGATTTTTCGATATTTCAAGAACTTGCGATTTGGCTTCTTGATACGTTGCCTAAATTAAATCAAGAGAGCCCTGAATTAGCTTTAGATAAAATCACTTTGATCGAGTCTATCTGTGAAAGCCCCCGAGTTATTTTGCTTGCTCAGTTGAATAAGCTAAAAGGGGAAAAGATCGGTGAGCTGAAATCAAATGGTGTTGACTACGATGAACGGATGGCCATTATTGAGGAGTTGACTTGGCCGAAGCCACTTGCTGAGTTTGTCTATCAAACTTTCAATGAGTTTCAAACTTTGCATCCATGGCTCGATACCGACAACATCAAACCAAAATCCATAGCGAGAGACATGTATGAACAGTACATGAGCTTTCATGAATACGTCAGAGAGTACGGGCTTCAGCGTTCCGAAGGGATTCTGCTGCGGTATTTATCCGAAGTTTATAAGGTCATGATCCAAACCATCCCCGAATCTCACCACGATAAAGAATTTATTGATGCGATTGAATTTTTTAGGGCTATCGTTCGTCAAGTCGATAGTAGTTTGGTCGACGAGTGGGAACGAATACAAGACCCGACTCGCAAGTTGACCTCTGAAATTGCTAGTGAAGACCAACTTAAAGATATCACCCGCAGCGAACGTGGATTCATGGTCTTGGTCCGCAACGGCGTCTTCCGAATGATGCGAGCGTTATCGCGTGGTCGCTTTGGCGATTTTATGGAATGCATCGACGCCGCTAAACCTGAGGGCGGATTTTGGGGAGAACGAGACGTTGCCACGATGTTCGACGGTTTCTTTACTGACCACGAGTTCTTGCTGACCGACAAACTATCTCGCGCACCTGAACTACTCCGTATTACCAAGACACCTAATCATTGGAATGTAGAGCAAATTCTTACTGACCCAGATGGCAAGAACGATTGGGCATTAAAGCTTCGAGTTGATATTGAGAAGTCGCGAGAGCAACAGGATGTATTTTTTACCTTGGTCTCTATTTCTGAAATCAGTTAATACTACAGGTTTGAATTTTCCTCACCAATTTTGCACTGCGTTTCTGTAGGCTACTATTGTGTATTTGAAACCCTACGCCATGCAGTTGTTTTAAAGAAATCACCGGCTTTAAATAGCGCTAATTCATCTATATGAGTTAATTGTTTGTCCTGCTTTTTGCAAAGAGTGACACAACTTTAAAAAGGAGGTGTCATGTGATCAGAAAATATTTAGTTGTTCTTTTAACTCTCTCCCCGTTGACTGCATTCAGCCAGTCGTCCAATGAAGGGATAAATCTTAATATCCTTAATTCCGGTGTCGAGGGAAATAACCTCGAGGACTTCATCATTGTGCCTTTTCAGGGAACATGGGTTTCAGGAGCAAATACGTTTATCTTCACGGCCGGAGATACGCGTCTTGATGGCAACTGGGTTGCAGGAAATATTATTGGCGGCGGAGGTCAGACCAATCGTTATCTTTGGTTTCAGAATACAGCGTTGACCGGACAATTTTATTTCGATACAGCGCAAGGACGCCAAGGTCCCATTTTTGTAACTCTTTCTAATTTAAATCGCCGTATGACTTGGAGGTTTGGCAGTGAGACCACAGTACTCGATAAGGTAAATTGAATGCGTTAGCCCCAGATATCGGCTCTGTATTCTTTACTAACGAATCCAAGATGAAGTATGGCATGATGCCATGCTTCATTCGTGTTAAAACTTAGTAATTTTTACCGAAGGACCGCTGATGATCACTCTTTATGGTTACAACCGTTCCCGCTGGATAAAACCCTATTGGACTTTGAATGAGCTTGGTGTTCCTTTCGAAGCGAAAAATGTTAGGCCGGATTATTTGCATGCCGAGTGTCCGGAGGTCTTGGCTCACAACCCGTTCGCAAAGTTGCCGGTGCTTGTGGACGGCGATTTTTATGTTTTTGAGTCGTCCGCGATTTCAACCTATCTAGCAGATAAGTATCCTGAGAAAAAACCAAGTCCAAAACCAGGATCCCGCGATCGTGCACTATACGACCAATGGATCAGTCTTGCGTCGACAGATCTGGAACAACCACTTTGGCGCATTGCCAAACACTCGTTCTTATACCCACCGGAAAAACAGTCGGAGGCTGATAAAATTTTGGCGCGTGAAGATTTTTTGAAGGAGGCTAAGGTGTTAAATGAGTTGATTACACCTTTTCTTGTGGGCGGATCTTTTTCCGTTGCCGATATCGTTATGGGTTATACGTTAAATTGGGCCAATGGCTACAAACTCCTGGAAGACTTTCCTAAACTCAAAAGCTATATTGTAGAACATACCGCTAGGAAGTCCTTTCCTAAGGAGCTATTTCAGGTTGCTCGTTGAGAGCAGAGTCTATAGACGCATACAATGCTGTGATATTTACTGGTTTCGAGACGAAGGTGTAAAAGCCATGATCAATGCATCTCTTTTTTTCTGATCCATTAGCGTGTGCTGAAACTGCAATTACTTTTCCAGAAAAATTCCTTGCCTTTAGTGCCCGCATGGTCTCATATCCGTCTTTTCTCGGCATTTGAAGATCCATGACGATGACTTGTAAATCGTCCAGGTTTTCAAATGCTAAACACTCATCTCCATCATTTACTACAAAAACATTTGCATTTACATATTCTAGGTAAAGTTTAAGCAGCTGAGCAATATCTGAATGATCTTCTACGATTAAAATCTTCGCGCTTGAAAAATCAACCGTCTTTGCTTCGACCTTTCCAGAGAGAGTAGGTTGTTTTGAATTATCTTGTTCGTAAGGAATACTGATTTCGAACGTGCTACCTTCTCCAACTGCAGAACGAATAAGCTTAACGTCACCGTTATGTTTTTGCGCCAATTTACGGGCTATCGCTAGACCTAGTCCGCTACCTTCAAATTTGCGTGATGACGCCATATCGACTTGCATGAAGGGATTAAAGATCGAGTCCTGACAATCAAAAGGAATACCCTGTCCTTTGTCCTCAATCGTTACTGTAAACCTGTTATTGATATATCCGACCTCAGTCGTAATAGTTCCGGTTTCCGTAAATTTGATAGCATTACCTAAGACATTGCTAATGATCTGGGTCAAGTGTGTCGCTTCTCCGATCAGTCTTTCAGGCACGTCCGTATTTATAAATGACTCGAATTTTAGCCCATACTACGCGGGTTTTAATGCACCCGCAAATTGCGACTATTAGCGAAATATTGAATATTCAAGGCCAAATGATTTTTAATCATGGACTATGCTGAGGGAGTTAGCCTCAAAGAATTTATCCACATTAACTCACCATTAAAAATTGCGACCGCAGTTAGTATCATAGAACAGTTGTTATCTATCATGAGTGTATGTCACCAGAAAAAACTTCATTCATCGCGATATAAAACCACAGAACATTGTTATTGACGACAATTACCGCATTAAGTTGTTGGATTTTGGTATCGCCCGCGTGACCTCGCTCTCGGATTTGACGCAAACTGGAACATCACTTGGCACACCTGAATATATGGCTTCCGAATTATTCGCAACGAATACCTACGATCCCAGAACCGATATCTCATCGGTTAATTCCGCTGAAAATGGCGGCTTTCCATCTCTCGTCGAGGGATTAAACCATAGAATTCCTTTGCTCGAAGCTCAAACAGTGGCGCAGCTCGAGATGGCTGGTGCAAACGTCGGAAGTGACCTTGAAAGTGAATTTGCAATGTTAGAATCTAAAGGTAAGGTCGATGATTCACTTAAAGCACTGAAAGAGAAAATGAAGGCCCAGCCACTGCTTGGTGCCAGTCCAGTTGACAAGATTGACGAACTGAAAGCGAAGCGGGGCTAAGTTTTCAGGTGCCCATACGCCGCTCTGATTTTACTAAACAAGTCATTCGCAAGTTGTAACTTTTTCGGATCGTTGGCGAAACGATCCGGATGATATTTTTTGCACAGTCGGAGGTAAGTTTGCTTTATTTCGGATGTTGTCGCGTTCGTTGGTAATTCCAAAATCCTCAAAGACTCTTGTCTCTGATCGAATGCTGACGGTCCAGGAGGATGATCTGGTGTTTGATTGTCTATGTCATCTTGGAACGATTCTACTGGGTCTCTATCAGAGGCTTTGATTCGCTCTGTCAACACAGATAAGACACGTTTTATGGTGTATTTTAGCATTCTAAAACTTGAAAAGAGTCATTCCAGCTTCAACTGCGGCGAAACTCTTTGTTTCTTTGTTCCATGTCGGGCGAATGGCGATGCCTTTGCTTGGAACTGAACCACTTGCGATAAGTGAGTTTTCGCTAGCATTGTCGCCGGTGGCACTCATCATCGGGGAGAACACCACGTATGATCCCAAGATACTGCCACCAAGAAAACCTAGCGAAGCACCCATAGCTACGTAGCGCAGGTGTCTTGATGGGTCTTCGTGGAATGCTAGAAAAGCAGTGCCGAGAGCTGCACCAAAAGCTGTGGCGTAGCCGGCAGTGACGAACAAATCTTGAAAGCGTTCTTCAACCGTCTGGGCTTGCGCCGCTCCAGAATAGAGAGAGGTCACGCACATGGAAACTACCAAGGTCAATGCACACAGTGCTTTGTTAAGTTTTTTGGAAACCACGGCTGTCGCTGCATGCATTGGATGCCCTCTTTATGGTCAAGAAAGTCGTATTTTAAAATGAGATTTCTATTGGATTACTAATAGTATTATACAGAAATTGCACACGGAACTTCAAATTTGAGTCTTTGGATCAGAAAAAGGTGCTTAATTAGACCCATTTACGGAGCCATGTTACCAATAAAGTCCTTTATAAACATATTGTTGACAAAGGAGTTGATACGATATATCAAATCCACCATAGAAATCGGCTTTGATATGGTATGCTCAGTCGCCGGGGATGCGGTACTTGATATAGAACCGAAGCACCGGACTCCAAGAATCCATACCAGATATTCATCTTCAGCCCTTGTGGCAGAACTCCCAGATCGATAAAGCAAAAAGTTTTTAAGGATTCGTTTCTATTACTCAACTTTTTTTGTCCTATGTTCAACCCTCCTATATTTCTTAAGTGAGCAGCATTAATGTCAGAATCCAACACAAAGCCTAGACGTGGTCCTAGAACGCCTCCTCCTCAGCCAACAGATCGAGCATCAGCGAGAGAAGCTCAAGCTGAAGCAGAAGCGCAAGCCGCGATCGACGCGCGCAAAGCGGCTGGCGAAGACGTTCCGACGATCAATCTGACCGAGCTAAAAGAGAAAAAGATTGCTGACCTCAATAAGATGGCCAAGGATTTGGGCATCGACGGAGCAAGTAACCTCAGGAAACAAGAGCTAATATTCGCACTTCTGCAAGGCCAAGCTGAACGCGGCGGTGTGATTTACGGTGAAGGCGTTCTTGAAACCCTTCCCGACGGATTCGGCTTCTTACGCGCCCCAGATTACAACTACTTACCAGGTCCGGATGATATCTACGTATCTCCGTCTCAGATTCGCCGCTTTAACCTCCGTACTGGTGACACGATCTCAGGTCAGATCCGTCCTCCAAAAGACAGCGAGCGTTATTTTGCATTGCTCAAAGTTGAAACGATCAACGGCACTGCTCCCGATCCAGATTTTGACAAGATTCTATTCGACAACTTGACCCCGCTTTATCCTATGGAAAAGTTCAAGATGGAGTGGAATCCAAAGAATCTTTCCACCCGTATTCTTGATTTGCTTTGCCCAATCGGAAAAGGCCAGAGATCTTTGATCGTTGCGCCACCAAGAACCGGTAAAACCGTCTTGTTGCAAGACATCGCTTCGGCGCTTGCTAAAAATCATCCTGAAGTCGTCCTGATCGTTCTCCTCATCGACGAACGTCCGGAAGAAGTTACAGACATGGAACGCTCAGTTAAGGGCGAAGTCATCAGTTCAACATTCGACGAACCTGCTCAGCGTCACGTTCAGGTTGCTGAAATGGTTATCGAAAAAGCTAAACGCTTGGTTGAGCATAAGAAAGATGTCGTCATCCTGCTCGACTCAATTACTCGTCTAGCTCGTGCGTACAACTCAGTAGTTCCTCCATCCGGTAAGATCCTCTCCGGTGGTGTTGACTCAAACGCTCTTCACAAACCAAAACGCTTCTTCGGAGCGGCCCGAAACATCGAAGAGGGCGGATCTCTTACGATTATTGCGACGGCCCTGGTTGATACTGGTTCGCGTATGGACGAGGTTATTTTCGAAGAATTCAAAGGTACTGGTAACATGGAGGTCCACCTGGACCGTAAGTTGTCGGAAAAACGGACCTTCCCAGCTATCGATATCAACAAGTCGGGAACTCGTAAAGAAGATCTCCTCTTGCCAAAAGATATCTTGAATCGTATGTGGATTCTGCGTAAATTGCTGCAGCCGCTAAACCCGGTCGACGCCATGGAATTCTTGCAGGATAAAATCGACAAGACGAAGTCCAATAGTGATTTCTTAGATTCAATGAACGCGTAACACATCAAACAGCAGTCGCGTATTTTCGCGAATGCCCCCGATCTCGGGATAAGATTATAGAAAGGTATTTGTACATGAAAGAAGGCATCCACCCAACTTACACGGATTGTGCAGTTTCTTGCGCATGCGGAAACAAGTTTGTTACACGTTCAACACGTAGCGAACTTAAGCTCGAGATTTGCAGTTCTTGTCACCCATTCTTCACGGGTAAAGTGAAAATGATTGACACTGCTGGTCGTATCGAGAAATTCCAGAAGAAATATGCCAAAAAAGGCTAGTTAAGCGCGCGCCTGACAGCAGTCATGGCGCGCTTTTTTTTGTAGCGCGCCATGAGGCGCGCTTTTTCTTTGTGTGCAGAATTTTCGTTGCGTGAGAAAGCAGGAATCTATGTTTGAAAATCTAGAGACCGTTGAACGACGGTTTATGGCGTTAGAAGACTCCTTGGCTTCGGGGCAACTCGCAGGGCATGAGATCACGCGCTGTAACAAAGAGCGCGCTTCAATCGAAGAAGTAGTGGTGACCTACCGCGAGTATCGTGCTGCTTTAGAAGGGCAAGCCGAAGCGAAAGCGATGATGGATGAGAGCGATCAGGAGCTGCGTAATCTTGCAAAGGAAGAACTTGAACGACTGATTCCCGAGATTACCCGCCTTGAGCAGAAACTGCTGGTGTTAACCCTCCCTAAAGATCCAAACGACGATAAAAACGTTCTACTCGAGATTCGCGCAGGTACTGGTGGTGAAGAAGCTTCGCTTTTCGCTGCGGATCTTTTTCGTATGTATACACGGTATGCAAGTAATCAAGGTTGGAAGACCGAGGTTCTTAGTTCAAGTCAGTCTTCGACGGGTGGTTACAAAGAAATTGTCTGCATGATCGAAGGCGACAAAGTTTACAGCCGCATGAAGTTTGAAATGGGTGTGCACCGTGTTCAGCGCGTTCCAGCCACAGAAGCGCAAGGACGTATCCATACGAGTGCTTGCACGGTAGCAATCTTACCTGAAGCTGACGAAGTTGAAGTTAGTCTTAATCCAGGTGATCTTGAAATTTCTCTTTGCCGAAGCTCGGGTGCCGGTGGTCAGCACGTTAATACAACTGACTCGGCGGTGCGCATTGTGCACAAGCCAACCGGCCTAGTCGTTGAATGCCAGGACGAGCGTTCTCAGCATAAAAATAAGGAGAGAGCAATGAAAATTCTCAAAGCTCGTCTCTTTGAAAAGGCTCAACAAGAGCAGTCCGATGCCATTAGCGCGACACGCAAAAGCCAGGTAGGTAGTGGTGACCGCAGTGAGCGCATCCGGACATATAATTTTCCACAAGGTCGTTTGACTGATCATCGAATCAATCTTACCCTGTACAAGTTGGATGCGGTCATGAGTGGAGACATCGACGAAGTGTTAGATGGTCTAGCAGCTCATCACCAGACCGAACTTTTACAACAGGGACACACTACTTTTCCATGACCGAAACACAACCAACTGAAAAACCAACTATCGCAGCTGTCAAATCTAATGACGACGTCTGGACGATCCAGCGTATCATTCAATGGTCAACCGGCTATTTGAAGGACCGCAACATCACTGACTCGCCGCGGCTCGAAGCTGAAATTCTTCTAGCGCACGCACTTGGTTGCAAACGTATCAATCTCTACACATCTTTTGATAAACCGGTGACTGCTGCCGAGCGTGAGCCGTTTAAGCAGAGTTTAAAAAGACGTCTAGCTGGGGAACCGGTCTCCTACATCACCGGCGAACGCGATTTCATGAGTATGACGTTTAAGGTCAGTCCTGGTGTTTTAATTCCTAGACCAGATACAGAAACGTTGGTGGAAACCGTCGGTGATTTGTTGAAAAATCGAGCGCAAGAAGATTTAAAGATTTTAGACATCGGTGTCGGTAGCGGTTGCGTCGGAATCTCTTTAGCGAAGCAATTTCCGGTTGCGACTATCAATGGCTGGGACGTCTCTGAAGAAGCTCTCACGGTCGCGCGTGAGAATGCTAATCAGCATTCAGTTACAAATATTACTTTTAGTAATCAGGATGCTCTTAACGACCAGGCTTGGAATAACGCAGCTAATGATGGCGGCTATGATGTGGTCGTTTCCAATCCACCCTATATCGCCCAATCTGAACGCTGTGACTTAAGTGCTTCTGTACTCGATTTTGAACCTCATGTCGCCTTATTTGCAGATTTAAATGGCCTGCTATTTTACCGGCA
The DNA here is from genome assembly GCA_945862295.1 of Pseudobacteriovorax antillogorgiicola. GTDB lineage: Bacteria > Bdellovibrionota_B > Oligoflexia > Oligoflexales > CAIYRB01 > CAMAXT01. Next base: position 22,083 of record CAMAXT010000025.1, read on the forward strand.
ATTTGCCGAGCGGGCTAAGAGCATACTTAAACCGGGCGGATTTATCGCTGTTGAGATAGGCTACCGTCAAGCTAAGCATGTCTGTGAGCTGTTTTCTGGAAATGAATGGCGTCATGTCAGGGTCGTTAAAGATCTAGGCAAAAATGATCGTGTAGTGATTGCTGAACTTTGAGGTTCTGTTGTCCGTATCAAAAGAAAAAATATTTGATTGGCGTCGCACGCGTCGTTTCGCCAAGTTGTGTGTTGTCTTCACGCTTGTCGCTTTTTTATTTGCTGCAGTTTACAAGTCTTTATTAGCACCATTGCTGGTAAGTATGTTTCTTTGTTACTTGCTGTTGCCTCTTGTGAAGCGCCTTGAAACTTACAAGATCCCGCGGTTGGTCAGCATCTTCACTATCATGGCGTTACTCAGTGGAATTATCGCCATTGTTTCTTTTAAAGTTGCGCCGCTAGTTTATTTTCAAGCCTTAGCACTTTTTAAACTCATCCCCGAATCATTTGCTGCAGTATCGAACAAGTGGATTCCCGCTGTCGAAAGGCTAGTGGTGGAGTGGGGGCTCATGAAAGCGGGAGCAGCTCATAGTTTTTTTGAAGGTTTAAAAATTATGTCGCGGATAGAAGCGCACTTTGAGCGCGGTCTCGGTGGCATCGTCAATACTGGAATTAGTCTCGCAGGTGGTATGATAAACCTTGGCTTGATTCCTTTTTTTCTATTCTTCTTCTTGAAGGATTATCAGGCTATCACCGATGGTCTTTGGTCTCTTGTGCCAAAAGATTTGATTCCACCCACTAGGTCAGTGACCCATAGAATTAATTTAACATTGCGCAGTGTTCTCAAGGGTCAAGCTACGGTCGCTGGCATTTTGATGGTGCTTTATGTGATTGGGCTTTCGATCGTGGGGATCCAGTCTGCAGTTATCATCGGCCTTGTCGCCGGACTCTGTAGGATTATTCCTTATCTCGATGTTCTGGTCGGTGCGGTTCTAAGCACGATTGTAATACTTTCTGATTTTGGCGGGTTTGGACAGGTATTCGGTGTCATAATTGTGTTCTTGGTGGTCCAAGCACTGGACGGCGCTGTTATCACGCCACAGATTGTCGGTGACCGCGTCGGTCTACATCCTATGGCCATTATTATCTCCGTGATCGCATTCGGAAATTGGTTTGGCTTTTGGGGCGTTCTACTCGCTGTACCAATCGTTGCGATTGCTAAATCACTTTTTGTGGCTGCTAAGCCTTACTATATGGCGTCAGCAACATATCAAGCTCCATGGATGTACAATCCGTCGCCCCCTCCGGTCCCCGGTGAACGAATCGAAGATGGGGTTAAGCCAGGTCCAGTTTAGCCGGCCGAACGCCGGTGATTGCGCGTTGGTGTAGAGCTTTGTTACCGTCTTTTCTTTTTCGGTTTCCCGGACGATTCTTCCGCAGACTTATCAATGATCAGAATAAAATTCACTTTTCCTTCTGCATTTTTTACTTGCTGAAAAAGATCATCAAACGGCGCAGCTGTAAAACTCTCATTGGGTCCAGATATATCCAGGCCAAGGAAGCCTTCGCGGTTTGGACCGAAGACCTCTTTGCAGCTTTCTATCACATGCTTTAATCGGTATGGCGTATCTAAAACGACAAGCAGTTGCTGTGAATGCAGGTGGTCTTTAAAAAACTCTTTGCGGCGGTCTGGCTCCTTTGGCGGGAACCCGAGATATTCGAACCGCCTTGTGTCGAAAGGACAAGCACTGAGGGCAGCCGTTATCGAAGACGGTCCTGGGATGACTTCGACTTTGACACCCAAGCGGTAGGCTGCTCTTAGAAGCTCATGCCCGGGGTCAGCGAGATTGGGAGTGCCCTGGTCACTCATATACACAACCCACTGACCACTGCCGAACGCTTCTATGGCGTTCTCGAGGGTGTTGCTTTGCTTATGTTCTGACCACCGTTCATACTCCCGGTGGATGCCGGCGGCCTTTAAAAAACTCCGAGCGGGGCGGTCTTCCTCGAATATGAGGAGGTCGGCTTTACGGAGAGCTTCAAGACTCCTGGGGGGAATATCCTCAGGATTGCCAATATGAGTGGCAGCCATCGTCAGTCTAGCTTTACCTAGGCCTGAGGTTGTTTTTGGATAATATTCTATGATATCAGTATTTTTCACTCGTAAATAACCTAGTCAAAGGGGCAGGGTAAACCCGTGGACGATGGCAACGGCATGTGATACTAACCCACGTCTCCGATTTCAATAAAATTTGATTTATGGGAGTGAATATTTTGCAGAATTCCGGATTAACGGAGTTGGCTAAACTTCTAAAGCGCGAATCAATGCCGCAACACGTTGCCGTCATAATGGACGGCAATGGCCGCTGGGCAAAAAACAGAAGCAAACCTAGAGTCTTCGGCCACCGCAAAGGTGTCGATTCTGTACGTTCAATCGTAAAGGCCGCAGATATACTCGGGATCAAAGTTCTTTCTCTTTATGCTTTCAGTGAAGAAAACTGGGGCCGTCCCAGCCATGAAATTACTGCCATTATGACTCTGCTCAACACCTTCATGTTGAGCGAGCGCGAACAACTAAAGAAAAATAACGTTCAGCTCCGCTTTATGGGGCGCATCGAACGTTTGCCTCCTAAAACTCTTAAAATTATTCAAGAATCCAAAGAATATCTCAGCGGCAACACCGGTCTCGTTTTAAACATCGCTCTCAGTTACGGCGGCAGAACAGAAATTGTGGATGCCTGTCGCTCTCTTGCAATGCGTGTCGCGTCTGGTGAACTTAACCCACAAGATATAGACAACGATTTGATGTCTTCTGCATTCGTTGGCTGGGATTTACCTGATCCTGATTTGCTCATTCGCACAAGTGGTGAGCAGCGCGTTTCCAATTTCATGCTTTGGCAGATGGCTTACACTGAGTTTTATTTTACTCCAGTCAATTGGCCGGACTTCACACAGGAACGTTTCGTCGAAGCTCTGCTTGAGTATCAGCGTCGGCAACGCCGATTCGGGCTTGTCGAAGAAAAAGAAACAAGCACCGGCGGCCTTTCACTCCTCCGTAATGTCTTTAATTTCCAGGTGAAAAGTGATCCATGTTAAAAGTTAGGCTGGCGACAGCGGGCATTCTTTTGCCACTCGTTATCCTAGGCTTTGCTTTCGGCCCGGCTTGGTTTATTGCGCTCCTTTGTCTTACTTGCATTTCTCTTTGTGTTGTTGAAGCGTCGTCGATGCTTCTTCCCGCTCTCGAACAAAAATTCACAGCTGGAACTCCATCTGCACCTTGGGATTTGATTCCAGATTCAGCAAAAGTATCTTGGGCGCCCTGGATATTGCCGGTGATCGCAGCTGTCTTCGGTTGTATTATCCAGGTTGTCGCTTCAGCTACTAGCAATGCAAACGCAATGGGTGCGATGGCGCTTGTCATGATGGCTGCGATGTTTATTTGCATGTTTTCTTCTGGAAGTGTTGATCTTTCAATTTCACGTGTCGTCGGACTAGTAACGTCTATTTTTTATGGTGCGATGCCGTGGTTGGTTATCTGGCAACTTTACGAGATGGGCGACCATTCGCGTTATCTATTTCTCGTGATGGCTGTCACTTGGCTAGGAGATACGGGCGGATACTTTGGTGGACGCTTCGGCGGAGGCAAGGTTTTCGGCGACAGCAAGCTTTACCCCTTACTTTCACCAAAGAAAACTTGGGAAGGCGCTGTTTCGGGTCTTGTCTTAAGTATTATTGGCGCAGTTCTTGCCAACCTGTTTTTCTTAAATAGCCTCGGATCGATGACTCTAATGGTTCAAATTGGTATCGCAGGCGGAATCGCCGGCCAACTAGGGGACCTTGTTGAGTCTGGATTAAAGCGCTTCTCGGGAGTTAAGGATTCAGGAACGATCTTTCCAGGTCATGGTGGTTTTTTAGATAGAGTCGACGGCATTCTCTTTGCTGCCCCCATGATTTGGGCCATCTTAAAATTTAATACCTAATCAGCTCTAAGTAGAAACAAATTTCTTTCAGTGCTGGTCAAGAGCTTTTCGCAGCGTTTTAATCAAAATGTCAGTATCGTTTTTTGGCCGCGCTGCCACCCGGAAAAAAGTCGGACAGGATCCAATCTTGTTGCCACATTCTCTGACAAAAAGTTTGTCCGCTGAGGCCAAGCGGTTTCTTAGTGCGATTCCATCCATATGGGCTGGAATGCGAAAGAAGGCAAAATTACATTGCGTTGGAAACACAGAAAGACCTGGGACAGTGCGCAGTTCAGCTTCTAGATACTGTCGGTCTGCCACGACTTTCTGAAGGCTGGCCTGGTATTCCTGACGGTTGTTGAGAATCAGATTTAGCGCAAAAGAGGCGATGCCGTTGATGTTCCAGTAAGGAACATGTGGGCGAAATGATTCGATTAGAGTGCGGTTAGCGACAGCATATCCCAGGCGGACGCCGTGCCAGCCTAGTGCCTTGCCTAAACTTTTGACGACAACGACATTTGGTAAATCGGGTGCTTCACGCTCAATGCTATCAAGATCCGGATCATCTGCGAACGGCATAAAACTTTCGTCGATAACGATCAAGTCTAAGTGCTGCAAGCGCGAGATTGCTTCGAGAATATCTTTTTTTGGAGTCAATCCTCCGGTCGGGTTATTGGGGTTGCAGATGGCTAGTGATCTCGCGTTAGATCTTTTTGTGAAAGCGACGAGATCGTCAACTGACAATTCAAATTTCTGACTTGATTTCAGTTGAAAGGTTGCAAGAGTGTGACCGATATCAATAGGTAGATCCGTCCATCTACCAAATGTCGGAATAGGACAAACCATCGGGCCGGGCATCTGGCTGTTAATGAGGAATGTGATGATCTCTGTGGATCCGTTAGCAGCGATAAGGTTGGCTTGGTTAATACCGGTAAGTTGGCTGAGAATTGAGCCAGAAGCCGGGCCGTGGTCAGGGTAATATTTCAATAAATTTGGCAGCTCTTTGACCAGACTCTGGTACATCGCTACCGAAGGAAAATAGGGATTTGCCGGTACGCAGTAATCGAGATTGAAATTTTTGGAAGATGTACTCGAGACCAAACTGTTCTACCGAGACCGTAAGGGGATGCGCCCTACTGAAACCGGTGCGGAGCTAAAAAAGTACTCGGATAAGATTTTCAAACTTGCCGAAGCTGCAGATCAATCCGTCCGTGAACCAGAAGATCCTCTGTCTGGAACCTTGCGGGTGGGAACCTATGATATTTTCGCAGTGCATCTGCTGCCAATCGTCATGGCAAAATTTCAGAAAGCACTTCCTCAGTTAAAAATTGAATTGTTGATCAACAACTCCAACCGAAAGTTAATGCAAGCTCTCGACTCCGGAGAAGTTCATCTAACCGTGATGGCCAGCCCGAAAGCGACCAGTGGCATCGTCGTAAAAAATATTTACCAGGAGTCATTCGGGTTTTTTTCGGCGGAGAAAGTCACCCAGCCGTGCTCTACGGAATGGCTGAAGCAAAAATCATTGATTGTCTTTGGGCAGGCGATTGCGACACCAAGGAAGACAATTGTCGAAGTTTTGGAACAACTTGAGCTGGGCGACTGCATCCGGCACAATCTTTCAAGTTTTGATGCGGTCTTGAGTTTTGCCAGGAAAGATCTCGGTGTCGCCCTCGCTCCTTTGATGTTGACTGAAAACATCATCCGACCAACTGACATCCAGCGGGTCCGGATAAAGGGTGTGAAGGAAAAGGAGTTTGGATCACAGCATGTCGGGATAGTCTGTTCTCGGCATTATGTGGCGAATCCAAAGGTCGTGGCGTTTACCCAGTCATTGTTACATCTGGGAGAGCTGTAATATTTACCAAATAAAACTTGGGATGGTCTGGTTCTGGTCTTATATTAAGTAATGTCGAGGCAGTTCCTGCCAACTTATTCTTCCTTAATAGCCAAGGATCTATGACTCTAATGGTCCAAAGTGGATCTCTGGAGGTATCGCCGGCCAGTTTTAGGAAACCACACGACTAACTTTAAGGTTATGATGGTTTTTTCGACAGAATTGGCGGCATTCGCTTTGCTGCTCCGTTGATTTGGGCTATCCTAAATTTTCATACATATTCGGCCCAAAATAGACGAGTCACTTTGGGCACCTACAGTGTTTCTTAAACCATAGTCAACAGGTGCAAAATGAGTGAAATTCTTTCACACCCTATTCCTGCGGTCGTTATTTTGCTCGGGGCGTTGGTGTTCTTTCACGAGCTCGGCCACTTTTTAGTTGGTCGTTGGTGCGGGATCGCTGTTGAGATCTTCTCAATTGGTTTCGGTCCACGACTTTTTGGTTTCGTGCGTAATGGCACCGACTTTCGCATCAGTGGCATCCCGCTTGGTGGCTTTGTAAAGTTCGCGGGCGCTCACCCAGCAGAAGACGTCCCTCCAGGGTTAGACGGTATTCCGTTCCGCGATGCGTCGCTTGGCAAACGGGCAGCAACAGTCGCGGCCGGTCCGATTGCCAATTTCATTTTGGCGATTCTCGTTTTTACCGTCATGGGCATGGACGGTATTAAACGCCCACCGGCCCTTATTGGTGACGTCATTGAAGGTAGCGTGGCGGAAAAATCCGGTATCGAATTTGGCGATCTTTTCGTCAAGATTGATGACCGTGAAATCAAAAGCTGGAAGGATCTGGAAAGCTCTATTTCCAAAGCACCGGGGAAGAAAATCGCCATTACCCTCGACCGCGGCGGCGAGCTAAAGACTATAGAGCTAACGCCAGCCGTAATCGAAACTCTCGATATGGCCGGTAGGAAAGTAACGGTCGGGCGTGCGGGCATTACTCTTGGACGGATGCCGGCAAATATTTCTATTTTCGAATCGGACAGCTTAGCAAATAAGTCTGGGTTGAAAACCGGTGACCTTGTTAAGACGATCACCTTTGGAACCGGATCTCAAGACGTAAACCATTTTCCAAAGCTTGCTCGTCTTTTTGGTGCGGCAGTTCGCGATGACAATACTCAGACCATTGAGCTGGGTGTCGAAGACAAATTTCCTGTAGATGGAAAAATTCCGGAGTCTGCCACCTCGCGCTCCGTGACTGTCGATCTCGCTTCGCTTAAAGAACACAAAGGCAAAACTGACAAAGAGCTTTTGAAGTTAGCAGGTATACATGACAGTCAGATGACGGTTCTCGATGCAACAGAAACTGCTGCAGGTGTGTTCAAACCTGGTGACCGCATCCTTGGTTTTGAGGGTGAACCACTTCCGCATCTAATCGCTCTAACGGAAAAGCTAAATACCAATAATAAAGAAACGGTCAGTTTTCAGATCTCTCGCAACATGGTTGTTCGTGATTTGGTCGTTAATCTGAAGCCGATGGAAGCGCAGAAGCCGGAAGGAAAAGTAACGATTTATATGTTACCGATTTCTTTCATGGCACTTCCTGACATTCCACCGCCAATTGTTGAGCAATACTCTAATCCGCTCGCAGCATTATCCTTTGGTGTGCGTCATACGGGAGCAGAAGCGCTCGACCAGCTAAAAAATCTTGGCGCGCTCATATCGGGAGATATACCAATCAAGGCTCTAGGCGGACCGATTCTGATTGCGATGGTTGCAGGTGATTCTGCGAAACAAGGTATTCAAACCTTTCTCAACTCACTAGCTTTGATCAGTATCAATCTTGGTCTATTGAACCTTTTTCCAATCCCAGTACTAGACGGCGGACAGCTAGTCGTTATGGGGATAGAAGGCGTAAGGCGTCGCCCATTGAGAGAGGCGGCTGTTGAAAACTTTCAAAAAGTCGGTTTTGCGATGATTATGGCTCTTGTCGTATTAGCGATGTATAACGACTTTAGCCGCTTCTGGAAGTCAATGCTGGAAGGTATTGTCGGACTGTTTCAATGATCGTTCCTATTCTCATAATTGATACTAGTATTATCGGCGTTTCGATGGCGATTGCCGATATGCAGTCTAAAGATCGAAATTCAATTCTTTGGCAAAACATTCATCCAGAAAATATGGGGTCAGTGCCCGCGATCGGTCGGATGCTGCAAGAGGGTCTTGCCCATTGTCAGATCGACGTCTCGGCTCTTGCTGGGATCTGTGTTTCATCTGGTCCAGGATCATTCACCGGCATTAAGGTCGGTCTTGCTTATGCCTTTGGTATGAAGCTCGCCCGACCGAGTGGAATGCCGATGCTTGGAATCTCTGGTCTTGAATGTGCGCGTGCTGTCCTTGCAAAAGAAAAAAGTCTTCCTCGATTAAAAGTTTTTCTCCCCGCGACGAAGACGCACGGATTCATGGCGACTGAAAAGGGTTCCTTTTTGCTCGACACCGGCAATATCGACCAGCAAAATGACCTCGGAACCGCCTCAAATGACAGCCTTAATTTGATTTTCAGTGCTTGGCCGCTTTTGGTTGACCTGCTTACCGTCAAGGGAAAGAGCTACGAAATCATTGATGAAATCAGGATGTGCAACGCTGCTGTTTATGGTATGGCAGAAGTTGCGAAAAGGAATTGGCCGAATGGATTCGGTGTAGAAAATCCAGCCCCGAAGTATCTGCGGCTTTCTACCGCTGAAGAAAAACTAATAGCAGACCAGACTGCGGCCCAAGGCCGATTATAAACGAGGATGCCCTTTCATGAAGAAACCAAGAATTGGTAGTGCAGTTTACGTGTTGCCAAATTTGCTCACGACCGGAAATCTATTCTGGGGATTTTTTGCCATGCATAAGGCACTCGTCGGCGAGTTTGCCTGGGCGGGCAGTGCAATTTTGTTGGCAGCTATTTTTGATGTTCTTGACGGCAGAGTCGCTCGTCTTACAAAAGGCACTAGCGAGTTCGGTGTTCAGTACGATTCTCTTTGCGATTTAGTATCCTTCGGTTGTGCTCCCGCAATCATCATGTACCAGTACGGTTTGATGAATTTTGGCCGCGTTGGTTGGACTGTTTGTTTTCTTTTCATGGCATGCGGGGCTTTACGGTTAGCTCGTTTTAATGTTCAGAGTTCTATCGGTAAAGCAAAAGGCGACTTCACTGGCCTGCCTATTCCAATGGCTGCGATTGTCGTCGCAATGTTCGTACTGTTTATGCAGGACATGGAAGCGAATGCCGCCAGTGGTGGCTGGTTGACTGGCGTCTATAACCAATATCTCGCCGGTACGACTATCAAAGCGAATTTCTTACTCGCAATCGCGCCGATCCTCTCGATTGCGATGGTTAGTAACATTGCGTACCGAAGTCATAAACTTATTAAAATCAGAGGTATTGGTCCTTTCAAACTCCTCTCAACCTGTGTGTTCCTCCTCTCGATTCTTGCGTGGCAGCCTGAGTTTGTAGGATTTTTCGCCTGTCTTTTGTATGCTCTTTCCGGTCCGCTAGAGTGGGCACTTGGATGGAAGAAGACTCTGGAAGACGACGAAATCTTTGCTCCCGAAGAAGATGAAGATGGCGATGAATCTGAGAACGGATCAGAGTCTGATCTGCATTCAACAGCAAAAATTAATGTTCTAGCAAAAGAAAATCCTAAGTTAACCTAATAGCCTTGGTTCAGGAGACGCTATGAAAGTCGCAATTATCGGTGCGACCGGTGCAGTCGGAAGAGAAATGATTAAAGACTTAGAAGAGTCTGGTCTAAAAGACATCGAAGTCGGTCTTTATGCATCGGCGAGATCTAAGGGTACAAAGATTAGCTTCCGCGATAAGAGTGTCGAAGTACAGGAATTTTCCGTCGAAGCTCTTCGCGGGACTCGCTACGTTTTGATGAGCGCAGGTGGCACTTTTTCAAAAGAATGGTCACCTAAGTTAGTTGAAGTCGGTGCAACTGTTATAGATAACTCTAGTGCTTGGCGCATGGATAAGAACGTGCCGCTCATAGTTCCGGAAGTTAACGGTGATTTGCTCGACGGCTCAAAGCCAATGATTATTGCTAATCCGAACTGCTCGACCATTCAAATGGTAGTCGCTCTCCAGCCTCTAGCCTATGAATTTGGTCTTAAAATGGTTCAGGTAGCCACCTACCAGTCAGTGTCTGGTACTGGTCAAAAGGGTATTGCTGAGCTTTCAAGCCAAATAGAGCAGCAGTTTAAATTTCAGGAAGTTAAAAGCAACGCCTATGCCCAACCGATTGTTTTTAATCTTTTGCCAGGGATCGACGTTTTTGATGCCGAAGGTCACTGCAATGAAGAAGTCAAAATGATCCGTGAAACCAGAAAGATCATGGACCTGCCGGATCTACCGGTATTTGCATCGACCGTCCGGGTCCCAACGTTTCACTGTCATGGTGAAATGATAACTGTTCAATTGGAAGAAAAA
>CAMAXT010000026.1 GCA_945862295.1 Pseudobacteriovorax antillogorgiicola
GTATAATATTCGCCGCAGCCCCCGTAAATTTTAATTGAAGCTGCAATTTGTTTTTGCCTCGATGCCGGCTGCGCCGCATCCCTTGCCCTCGGACCAAACCCGAGAGCGTTCCCTCGATACCATTTCTCCGGTGCATCTCGGTCTTGAACTCTTGCGTCTCCATGAGTGCGCGTCTTTGTTTGTGCGAATGGTGTCAGTCACCGCTTGTAAGTCCCTGAGGCGAATGGTGTCAGTCACCGCTTGTAAGTCCCTGCTGGGTCCCGGAGGGGGGGGCGAATGGGCGAATGGTGTCAGTCACCGTTGGGCACAAGCGGTGACTGACACCATTGGGCTCACTAGCTGTCTTTTTTCTCAAGCATATCTTCCTGGCTCTTCTCAAATTTCCCGCCGACAAAACCAGACACTTCAAAAGCAAACCGCGCCATCAAGTCATTCAGAAGATTCAAATTCTTCGTTTCACCTTCAGACGTTGCATCACCTTTAGTACCCGTTAGCTGAATAAAATATTTTTTTGTTTCCCCGTCACCGGTAGATCCAACTTTGGCAATATAAGAACGTCCATCAAACAACAGAATATTGACAGTTGAAGGATTCGCCATTGCGGCTTTGAATTGCTCGTTACTCGGGTCAACGCGGCTTGAAAATACGATTGATGAAAGAATCGATTCATGGGAACGAACCGACGCTGCATCTTTTTGGCCATCAGGAACGCTATCGACTTTAATTGGTTCCTCACCTTTATCGCGAGCCAGTACTACAGGTTTACGTTTGAGAGCTGCTGACGGCAAAAATTCGATGCGTCTCACCTGCTCGGGCGGTACATTCAATAGACTCTTCGTTTCCCACTCTGCTGCGTCTGGAATAAAACGAAGGCCTTGTCCGATCAAATATACTTTGTATTCACCACCAATCGAAACATACTGGCCACCTTTTTCACGGTTATTGGCCAAACTAGCAGTAAAAAGCTCTTTGCCTGCGACTGCGTTCAGGGTAACTCTCGTTGCATTATCAAAGCCAAACTCATTCATGGCTTCTTTGTTCGAATTCGCAGCCGCCAAAACCTGAACATCGACTTTTGAGAGTTCGTCTAACGCTGCCGAAACTTTTCCGGCGTCGGCGGGAAATCCAGAAAGGTCGTTTACACGCCAGACTTTGTCTTCATCGAGAACTAGCTTTAGCTTTGCCTCACCTTTACTAATTTCAATGTCTCCAACCTCAAGAACTTCTGATGGGCTAATCATTGGTTTGCCAACTCTGGGGTCGACTTTGCGGTCCTTAGCGCTATCGAAAAGTAAAACAACGGCTGCACCTACGACAAGGGTTGATGTGATGAGCATAATTTTTTTATTCATTTAGAAACTCCATGGCGGTCTTTGCGGTATTTTCGACTTCGTCTTAAAAACATAGCCACGCCTAAACCGGCAGCGGCCAATGGCACAAACAGCATGTTTGCAGCTACAACTTGTCGGCCTAACTTCTCAATGTCTTCACGTAGATTTTTGCGAACTTCTCGGCGCTTTTGCTTAACTTTCCGCTCTTCATCGCGAAATCGGGTGATCTCAGATTGCTGCTGCGCAGTCAAAACATAGCGGTTGCCATCAGTACGTTGGGCCTGCATGTCGTTGAGTTTTTTCTGAAGATCCGTGAGCTGGCTGGTAAGCTGCTCTTCTTCCGATTGCCAACGCTGCTGCGCATTCTTCTGAATTTCAGCGACCCGATCGAACGGCCTGGCAATCCTGCCCTTAGACCTGATCGCGATCAAATCTTCGCTGCCCCCAAGGAAGTCAGCTGCGTTGACGAGAAAGTTGAGATTGTCATTTCTAGCGCGCACCATAATTTGTTGGCCGAAACGAAATTTGTCAACCGCGTTACCATCGGCAAATAAATCAACATCAGTAATAACTACGATCGAAGTTTCATTGTCGTTTGTTGTTTTATGCGGGCGACTGGGGTTAGCTTGAGTATCACCTTCCATTGCTGGTTTTCCCGAAGGAAACGCCGTCGGAAATTTACCTGTGATCATGGCGGCTACGACTTTTTCTTTTCCATCACTCTTAAGATCTCGCGAGAGGTCGCTAGGCATCATGTATGCAGCCATGGCACCAGCAATGACGCCACTATCTTTTGACAGCGTAATCAAAGGTTCAAAGCGACTCGTCGCTCCGCCTTTATGTGCAATAGAGCCACCTTCAGCAATCAACATCATTTTTAAATTTCCAGTGATCACTGAATTGCGCGACAAATTCGCCTCGCCTAAACTCATAAAGAATGGATAAGCTGTCTGCGTGCCCGCAGCATTTATTTGGGTGGCAAATGTCGGGTCCCCGACCATATTTGCACCGTCGTATTGCAAATCCCAGGCTTGAAAGAGACTACCCAAGTCACTGTTCACCTTAGGCATCTGACCAGAGGTGCGCATCTCAGCGCTATTGATCTGCAAATCTGTGCGTGACATCGGATCGACAGCGACAATGAGCCGTCCGCCATTCAGAACAAATTGATCGATTGCGTAGCGGGTGGATTCAGCAAAATTTTTCGGATGAAGAACAACTAGAACTTTAACATCAGCGGCTATCTCTTGGACCGTTGATTCGATTTTCTCTACATTAAAGTTACGCTTCAGATCATTGACGAATGCCCAGGTGTCATCGCCTTCCTGACCGGCCATGGCATTACCACTTCCCATCACGGGCAGAGAACTCATAATGCCAATCTTTACACGATCCTTGCGCAGCGTGCCAACTATAGCCTCAGACATATCATATTCTAAAAATTCTTCACGCCGAGGATCGAGATAAGGAATGACTATCTCTTGCGAGCCCACTAAAAGGACGACACCAAAGAACATCTGATCGCCCTTAGGTAGACGAACTCCACTGACTCCGTATTTCAGTGCCCATTCTTCATCATCAGTATCAGGCTTCGGATCAATGACCTCAACTACAATGCGTCCAGCGCTCAAGCTCTTGTATTCCTGAAGAACCTCTTCAACACGCGTGGCGTAGGTTTTGATTGGGATTGGTAGTTCTTTGATCGACCTAGAAAAGAATAATTTGATCGTGACGTCTTTATCGAGCTTCTTTAAAATTGATTTGGTACCGACGCTTAAGCTGTAGACCTTGTCCTGGGTTAAATCAGCTCTGAAAGCTAATTTCGACGAAATGATATTTAAACTTACGATCGCTACGATCAGGATCGCAAGGCCAGAAGACGTTGTTGTAACCGCTTTAAGTAACTTCATGCTCAACCTCCCTTAGCTAGCTTTACGCGCGTTTAAGACTAAAGTATTTAATGACAACCCAACCACAATCGCAGAAACGAAGTAGATCAAATCTCTACTATCGAGGAGACCGCGACTTATGGCTTGGAAATGGGAAACAAAGCCTACCTGAGAAATAATATCGATCAAGCCAGCCGGCAGGAAACTCGCCAGCACATCTGTGAAAACGCCCCAACCAAGGAGGACAAGAACGAAGCAAATAACGACACCTAAGATAAACCCAATCACCTGATTCTTTGAAAGTGCTGACGTGAAGCAAGACACTGATAGATAAGCACCGGCCATGAAAAAACAACCAAGATAGCCAGCGAAAATCACGCCATTGTCTGGCTTGCCGAGGTAATTGACTGTCAACCACAGAGGAAAGGTCAATGCCAATGCGACACCTAAAAACGCCCAGCCCGCTAGGAACTTGGCAACAACAGCTTCAACCATCGTCACCGGTAAGGTAAAAAGAAGTTCAATCGTGCCGCTTCGTCTTTCCTCTGCCCAGAGTCGCATGCCGACAGCGGGTACGAAAATTAAAAACAGCCACGGTAAATAGTTGAAGAAGGGGTCCAGCGAAGCTTGATTGCTATCGTAAAGATTGCCAAGAAAAAATGTACAACCTACAGACGCCCATAGAAAAATAACAATAAAAACATAAGCAACTGGCGAACGAAAGTATCCAAGAAACTCCCGCTTAAACAATGGGAAAAAGTTTTCCATTTTTTTAACCTCCATAAAAATTAAAATCAGTGTGATTTTTGGTTGAGATTGTCTGACTTAGTTACTTTTCTGAAGACTTCGTCCAACCGACCCTGTTCGACTTGCAATTGATGAATACTAAGATTTTCCTTGCGGGATAGTTCAGAAATGCGCAGTGCAATAGCCTCACCTTGCTTCGGAAACACGCGCAAGGTGTCGTTGTCGATTCCAAGAAGTTCTACAGCGGCAACTCCGCCAATATTTGAAAGCAGCGCTTTTGCTTTTTCAATTTGATTTGGAGCGATCTTCATCGTTACAGCATTATGGAATTTTGATTGCTGTCGAAGTTCGCTCGGCGTCGCGTCGGCGACGATGCCTCCGTGCGCGATAATCACCACGCGCTGGCAGATCGCTTCGACCTCTTCGAGAATATGCGTCGACAAGATTATGGTCTTATTTGAACCCATATTTTTTATTAGATTACGCACTTCGTGTTTTTGGTTTGGGTCAAGCCCGTCAGTTGGCTCATCGAGAATGAGAACGGGTGGATCATGAATCAAGGCTTGGGCGAAACCAACTCGTTGGCGGTAGCCTTTCGATAAGGTTTCGATTGGTTGATTCCAAACGGCGGAGAGATCACAAGTTTCCCGCATTGCTTCTGCTGCTTGGCGCACTGCTGCGCTCCTTTTGCCGCGTATTTCTGCTATAAAACATAGAAATTCCGATACCGTCATCTCTCCGTATGACGGTGCACTTTCTGGTAGATAACCAATTTGCCGTCTGACAGCGAGTGAGTCTTTTACTACATCCTTACCACCAACAGATGCTGTACCAGCTGACGGTTCGATAAATCCTGTAAGCATTTTCATCGTCGTCGATTTGCCTGCACCGTTCGGACCTAAGAACCCAAGTATCTGCCCCTTTGGTACGTCGAAACTGATGCCATTGACCGCACGAAAAGCGCCAAATTCCTTAACCAACTTGGAAACGCTGATCATCTCCACCTCCCTATGAATTTATCCAGTGTCTTTGGAATTTCTTATACTTAGAATTTTTGTTCTTAGAGGGGATTTGTCAACCCGTTTAGGGAAATTTTATTTTGTTCAAATTATGAGCTGACAGAAAACGCGAAAAAGACGCAAAAAGCGCCTAAGAAAATTTACATTTACTGGATTTGTTAGCTGGCTTTCGACTTCGCTATTAGCTTGGTGAGCGTTTCCATTGTGTTTTTTGCTTTATCGAACTCTGGAGAAAGCTCTAAACATTTCTTTAGGTTACGCTCAGCCTCGATATAGCTTTCCAGCGTTCTTGCCTGGATGCAAGCCAACGCGATATTAAAATAGATACGGTAATTTTCTTTAAATTGAGGGAAGAAGCGCAGCGCGCGACCGTAGTCAACCAGAGCTTTGTCCATCTGACCGTCTTTGGAGAGCATGACGCCTTTATTATTGTAGTGTCGGACAATTTCCATCGGCTTTGCTGTTTCTTTACCAAAGGCTACAGCATGCTCATCGTAACCATGCTCGTAAAGTTTCGAGAACATCTCAAACTTCAAATCTGGTTTTTCAGGATTTAAATCGAGAATTTCTTTGAATTTTTTGATCGAGTTTGTTGGGTCTTTTAAGTGCAAGTAGGCGGTGGCGACCTCATTCAAACGCTCAATATTCTGTGGCGCAAGATCGTCAGCTTTTACTAAATACTCTTTCGCCTCTTTAAACCGACCGAGGCGCATCAAAAGGCGGCCTTTGGCATTTAAAAGAGAGATGTTATCTGGATCTTTATCAAGCATCGGCGACACAAGAACGAGTGCGTCTTCATAGCGATTAGCTTTTTCATAGAGGTCATAAAGCATATTTAAGCCTTTGACACCGAGCTCCGGAAGACGCTTTTGTACTTGCGCTGCAGCTTTATCAAAGTCATTCGATTTTTCGTAGAAGTCGACAATCTTAGATTTCATGTCCTGATAGGCCATGATTCTTTTCTTTGTCGATAAACCGCGAGACAGAAAAGGTAGTACTTGGATTACCGAGCAAGGTTTATTGATGACTTCAAGGTCGCCAAGTTCCCTGATCAGACCTTCGTTATTTCCAAGGGTTTTATTTCCAGACATCATAACGAATGCTGTTGATCGTTTTTCTGATACTTCGTGCGCGCGCCATTTTTGAACGAGAGCAAGACCAGGTAAAGGTGCAAATTCAACCTCTACCAAACAAACATCATATCGGTTCGTATTGAAAAGATAGAGTGCAGTATCGAGATTTGAAGCCTTATCGACTTTGACTTGATACTTGGACAAGGGCTCATCAAGGCCTTGCGCGATCGCAGGATCATCATCAACGATGAGGATCTTAGTTGGAAGATTTTGTCCGCCTTGACTCATTAGCCCCAATTCCAAATCCGGAGTAAAAACGTGCTAACATATAGACACAGAAACTTAATTTTGTATCGGTAAGGTCCCGGCCAACATAAACTATCTCGTCGCCTGACGATGTAACGCACGGAAATTATGGTTAAAAATTCAAAAAAACACTCTCTAAGGCTTGCGATTGCCACCTGCGGCGGCGATTGCCCGGGGTTAAACGCGGCGATCTCAGCTTTGGTCCGTCAGGCGGCTAACCAAGGATATGAAACCTTTGGAATCAAAGACGGTATGAACGGATTCTTCGAAGGAAGCGAAACTCTTTTGCCTCTGACGCTCGAAACTGTCCATGGCATTCAGAATATCGGCGGCACGATCCTCGGAACCAGCAACAAAGGCAACCCGTTCCGCGACGAAAAAGGAAAAAAGCAGGCCTTGGCGCAAGTCCAGAAAACCTGGCGCAAACTTGGCATCGACGGGATGATTGCGATCGGCGGCGACGGGTCCCATTACATGATGAAAGAACTCGTTCAGGTCGGGATAAACATCGTCGGTATTCCAAAAACGATCGACAACGATCTAGGCGGTTCAGAGATCAGCATCGGCTGGAGCACAGCGGTTGATACTGCAACGGCTGCAGCGATGGCGCTAAAGACATCTGCAGAAGCACATAGCCGCACTATGATTCTGGAAGTCATGGGCAGAGATAGCGGACACATTGCTCTAAGCGCAGGGATCGCTGCGGAGGCTGACTGCATCCTCCTGCCCGAAATTGAATTCGACATGACCAAGGTGATCAAACACTTTCAGAAAAAGGTTTCTGGAGGGCGCACCGCGTATCTCGTCGTAGTCGCAGAAGGCGCTGTGCCGTCAGGCATGGACAAAATGTTCAAGACGTCCGTTTCCGGAGCTCTCGTTCTTGGCGGAATCGGTCAGCATATCGCTTCAACGTTACACGAACAAACGGGAGTTGATGCGCGCACCACGGTGCTCGGTCACATTCAGAGAGGTGGCTCGCCGAATGCATCTGATAAGATTCTCGCGAGTCGGTTTGCGACCTATGCACTAGATTTGGTGACGGCCAATGACTTTGGACAAATCGTCGGCGTCAAGAACGGGAAGCTCTATCACTTTCCCTACAGCAAGCTGAAAGCTGCTAGATACAAAATCCCTTTGAACTCGGATTTGATTCATACAGCGGAGTCTATCGGGATCTGTCTAGGGCGATAGGGCAGAAGAAAAAGCAAAAGAAACCCTGCCAGATCTCACTAATAGTGATCTAGAGGGTTTTTTTAGGCTTGACGAGAGACCAGCTTAAACTTTTTTACGGCCTGATGGACTCAAGCGACGTTTACGTTTAATGCGTGACTTCTTCTTTGCTCTGTAACGAGCAGACTTCTTACGATTACGAGCAGGACTAGTACCTTTTTTCATATTCTAATCTCCTATTAGAGTCTCATACCAATAACAACTGTCATGCTAGCGAATGCACCTTCAGTATCAGCATAAAGCTCGGTGCGATTGCGCTCGCCTTTAGTGCTGGTTCGAGTGGTTACGCCGGCAGCGGTCGTGAAAGTAACAGTTTCTGATTCTTCGGTAGCAAATAAAGCGCTCTCGAAAAGTGGTGTCTCAACTTCAAAAAAGAAGTCTGGACTTAGGCTAAAACGGATACCAAGGTGACCTGAATAAAATAGCCCGTTGGTTTCTGTATCAATATAGTCAGGATTTCCAGAGGTACGAACAACGCTCTTTTCATTTTTGAAAAGACCCTTGCCGTAACCGTAAGGAGAAATCGACTCTGAAAGCTTATTGAAGTAATAGCGAACTCCGCCGCCCGCAGTGAGACCGGTTGAATTGCTCGGAGAGTTGCCGCCTGGGCCAGCTGTGTAAGACTTCAAAGTCAAAGCACCTTCACCGAACCAAAATAAATAGGTGCTCAACTCATCAGAGTAGCGACCACCAGCGTTGATGATTGTTTCTTTACCTTGGTTAGTTCCACCGACCTTCTCTTCGCTGCTACGATAAAGACCCGAAACAAGGCTAACTTCTGCAGCCAATAGGTCGCCGCCCGCAACTGCCATACTCAGTGCTGTAAACATAGGGAACAGGAACTTTTTCATGGGTAACTCCACATCTAACTTGGAAGTCCGAATTGGAACTGACCTTTTTATTCCAAGGACACAAAAAAGCAAGTAAAAAAAGGTGGATAGTCCCAATTAGGTCGTGTCCCAACCCTAGACTTTTGAGGGTGACTCAAAATCTTTCACACTTTATGGCTAAACAAATTGGCAAATCACTGAATACTTAGGTTAAAATGAGTGAAGCGGAGGAAATGACTAAATGAAGAAAGAATTGACCAGCGACAAGCTGCCAATGGACAATTTGGCTGCCCTTGATCAGGATAACTCGTTATTGATGCTAGGAATTGTGCCTCTAGTCATCGTCGTTGTGATCGGTGTTCTTTTTCTCATTATAAACATGTACCGACGAAGTCAAAACTGGAACGATCTTGGCGAAGCAATGCGCTTGGACGAAGGCGACCAACCTGTGAAAGACACAGACTTCGACAAAAACTTCAGCACACAGAATATCTCTCGACTTGACCCTACCTTGCCGGCAAAGAGGCTAGACGATAGCAGCGACCCATCAAAACGCCCATAAACCCAATGATAACAGACGTATAAAAATAATCCTTTTCGCTCGCGGCAAATATCCATAAGCTCTTTGACTCAGGAAACTCATACAAGGCTTAATGGAGCAACTCGATGGTAAACTCAGTTTTGGGTGCGCCAACGTCTAATATATTTAACAGGATCCCATCCATGAATCTCGATGACATCATCATTGAAGAGCTTTCGGTGGAAACGGAACCTTGTGTCCGGGACCTTATTCGCCGAAACCTTCAAGATTATGACGAGGCAGGATCGGTGCTTGCTTCGACATTTCGGCGTCTAGCCGATTTAATGCAAGTATATAATTCCGAAGGCTCAAATTACTTTGTTCTGAAAGAAACATCCAGCTCGGGGACTTGCCTCGGCGGAGCTGGTATTGGTTCCCTGCACGGATTGCCGCCATCTGAAGGGCTCGGTGAAGTGCGAGATCTCGTTCTCGATGAACCTTTTCGTGGTCAAGGTCTCGGTGGGCGCTTGCTGAAGCGCTGTGTCGAAGAAGCAAGAGCCCTCGGCTATAAACGCCTCTATTTAGAAACGACAACACAAATGGAAAAGGCGCAAAAACTTTTTATCCGATTTGGATTCAGACCGATCACGCAAACACAGACCGACCACAGATCATCGATTAACAAAGGTGGCACAGCGACCGAAGGGCCTTCCGGCGTTCCCTGTTACTTTATTCTAGATAAAATCTAGAATTTCAAAAAAAGCACTGAACGATGTCAGTGCTTTTGTTCTTTCAGGGTACGAATACAATCACTGTATGACTGCAACAAGCTCTCGCACCTGGCACTGTACCTGCGCGCCGTCAGTAAAGCTTGCTATACTAATCACACCGTTAAATGTTTCAGATCCAGCCTGTACCGACGAAAGTTCGGCTGTTAAAACACCGGTCTCAAATCCAAGAAATATAGAACGGTCTTTTGCTATGGCGCCTCGGCCTCTAACGTCAGTGAAAAGACGATCTTCTTGGCCTGATCTAGCCACATCGATTGTCACCAAGATCGGCTGGGCTTCGTCCTTAGGATTTTCGGCACCTTTGACAGTTACAAGAAAAGACTCGGAAGCCTCGGTACTTGTCTTATTATCAGGAATACAAAGTAAAGAATAATTTCCACCAAGTGCAATGGATTCTTCGTTTGCGTTGTCGCCTTCAGCACTCAAAAGACCGTCTTCGTCATGTTGGCGCGCTTTGCAGGCCCCAAGCGAAACCGTCAAGATGAATAGAAGTAGTTTAATAGATTTCATCGAGACTCTCTTTCAATCTGTTCATCGATTGCGGAACTTACAGAGCATAACGCGTTTTATTTTAAAAAGAAAAAGATGAATTGGCGGGATTGAATTAATACATAAATTACAGTAGTTTGTGTCATAAGGTGTAACCGTCAGACGTCAGGAGTTCCCGTGCAGCACAGCATAGATACCCTACCAGAGTATTTAAAGGTCTACTGCGTCAAGCAAGAGGCGGATAATTATACTCCGGAAGATCACGCCGCGTGGCGCTTTATTATGCGTCAGTCGCGGAAGTTTTTCTCCAAGCATGGCGTTAGCGGTTACGTTGAGGGGTTGAGCAAGTCAGGAATATTTACCGACCGCATCCCATTAATTTCTGAAATCGACGAAGCGATGCGAAAATTCGGCTGGGGCGCAGTTCCTGTCCGAGGCTTCATTCCACCGTTTGCATTTTTAGAATTACAATCGAGAAAGATTCTACCGATTGCCTCGGATATGCGCCAGGCCGATCACATTCTCTATACGCCCGCTCCGGATATTGTGCACGAAGCGGCAGGCCACGCTCCTATTCTGACCGACCCGACATTTTCTAAATACATCACAAAATATGCAAATCTCGCGAAGAAAGCCATTTTTTGTGAAGAAGACTTAGAGCAATACGAAGCAATTAGAATTCTTTCTGATGTCAAAGAAAATCCAGATTCGACGTCAGAAGACATCGAAGACGCCGAAAAAGCTCTCATCAAAGCTAATGAAAACGTGCCATTTATTTCTGAAGCTGCAAAAGTCGCACGTATGTATTGGTGGACAGCTGAGTACGGATTGGTTGGTGATCTGCAAGATCCAAAAATTTACGGAGCCGGACTGTTGTCTTCGGTCAAAGAAGCCAGAGAATGCCTCTCTAATCATGTTAAAAAAATACCGCTCACCGTTGATTGCGTCGATCAAGGCTATGACATCACTAAACTCCAACCTCAGCTTTTTGTCGCGAAAGATCTCGATCATTTGTGCGAAGTCCTAGCTGATTTGGAGGCTATGATGAGTTTCAAGATTGGCGGTGCTCACGGCCTCGAAACTGCAAAATCTGGGAGGACAGTGGTTTCTGTTGAACTAAACAGCTTTGTTTCAGTCAGTGGAAAAGTCACCGAGTACCTAAAATCTGGTGACCAAATCACCTTCGTGAAACTTAGTGGACCAGTCCAGATCGCTTGCGACGAGCAGGAATTAGAAGGTCAGGGAACAAGCCAGCATCCCGAAGGCTTCAGCTCACCGATCGGCTTCTGGAAAAAAGCACCAGATCGCCAACCCCACACCTTGTCAGAAGATGAGCTAAAAGACCTTGGTGTGGCAATAGGACAGAATAAATCAATTGAGTTTGTCAGCGGATTTAAAGTCAGTGGTGATATCGCTTACCTCGAATTTAAGAACAGCAATCTCGTATTAATTAAGTGGAAAAACTGCAGCGTCACTGGAAGCAATAAAGTCTACTTCGACCCAAGCTGGGGTGACTTTGACATGATCGTTGGGTCGACTGTGACAAGCGTCTACGGCGGCGCTGCCGACCGGGAAAAGTTCGGCAGGTACAAGCTAGGTGAGACAAAAACTTCGCCCAAACGCACATCGCTTCCAACTGCTACTGAACAAAAAATCTATCAGACATTTAAAAAAAGTAGAGAGCTGCGTGAGACCCTTAAAAAAGGCGTCAACATCGATACAGCGCAAATAGCTACCCTATTTGCCGATGAATGCACTAACAACTTTCCATCAAATTGGTTATTGCGACTCGAGTCACTTGAGCTCTTAGCTCTTACAGCTGCGACCTATGCACCGGCAAAAGCTGATTTTGACCGCAGTCTGAAGGATTATTTAGGGGACTACAAAAAATTTGATCAAGCCATGCTCCCCTACATCGAACACGCTCTGAGGTATGTTGACGAGCATTGATCGGCAGCAGGAACCTCAATCCTGTGTATGGCGCATTGATGATGATTTGCAACTGCGACAACAACGCGAAGGGTCGCGCAGGGTGGCACCGGATAAAATAGTGACACTCTACTTTTTTAAGTGAGTTCCAGAAAGAGATCGCCGCCTTCGACCATATCACCAACGGCAACGTGGACGTTTTTAATGGCGGCGTCAGATTTAGCGGTGATGACGTATTCCATTTTCATGGATTCAGTTACCAGCAAAGTCTCGCCTTTTTGCACTGATTGGCCAGGACGGACTTTGACTTCTAGGATCTTACCAGGCATTGCTGCACCGATATGTCGGTCGTTCATGCTATCAGCTTGGGTTCTCTTCTTTTTAACGCTCTTGATCGATTGATCAGCAATTTCGATCGCTCTTGGAAATCCGTTTAAGTCGTAGAAAACAGTACGGACTCCATCTTCATTCGGCTTAGAGATTCCTTGGAGCGAAATGATCAGTGTTTTGCCTGGTTCAAGGTCGGTCTCAATTTCTTGATCGTGGCTGAGTCCGTAAAAAAAGACGGGAGTCGTTAGATTCGAAAGATCACCATAGGTGTCTCGGTGTTTAATAAATTCTAGAAAAACTTTCGGATAGAGACGGTAGCTTAACAGCTCCTCGTCGGTGACAGGCCGTTTTAAAATTCCCTCCAACTTTTGACGAACGGAATCAAAATCATCGGAGTCCTCGAGTTCAGCGATTTGGGGTGGCGGAGCGTTATCACCTAATACGATCTTCCGGACTTCATCTGGAAATCCACCGTAGGGGATGCCCATGTGCCCTTTAAAGAAACTTATGACGGAATCTGGATAGTCGAGGGCTGGCTTCTTTTGAAGAAAATCAGGGCCAGTGAGATTGTGTTTTTGTAAGAGGAGTGCCATATCGCCGACAACTTTTGAACTCGGAGTCACTTTGACAATGTTGCCGAAGAGGTCATTGACCTCTTTATAGCGAATTGTTAGCTGATGGAACTCTTTAGCGCTGACACCGACCTTCCGAGCTTGCTCGAAAAGATTACTGTATTGACCACCTGGAATCTCATGTTCATAGACGTCGGTTGATGTTGCCCTGATGCCTGGATCAAAGTCCTGGTACATCGTCCGCACACCTTCCCAATAACGAGCAAGCTCGTCCAGAACTGGCAAAGACACTTCCGGACACTTTGGATCGCCACCCATGGCGGCAACCAACGCGTTGATGCTCGGCTGGGAGGTTAAACCTGCCATGGAACTAACAGCGCCATCAACGATATGACAACCAGCTTGGGCGGCTTCTAGAAGTGTCGCGACTCCCGCACCCGAAGTGTCATGCATATGCAGATGGATAGGAATGCCGATCGTTTCGCGCAGTGCTTTTATCAAAACATTAGCAGCGCGCGGACGCAAGAGGCCGGCCATGTCTTTAATACAAAGAATGTCAGCGCCCATAGATTCGAGTTCGCGGGCGATATTTAGATAATAAGCTAAGGTGTATTTTGTTTCCGAAGGAGATACAACGTTTCCAGTGTAACAAACACAAACTTCAGCGATGGCTCCTCGTTTTTTAACTTCATCAATAGCAACGGCCATCTTGTCTGGCTGGTTGAGGCAATCGAAAATTCGAAAGATATCGAGGCCTGTTTCGACAGTCTTTTTAATAAATTCTCGAATCACCCAATGGGGATAGTTCGTGTAACCGACGGCGTTATCACCGCGCAGAAGCATCTGCAACATGGAATTCGGAATGGCTGCTCGGATATCAGCCAACCGTTGCCAAGGGTCTTCTTTGAGAAAACGCAGCGACGTATCAAAGGTTGCCCCACCCCATACCTCTAAACTAAAAAACCGGTGGGCGTATTCATTGTAAAAGCTTGCGGACTTCATGATGTCACGCGTACGGAGTCTCGTGGCAAAGAGAGATTGATGGGCATCACGCATGGTCGTATCGGTGAGCTGCAGCGCGGGTTGACGTTCGAGCCAATTTGACAGCGCTTTCATCCCACCTTTTTTATAAATCTCACGAGCAGTTGGTTTATCTGCATTATACTTAAATTTGTCTAATGCAGGTCCCCAGGACAGATCTGGAGCATCCCGCTCGCCCTTTGGTTCACGACTTGGAAGTTCGTGCGGGTTATTGACAGTTGCTTCGCCAATATAGCGAAGCATTTTCGTCGCGCGGTCACGCTGGCGTTGAAATTTAAAAAGTTCAGGATGCATTGCCAAGAAGCCGGTATTCATTTGCGAAGAAAGAAACACGGGGTGACGAATGACATTTTTTAAAAGAGAGATATTGTGTTTTACGCCTCTGATACGGAATTCGCTTAACGAGCGAAACATCTTTGCAGAAGCAGAATCCATATCGCGCGCGAAAGCGACGACCTTTACCAATAAGGAATCATAATGTGGCGTAACGACCCCGCCCGCAGTTGCTTGACCTTCATCTAAGCGAATACCAAAACCGCACGCAGGACGGTAGGCAATGATCTGGCCAGTGTCGGGAGCAAAATTGTTTGTCGGATCTTCGGTGGTGATGCGGCACTGAATCGCCGCGCCGCGAATCACAACAGATTCTTGATTCGGAATGCCGATCTTCGGGTGGTTTAAAGCTTCGCCTTGAGCGATAAGAATGGAGGTCTGAACAAGATCAATCCCAGTGATCATTTCTGTCACCGTATGTTCGACCTGAATGCGTGGATTGACCTCTAGAAAATAGGCATTTCCAGTTTTATCAACGAGAAACTCAACGGTCCCCAAACCGGAATAATTGACTTGTTTGGCGATATCTAAAGAGTACTGATAGATCTTATCTTTTGTAACTTGGGTGATGCCAAAAGCAGGAGCGACCTCAATAACCTTCTGATTTCGTCTTTGGATCGAACAGTCGCGTTCGAATAAATGTACGACGTTGCCATGCTCATCGCCAACAATTTGTACTTCAATATGTTTAGGGTTGACGATCATTTTTTCAAGATAGAGGTCGGCACGACCAAAACTTGTTAGCGCTTCAGACATCGCGCGTGGAAATGCGGACTCAAGCTCGGATTCGTTTAACAGCATGCGGATGCCTTTGCCACCGCCACCAGACACAGCTTTTAGGGTAACCGGATAACCAAGATGTTTCGCTTCTTTCTTTGCGTCGTCTAAATCTTTTAGAAATTCTTTGGTACCCGGTATGATCTGAACGCCGGCTTTGATCGCGACAGCGCGAGCTTGAACTTTATCGCCAAAAGCCATGAGCGCATCAGGTCTTGGACCGATAAATTTAATGCCGACCTTTGCACACTTTTCCGCAAATTCAGCACTTTCTGACAAAAAACCGTAGCCTGGGTGAATCGCATCAATCTTCCATTCAACGGCTTTCTTAATAATGTTATCGATATCAAGATAGGATGCGATTGGTTTGCCTGGTTCACCGATCTTATAAGCCTCATCGGCTTTAAACCTATGGAGCGCGAAGCGGTCTTCATGGGTGTACATGGCGACCGTACGGATGTTTAATTCAGTGGCGGCTCTTAGGATTCGAACCGCAATCTCACCCCGATTGGCGACTAATAGGCGTTGAAACTGCTGCGTCATCTCTTCTCCAGGTAGGGTTGGAACACTACTGCACTGCGAAGGTCTGGCTTGAACGACAAAGTCTCGCACCGAAGTGCGAGAAATTTATAAAATGCGGTTTCAGCAGTTTAATTTTTTAGAAACGGACGCGAAGGCCAAGGTCAACTGTTTGAGCATTTGCTATGACTTGCTGATCATAAGGGTATTTGACACCACTGCTACCTTTAACGTCATCAACGTTAAATTGCATATGCGTCCACGCAAGTCCGCCGATTAAATCGAGCGAGTCGCTCATTGGGAAAACAAGCTGCCAAGCACCTTGTAAACCTAGACCCATTAACGCGCCATCAGACTCGACTGATTCAGCAGCATCGCGGTTTTTGAAGGTCGCCATGACTGGCCCTGCACCAACTCGCCATATCGACATCAACTTGTCACCGAGGCTGTAGCCGTAACCGAGTTTAGCTAGAACACCTAAACCAACATTTATGTCGGTCTTGCCGAATTCTGCTTTGCCAGCAAATATTTGACCGCTGAATTCCAAACGGTTCCAACTGCCGCGGTTAACTTGGTAACCTGGTTCAAAGCTGAAAAGCATTGCCACGCCTGGGCTAACACCGTCTTCAGTCGTCCTTGCTGATCCGAATGAAAGTCCACCTCCAATAAATGCCCCGCTTTCGTTGCTTGGATTTGAACTTTCTCCAGTCGTCTGCAGCTCCGAAGGCTTTAGGCTGTCAGATCTTTTTGGCACAGGTGTCGTATCGATGTTCTCAGACTGTGCCGAGGCAGGCGTTCCCGCAAGAGATAGTAATGACATCAAAATAAAGGGTTTCGCAAAGGTTGTGGTGCGGCTCATGATTTCTCCTGTTTGTAGTTTCTCCACAGCCGTAGTGTGCCACTACCTAAGAGCTGCCGTCACCAAAATACTGATGATTTTCAGTGGGTTTGGCCCTATTTTGTTCGGCAAAATAGGTCTTGCTTTTCTCGGCCATTTTTCATAATTTCCACCCTCGTTAAATACGTCCATGATGATGGGCATATAAATAGGAATCGCACGATGGCATCGCCTACCAAAGTCCACAAAGTTCGCAAAATTTTGAGAAACCTTGCTAAAGGCAAGAAACGTAAAAACGAAGTCCGTAGAATCGGTACTACCGGTCCTAACCTTCCTTTGAACAAGCCAAATGCAAACGAATTGAAGCAGACTAAACGCGCTTAATTCGAAGCCGGAGGTTTCCTTTGTCCGGCTCCGCAGGCTACACAGACTCGCAAGGATCAGTTGTTTCTGATCTAACCATAAATCCGGTTTCCGAAGCGCTAAGCGGTTGGGAATTGGACGTTGTCGTTTCTGGGTCTATTGGCGCGGTGGAATCGGTAAAATTCATTCGCTCTCTGCGCCGCCTAGGTAGCAAAATCACTCCCTGGCTCACTCGCGGCGGAGCAGAATTTATTACCTCACAAGCGCTTTCCTGGGCTGCAGCACAGGACACTATCACCTCATTTTCCGGAACTGCCAGCCATATTGCCGTTAGACATGGCTGTATTGTCGCACCAGCTTCAGCGAGCTTGATTGCAAAAATTGCCCACGGTCAAACAGATACGCCAGCGAGTGCGCTTATCGCGTCATATCTCGGCGAAAAAAAGCCTGTAATGCTCTTACCCAACATGCACGATAGCCTCTACCGGTCGCCTGCTATTCAGGAAAATCTAAAAAAGATTCAATCCTACGGCGTTAAAATCCTAGGAGCGCGGACCGAAGAAGGTAAACAAAAGTTTCCTTCTCCAGATACCTTAGCCGACCTTTGCGCCAATGAACTTCATGTTCATAAATCAGGTTCGAAAGGACGCGTTCTCATTACAATGGGAACAACAAGGGGCTACATTGACGACGTCCGTTACATTTCAAATTATTCTTCCGGAGCGTTAGGGACTGCAATCAGCCACGAGCTCTACCGCCATGGATTCGAAACTATCGTCATCTGCGGCCCGTGCACGGTAAAACCGACCGTGGCGACAAAAATGATCGACATCGAATCTAATGCTGATATGGAACAAGCAATTAAGGACGCAGAAAAAGGGGCCTTGCATGCAGCGGTGCTCGCTGCTTCGGTTCTTGACTTCATCCCAAACTCTCGTCAGTCAGGAAAGATAAGAAGTGATTCGAATGCTGGTTTAACCCTTGAGTTATCGCCAAGCAAGAAGCTAATCAAAGACGTTAAATCGAATATCAAAGTTGGTTTTAAACTTGAAACCGGCTTGACGTCGGAAGCTGCTTCCCAGTTCGCAAAAGATTACACATCAAAATACAACCTATCGCTTTTTGTCATCAATGACCTTGCCGACGTCAGTGCTACAAAGCACCGGGCAAAAATTTTCAACCGCGACGGTAAAGAATTTAGGTCCGTTGAATCAAAAGGGGGAATAGCAAATGCAATCTGCCAACACATCCTTTGCAATGGACGAGACTAAGCCCAAGATTTCTCTTATTCAGTGGCTCAGAACGACTTACTTCTGGGTTGCCGGCGTTACAGTTACGTTTTTCTGTTACGTATCTTGTATATTTCCAACTGTACTCTCTCTAGTCACGGACAAATACAAACACGGTAAAGGCGTTCACAGTATCGCGTCTTTATGGGGTAGAACCATCATTCGGATGATGCCAGGCTGGAAGATCGAAGTGACGGGTCAAGAAAATCTGCCAGCCGACAATGAAGCAGTTGTCATTGTTGCCAATCATGAATCCATGTCTGATATCTGGGCGATGTATTATCTCCGCATCCAGTTTCGCTGGCTAAGTAAAGATTCTGTTTTCAAAATTCCGATGGTTGGTCAAGCGATGAAATGGGCAGGGTATATCCCCATCACGCGAGGCAACAAAGGTAGCCATATCGAATCCATGCGGCAGAGTACCGACCGGCTACGCAAAGGTATTCCGATGTTTTTCTTCCCTGAAGGGACACGTTCTACGGATGGGATAATCAAAGAGTTCAAGATCGGCGCATTCAAACTTGCGCGCGATTCAAAAGTTGCGGTCTTACCGATCGCTATCCACGGAGCTGGTGATTTAATGCGAAAGGGATCGAGCCATCCCTCAATGCGGGCGACAGTGCGTTTGAAAATTTTGCCAAAGATCCCGCCGCCAGCTCCAGACAACGAAGACCTTGAGCTGTATGCCGAACAAGTGCGCCAAAAGATAATTACAGCCCACAATACCATCAATGGTCCAACTTAAACTGGTAAACAGACTGTTTATTTTGCTATCATCGTTGGAAACCAAAATGGTCGCAACATGGCAAAAACTGTAACGTCGTCGAAAAGAGTCTCAGGCTCTTTTCTTAATATTAAGGTCAAAAACTCTGTGAAGTTTCGTTACTTCCCAGAACTTTGGTACCTTATCGACAATTTTTTCTCGACTGTCCGCAATAAGCACCTACTTGAAGTAGGATACGGCATGGGAATGCTTGGCGAAGCGTTTGGAAAAACAGGCTGGCGTCTGACTTGCCTCGATCAATCCATTGTGTCACTCACGTCCCTAAAAGAACGGATGGCGGCGGCAAACGTCAACGCCACATTTGAACAATCAGATTTAATTAAGTTCCCCCTGTCTGGCCAAACTTTTGAAGCGGTCATCTGTATAAACACACTCGAATTCCAAAATCGACCGACCGACACCTTGCGCGAAATCTACCGGGTATTGCAGCCTGGCGGCAGAGCTGCCATCGTAGCATTCAATAAACTCAGTCCGTGGGGCTTTGAAGCAGTTGCTCGTAATGTTCGGGATGTTCCGAGAACAGAACATCAGTACCGGTCCTTCGCGAAATACGAGTTTGTTAAGATGTTAAAGATGGCAGGTTTTACGATTGTGACGGTCAAAGACCGCGCTAAATATCTGCCAGGCTCGACGAACCCAACTGGCCTATCCTTGCCACTAACTGGCGCATTTGTGGCATTAGTCACCAAGCCAAACAGTGCCGGCAAGCGTAGAGCCAAATCGTCTGCTCCTGATCATTCCTAATCAATCCTAGATATCAAAAAAATCAAGATTTACGCAGATGAGTTCCTCTTCTGGTTGCGGCAGTTCACATATTTTTTTCGCCGCCGAGATTGCATCAACAAAAAGTGATCGCACCTGCATTTTACTCTCTTTCGAGATCGACCAGATCATACTAAAAAAATCTGTATTAACATCTGGGAGCTGATGTTTTAAAAATCCTACGTGACGCCAATTCGATAAGAATGCACTACGAAACGGCGAATCTTTTAGACCCCAAGGTGCAGGTTCATCAGAGCCAGGACACGTTAAAGATAAAACCCTGCCGCTTTTTTGCGGCAGGGTTTTTTATTCTTCAGGGATAATTAAATTACCCCGCTAAGATTATCGTTTCAGGTTGATCACTTCTTCGTACATAGAGTCTGTAGTCGTGATTGAACGTGAGTTCGCTTGGAAGCCCCTCTGCGTTGTAATCATATTTACAAATTCCTGTGCTAAGTCGACGTTCGATTCTTCAAGAGATGAAGCGTAGATCGAGCCGCGTGTTCCTGATTGCGCCATACCGATTTTTGGCGGGCCGGAATCGATAGTGGAGTAGAACTGGTTGCGTCCGGCTTTCATGAGTCCGTCTTGGTTCTCAAAGGTCGCAAGAGCGATTGCACCGAGAGATTTGATTACCCCGTTGGTGTAGACACCCATGATCTGACCATCAAGCTCGATACGGAGAGACTTGATGTTACCAGCTTCGTAACCATCTTGAGAGTGGAAGTTGGTAACGCTTTTCGCTGCGATCGAAGTCGTAGCACCGATGCCGTTTCCGCCCTCTTCTGCGATGTTTTTACCGAAGTCAAAGTCAATGACCTGGCCCGCAGCTGCGCCACCAGCGAAGTTTACTTCAGAGAATTCTGTGAGTTCTTCGAGCAGGTTGCCTTTCTGATTAAACTTAACGACACCGTTACCGATTTCTTTTAGCTTAGCGCCGTCAGCATCGGAGACTTCTTTGCCATCGACAGTCGCATGCCACTTCCATGAGATACCATCAGTTTCTTCCTGGCGGCGGAAGTAAACAGTCATCTGGTGACTACCACCGTGGCTATCGAAGATAGTGAAGGTGTTGTTGAAGTTAGACGAGAGCTCAGCCTTCTCGAGGTCGAATTCGCCCTCAAGTGGTTTTTCACGCGCATCCAAATTCACGTCGAACACGACTTTCTTAGATGCATTTGGTGGGATCGAGTTTGTTTCAATGCGGATGTCGTTCATGCGGCTGGAGAGGGCGCCGAGTTCGTTAGTCATGTAACCTTGCACGCGACCACCGCCGGTGTCACCGAGGTAACCGTCTTTATCAAAGATAAAAGAACCGGTACGGGTGTAGAAGCGTCCTGCTGATTCTTGCACTTCTGTACCACCGTTTGATAATACGAAGAAGCCCATGCCTTGAATAGCAAGGTCAGTGAGGTTGTCCGTCACAGCAAGACCACCCTGGGTATGCATGGTACGAACGTCTTTTAGTCTAGCACCGCGGCCGATCTGCGCGGCTCCTGCACCCGTTGAAAGGTCCATCGCCAACATGTCTTCAAATTCAGCGCGGTCGCGCTTGAAGCCTTTGGCATTCGCATTGGCAATGTTGTTGGCAATAACGGACATCCCGTCGGAGTTTACCGATAAGCCTGTAACACCAGTGTAAAGCGCTTGACTAATGGCCATAGAGCCTCTCCAAATAATGCGGTTATTGGATTGCGTTCGTAAAAGTCAGGATTGGGTATATTTGAGACTAACATGAGAAAAAAGTAATGGGGGATTGTTGCAGAAATTTAACAATTGGCGGCTAAAGGAAATATTGGTGGGAAAAAATTGCCGGTCTTTTTCGATGATTTCGAGCAGACCGGCGACACTAACTACTAAGTATTATGCGGACAATTTAACCTTGTTTGACGGCGTTTGCTGAGCTGCAGTTAGTGTCGCAGCTTGTGCATTCGGATCCTTCGTGGCAACGTAAGAAGCATATTCTTGCGGCTGCATGCGAGCTGACGGGATGCCATCTTCACGCGGATTCTCAACAACATCTTTCCAAGCTTCATATAGTGTCATCAAGAGTTTCTCTACCTGTTGTAGACATTCTGGGTCGTTCTTGATGTTACCTTCAATGAGTTTATCGATCATAAAAACGTAAAGATTTTCTAGATCGACTGCGAGTTGGCCACCTGATTTAAAATCTAGGGTTGCCATAAGTTCAGAAAGGATCGCTGTCGCCTTACTGATGTATTTGCCTTTGTCGGCAACCTTACCTTGTTTTAGCGCAGCGTGCGCATGCTTCGTGAAGCGAATCGCTCCTTCATAAAGCATTAGCAAGATCTTCTCTTTGCTAGCTGTCGTTACCTGTGTCTTTTGATACTGACTGTAAGGATTACTCATGGATTTCCTCTCTGTGCGCCTTAGCCTTGGCCTCCTCCCTGCTGGCCACCTAGACGGGCAGAAAGAAAGCTTCCCTGTGCTTGAAGGTCATTCATCTGGCCCTCAAGAGACGCAAAGCGCCTTTTAATTGCCTGTTCCTTGTCCTCCAGAGCTCGCTCGCGCCTAACGATATCCTTGTCCTGATTCTCGATGATTTTGTCGATACCGCGGATCCGTGATTTGATCACACCTGCAGCTGGATCTCGGAAGGTTTTTAGTCTTTCCGCTATCCGTTCGCCAAGACCATTCCCCGAATTAGTTCGGATGAAAAGCTGAGCAACTCCATCATAGTCTTCGGATAAGGCCGCGCGAACTTTAGCATCGTCAATGGTTAACTCACCGGACTTAGGATTGGTAGTAATTCCAATATCGGCGAGAGACCTAAACTTTCCTGAGGTTTGAACGACTGGCGAGACTGCTGTTTGCAGCTGGCGCATGACCTGACGTACCGAGGCATCACCGGACAATCGACCGGGGTCCCCTTGCGTTGGGTCTTGCGACTGAGCTGCTGCGAATTTTACGATCTGGTTATACTTCTCTACAAAGCCTTTTATCGACTCCATAGTTAAATCAAGATCGTTGACGATGTTGATCTGAATACGAGTGCCTGGCTCTGCACGCTTAACGTTAAATGAAACGCCTTCGACGAGTTCATCCAAGATATTGTCATCATCTGTCACCGGGACGTCTTCAAATAAAACATCGAGACTTTTGCCTGTGACTTGTTCTTTAAATTCCATGAACGTCGTGTCAGGATCGATTTGAATACGCGATTCAGTACCTGACTTTTCACTAATAACAACCAAACGGTAGGACTCGGGCTGGAACTTAGTATTAATGACCATCGCGCGCACGCCGGCCTGAGCTTCGTTAATTTGTTGAGCAACGTCCTGCAACGTCGCCCCTGGCTCAACGATAACTTCAGCAGGCTCCATGTCCTCTCGCTCGATCAACATATAACCGAAACCGACTGCTGTCTTGTCTTTGTCTGGAAAACCAAACGCTAGTTCTTTTTCATTACGCGCCATCGAGCGCACTTCGAACTCATAGTTTCCAAGCATTGCTGCGTTCGAAACAGTGCCTTCCATAATGTCTGGATGGGACGATTCGACCTTCATTTTGTAGAAATCAGACTTGGTTTTAAGGCTTGTGGCTGCTGTGTCGAGTTCAGTCAACATGGTATTTAATTTTTCGAACTCCGCTTTGTCTTCAACGATTTTTTCTCGTCGCTTCTTAACCTGGTCAATAGGAATACGCTCAGCCTCAATCAGCCCTTCTACAAGCTTCGGATCGAGCGATGACATTCCAGGTACCCGCATAGATGAATTTCCCTCAAAATACCAGTCGGTGTTATAATCTCTATGGAGACTCTACATGAAAATCTTTACACCAAACTCTTCTATTGAACATGCTGAACGAAACAGTTTGCTGCAAAAATCTTTACGCGAAAGCGTACAGTACTTTTCCATCGAATCTGAATACCCGATCGTTCTTAGTAAGGACGGCAGTCGCTTTAGTTACTGCTTTCGCCACGAGAACGTTTTAGTAGCACACGCTAATCTCTGGCCTCGGGTTGTCACTTGCAGCGTTACAAAGCAGCGTTGGAATATCGGGTTGATCGGGAACGTTGCCACTGATGAAAGGTTTCGTGGTCAAGGCATTATGTCTAATGTCTTGGAGCATCTGAAATCAGTCGCTACAGATACCAACCTATCGATTTTGATACTATGGAGTGACCTACTAGAATTTTACCAAAAACAGGGCTTCAGGTCATTCGGGGAAGAAAGAAGATACATATATACTGAGGATTCACTTAGTAAGCGTCAGGTCGACTCACCTATCAAAGACGTTTTCTATAATAAACATGAAATAAGCAACATTAGTGATGTGACACTCGATACTTTCATGGACCTGAGACCAAAAACAACTTTAACCATCGACCGCACGACCCGTGAATTTGCGTCGTTGCTTAGAATTCCTAATCTAAACGTGTTTTCATCTACGGACAGCAATGGTCGCCTATACGCGTTTGCAATCATCGGTAAAGGCGCAGACATGGAATCCGTAGTCCACGAATGGGGCGCTGACTCACCCAGCGACATCTTAAACCTCCTAAGCTTTATATTATCCGACTCAGATCGAGAGGCTGCCATGCTGCTTGCTCCTAAAGAATTACCAAAAGATCTTCATAAAGAATTAAACAGCTTTATCTCTGGAAAAGAACAACACCCTATGGCCCTTGCCTGGACTCACCCGGCCCTCCCTAAAAACGAGTGCCGACATCTCGAGAAACTCTTCATCTGGGGCCTAGATTCCATCTAAAAACAGCAAAAAAAAGCACCAGACTAGCAAAAGTCCGGCGCTTTTTTTTAAAAAAATTCTTTTAATTCTGCAGGAGCGAAAGCGCCAATTTCGGTACATTATTCGCCTGCGCAAGTACCGACGTACCCGCCTGCATCAAGATATTGTGCTTAGTCATCTCCGCCGTTTCTTCAGCGATATCTACGTCCTTAATGCGTGAACGAGCAGCTGAGAGGTTCTCGATCGAAATTCCAACGTTTCTGATCGTAGAAGACAAACGGTTTTCGATTGCACCGAGTTCCGCACGAGTTGCTGAAACGTCTTCGATTGCTTTATCAATAGAAGTCAAACTTGTCTGAGCATTAACTTTCGAATCAACCGAGAGTTCTTCCATTCCGAGTTTATCGGTATTCACATCGAGCTTAAATGCGTCGAAAGAAATGCGGTCAACACCCAAAAGGTTTTCACCACCGGTGTTAACTTGAAAGTCTAAAGAGCCACCGGTACCGTCAAGGAGGAATGTACCGTTGAATTCAGTACCGTTAGCGATACGGTCAAGTTCTTGCTTTAAAGATTGATACTCGAGGTCGAGGTACTTTCGTTCACGAGCACCAATGGTATCACTGGCTGCTTGTACACCAAGCTCCCTTAAACGCACGAGGATGTTCTGAACTTCGTTCAAGCCACCTTCAGCAACCTGAATAAGAGATATACCGTCCGAAGCGTTTCGTTGCGCCTGCACCAAACCGCGGGTCTTGGCCCTCAGTTTCTCTGAAATAGCTAAACCTGCGGCGTCATCACCTGCTCGGTTGATGCGGTATCCGCTGGATAAGCGTTCAAGTGACCTATCGAGCAACTCTCTAGTTTCTCGTAAGTGCCTCTGTGATGTCAGCGACGATACGTTTGTCGCAATTCTCAGGCCCATTTTTCATTTCCTTGTGGGATAATGACCAGGTGCAAATTTGTATATTTTGAAGCGGTGATATCCCGCTGCAGAATTCTATGATGATCGTGTAGGAATTGGGGTTCTAAGTATTAGGCTATCATACCTGTGTCTTAAATAACAACTGACCTGGTGCAAAACTGTTTCCTGCACAAATGCAGCATCCGGTAATGAACGAAAAAAACGCCTGAGATGACAGACGTTTTTGATTCGATTTTCGATTTTTCTAACTCTTATTTCACATCCGCAAAAACAGTCGCGATATCCTTCTCGATAGGCTCCGCTCGATTCGTCACAATCACAGCGTGGACCTTGAGGAAGTCGGAATAAACAAAATATTGCTGGGTATCTTCAGATAGTTTACGGAAAATAAGCTTGTCTGCTGGAGCACCACCTTTTTCGAGGGCGATTTCCAGAAATGGCTCTGTGCTTTTGAGTCGCTGCTCTTGTTCGTCAGTCGCGTAACTGGCTAACCGAAGTTTATTGACTTTATCCATCCATGATTCGTAAGACGGCTTCGCAACTGCACCTTCTTCGTCATCAGTCCAAATTGGCTCGCCCTCTTTGTTTTTTTGCGTGTGAGCTAATTTTTTTGTGACAGTTCCAGCTTTGACTTCAGCTTTCGTAACTTCTTCTAAAGGAATACTAACGATTCTCCGGTCGTGCATGCGGACGTTTGCTTTTTCGAAGTTATCAAATCCTTGATCTGAAATTAGGAGCACTCTCCCTGGTTTTCCAGTTGCATCAGTTTCCATCACAAAACGGTTCTGACTTCCGTAAGATTTCTTACCAAGAAAGAAGTGCGTGCTTTTACCACCGTCTTGCACGACTTCAAATCTGAACTTTAATCCCTCCAGTCCAAATTCTTTATACTGATCTTCTTTAATTGTTCCGACTACACGCTCAGCTTTCAAAGGGTTAAAAGACTTAATGAGTTCATCAAATTTTTCGTTACTAAGAAGCTTTTCGTTCACCGTCTTTCCTGGTGTCTCAGGAGCGGGTTCAGCGGTCGGTAATTCTTCGGTAGTCTCAGGATTTTCTGGGTCTGGAGCGACTGCAACAGGTTCTTTCGGTTGTTCAGTACGTGTGTGCTCTATCCAGAAACGCTCACCGTTAGGTCGTCTTGCTGCTTCGACATTAACGTCAGCCCCGGTCAATTTCAGAGAGACAATCGACTTAGGCTCAATGTTGATTACATCAACTTTCTGGTCTTGATCTTCGTCCGCTGGTTTGGATGCCCAGTAAGCAAGGCCTAGTCCGGCTGTTAAAAGGACTCCGTTAACAATTATATCAAGCCGCATTGCGACCCCCTTTTTTCACAACAATCTTTCTACGTCTGGTTGCCAGAAATCCCGCTCCTAAAACCAAAGCTGGAACAATGATGACCGTTCCGTGGAACCAAACAACATCTTCTTTTTTTGTGTGCCTGATTTTGACGTCTTCTTCCGATGCTAATGCGCCAGCTAATTCTGATTCACCAACAAGCCATTTCAAACTGTCAGAAAAGAAAAGCACGTTTCCGACGTTTCGCACAAGCGCGTCAGATAAAACGGTTGCATCTCCAAGGGCTACGACCCTACCCTTGCGATTTTTGTTCTCAGCTTTAAAGTCTTTCAATTCAG
Organism: Pseudobacteriovorax antillogorgiicola; assembly: GCA_945862295.1. Lineage (GTDB taxonomy): Bacteria > Bdellovibrionota_B > Oligoflexia > Oligoflexales > CAIYRB01 > CAMAXT01. The sequence goes on from CAMAXT010000026.1 coordinate 27,038, forward strand.
CAACTGCGCCCATGACGTAGGCATCTGCTTTTTCATCGGCGTCTTTTTTAAAATTTTTGTTGGTGTCAACGAACGTATCCGTGAGAGCCCGAACTGTTTCGAACGCTCTCCATTTACCAAGTTCAGGTGTGATGGAGAAGTAACCGCCGTGGTAGTAAAGAACCGCAACTCTCTCGTCATGCTTAGACAGACTCGATACTGACTCATGAGATGTAAAGATATTTGAAAAAACAAACCAGGCATCGCTAGGACTACGGGTCGCCGAGATAAAATTCTTTTCATTCGCCAAAGGAACCCGGTTAAACTTAAGACCCATGTCCGCGACCATAATTTCAAGTGGATTCTGCGCTGTTGGACTCGGCATACCAGCATCGCCGACATTAGCTTCAATGTCGAAGAGAACCATTATATTGCCGCCTTTTTCTACGTACGTTTTAAGGACATCGACTTCTTCCTGAGAGAAGTGCTGAGTCGGCCCAGCGATGATGACTGCTGCTGCATCTTCAGGTACAGCGCTAGCGCTTCCCTCAGTGACGCCAAAAAGCCGGGTGCTGTAATTTTGTTGCCTTAGAAAGGTTTCCAGAAGCCTTAACGAGCGCAGTTGGTTTTCAGCTTCGTCGCCCACCCAGGAGAGTTCGCCGTGGCCGCGGGTGAAATAAACTGTCTTGCGTTCAGAAGTTATTTCGAGAAAAGACTTTTGAAACTGACTATCTATTTCTTTGATAGTCTTCCGCGCTTTTGCGATGGTCGTTCCGGTATCAATGCGAGCCTTCTTTCCAGCGACATCAAATACAATCTGACCGTTTCGAGAAACTTTAAATTCTTCCGCCTTCGCCGGGTTCATATCTTTATCGTAGTAGGAAACCTTGACCCGTGGTTCTTTCGCTGCCAATGCATCAAAGTAATCTGAAACTAAAGTCCGGACTTCATTTCCTTGCGGGTAAAACAAAGCGATATTGATGTCTTCAGTAAGCGTCGCAGCCATCTTCAAAGACGACTCACTAGGAGTACGAACCTTTAGGTAACTCCAGTCTTTGGTAATGTTCTTTCTAGCAGCCGTAAAATTCAGAGCAACGAGGGCCGCAAGGAATAATCCGATGCTGAGCCAAGCCATCCCAGATCGTCCAACACGCTGCGGCTCTGCATTAGGACCATGTCCAGTATCGCGCATCGCCCATTCAAGCCCGATACCGTAGAAGAGACCAAGAATCATCAAGGTCAGCCAACCGCCGAGGTAAAGTTTGGCTATTGTCGATTCGGGGCTGGCAGCATCTCCGAGAGACTGACGGTACAGAAGATAAAAACCAAAAGAAGCAACGACCATGATCTGCCAAATCACCAACTTTCGCCAACTTTTCGCTTCGCCTTTGTGAGCCTTCGCGCTTGCTCCAACCGAAAGCATAAACGTCATGACAAGAGACAGGATCATAAGTGCAATGGCACTAGCTCGCAATATCGTATGAAAGCTCTCTACTGAAAGGTAACGGTCGCCTACAAAGACCAAAACCGCACCTAACAAAAACAATGGTAATCTTAAGAACCGAAGTATTTTATCCATCATCCGCGCCACCTCCGAGCTTCAAGAGCCCTGACAGAACACTCTAAAAAGAACACCGTAATACTGATGTAATAGATCACGTCTTTTGTATTCACAATGCCCTGAGAGAAAGGGGAAAAGTGCTTGTTGTGAATCGAGAGATAAGCAAACAGATCTTTAAAAGGTGGTTCGACAATCTCAGACACCATCCAAAGAACTAAAAGGGTAACGGTAAATAATGCACCCGTCACTCCAGCGATCAGTTGATTGGGAGAGATGGTCGAAGCAAAGAGCGTTACAGCTATCGCTGTTGCTCCCAAAAAAGACAATACAAGGTAACCGCTCGCCAAGTGTCCCAGCGACACCTTACCATTAATAAAAATCAGTGCTGGCATGTAGAGAGACAAGAATAGAATGATCAATGAGAAGATAAGCGCTGAAAGAAATTTTCCGTAGATCAATTGTCGTTCAGAAATTGGCGATGTGTAAAAAAGAACGATCGTTCCATTCTGCTTTTCTTCAGCTATTAGCCGCATTGCCAAGAAAACACCAGAAACAATCGATATCCCCGAAGCAAAGTAGAAGAAGTCAGCAAGGACATCGGCGGAGAACTTCGGTGTACCGCTAATCGCGAAAGCATTGAACAACAAGCCATCGATGAAAAGCGCAGCTGCGCAAATTATATATCCCATCCAGGTCGAAAAAAAAGATCGCAGTTCTCGCCCAGCTACAAGTAACGCTTTAGACATGTGAGCGTTCCTCCCCTGTTTTGATCAGTTTCATGAACACACCTTCAAGACCTGTGTCGGCCCTTGTCATGCCAAGTAGCCCAACGCCAGCCCCGACAATTTTTGCGGCGACTGCAGCCCTAACATCACGGTCGGTTTCGATAAGGAGGCGGTCTGTGCCAGCTGCAACGCCCCGTTGAAGTTCGACGCCGGTCACCCCTTCGAGTTTCCGAAGTTCAGAATCAAAGCTCCCCTGCAGAGACTCAACATCACAGGATAGCTTCATGTTCTGCATCATGCGGCCTTGCAGCTGCGCTTCGGTGCCTTCTGCAACCAATCGTCCTTTATCAACGATCAAAATGCGGTCACAAGTTCGAGTGATTTCAGAAAGAATGTGACTAGAAAGGACCACAGTGTAGCGGCCTTTTAGCGAGATGATCAAGTCACGCATCTCGACAATTTGAACAGGATCTAGACCGTTGATTGGTTCGTCGAGAATTAGAACTTTTGGATCATGCACAAGAGCTTGACCGATTCCCACACGCTGACGGAATCCGTGCGAAAGTTCACCGAGGCGTTTTTCTTGCACACCGCTAGTATTGGTTTGAGCCATCACTGCTTCGACGCGCTCTTTAACCCGGTTAGAGGGTACATTTTTAAGTTTGGCGACATATTCAAGATAACTTCTGACTGTCATCTCGTCATAGAGTGGAGGCGTATCTGGTAAGTAACCAATCAACTTCCTGATCTCGTGCGGATTTTCATCAACAGAGAATCCTGCTACTGATGCTTTGCCGTCTGAAGGCAGAAGGAAACAGCCCAACACTTTTAGGATCGTGCTTTTTCCAGCACCATTTAGTCCAAGAAGACCGACAATCTCGCCTTCGTTTATTCGAAAGCTAACATTGTCGATGGCCCGAAAGCCGCCATAATATTTGCTTAGCTTTTCAACGGAAATCATTCTCACACCCGTCCGCAAAAATTGCTGCTAAAAGGTCGCATAATCACGATATGTTTAGATTAACTTAGGTTAAAAGATGCAGAATTGAACGGGCATAGTCAATAAGTTAAATCTCGCAACAGGTCATAAAAAAAGGTCTGCGAGAAATCTCTGAGTAGGACAGCAAAAATTTTGCTAAACTTCTCTAATAATATTTACCCAAGCCGGAGCCTCAGATTGGATTCTAGATACCGCATCCTTATGGTCGACGATATTGTGCGCTATCACCACCTATACGAGATGGCGATCACAGAAGCTATGCCAGCAACTGTACATTTTGCAGACAATGGAGTTACTGCTCTCGAAAAGTTAGATGGACCACTCCCCTACGATCTCCTCATCCTCGATCTCAACATGCCAAAGCTGAATGGTGAAGACACACTCAAGGAAATCAGGCGAGATCCTGGCTTTAACAACATGCCGGTGATCATTCTTACCGGGGACCCGGACCCAATGCGCCAGAAGCATTTGCTAGATCTGGGGGCCGACGATTTTATCGAAAAAGGAGCGCCTCCGGAAGTTTTTGTTGCCCGGTTGAAGGCGCAGATGCGCTATAAAATGGTTCTCGATCAGATGACCCAGATGGCAGTGGATATGGATATTTTTGCTGCAGGCATCCTGCATGACATCAGAAATATGGAAACTAACGTACTTACCATTTGCGAACTTGCCCGGGAATATCTGAACACTGACGCAGCCGGCCGAGCTCCACAGATCGCTAGTGATTTCGTGATGTTACAAAACAAATTAACATCGCTCGATAACTACGCCACAGACATCATCCACATGGTCAAAGAAACTAATCGAAAACTGCAGCCGACGCGCACCGATATCGAAGCGATTGTTCATTGGGTTGCCAGTGTTGCTGACACACAAAAAAGTGCTGATCGAAAACCGCTCCAATGCGTCTTCCCAAAACCACTTCAGCCAGTCTTGGCGGACAAGCACTTTCTAAAACTCGCACTACTTAACATCGTCAGTAACGCCGTTAAATACAAACGCCCCGATGTGGGCCCGGTAGTCACAATCACCCAGAGAGTTGGAGCAACGGTTGGCAACCGACCGTCAGTCGTAACTGAAATCAGAGACAACGGCCAAGGCATCAAGCACGGGGAATTGCGTAAAGTTTTTGACCCTTTTGTGCGAGGTTCTGACCGTTCCAGGAAAGATGGAGGCTTTGGTTTAGGTCTTTCAATGGTCTCAAAAGTTGTGACATCTATGGGCGGAAGGGTTTGGGCTGAGATTCCTGAGGACGGACCTGGTACCCGCATCTGTATCGAACTTGCTTCGATGGAGGTGGATCTTGAAAGATAATTTCGAAATTCTTGTTATCGAAGATCAGCCGAAGCACCAGAAAATTTTTGCTGAGACGCTCAAACACGAGCTTGAAGTCGAAGTCCGTTTCGCTGTCAGTGGCGAAGAAGGCTTAAAGATGATTGGCTCGGAGAAAAAACCCGACCTAGTCGTACTCGACTTAGACCTGCCAACTATCAGCGGCAAAGAAGTTCTAAAACGTCTAAAAGCTAACATCGATACCAGGCTTATCCCAGTCATGGTGCTGACCGGTTCAAGCAGCCAGTTAGCAGAGCTTGATCTTTTAGAAAGCGGTGCTGAAGATTACCTTGAAAAAGGTTCACATCCTGACATTCTTGTTTCGCGGATTAGAGCCCAAATTAGACACAAAAAAGCGATCGACCGTCTACAGAACCTAGCAATTAATCGCGATATTTTTGCT
>CAMAXT010000027.1 GCA_945862295.1 Pseudobacteriovorax antillogorgiicola
ATTATCAGGAAGATTATAGGTTTTGTTTTCGGCGGTGCACTGACCTTCGGCCATGGCCTGCAACAGCGCTGACTGCGTTCGAGGCGTCGCTCTGTTGATCTCGTCTGCTAATAGAACGCTGGTAAATATCGGGCCCGGTAGGAATGTGAAATTGCCGTTCTCGCGTGAGAAAATTGACGAACCAATGATATCAGAGGGAAGCAAATCGGGTGTAAATTGTACCCTACGAGTATTCAAATTTATAGATGCTGCCATTGCTCTTGCAAGCATGGTCTTCCCAGTTCCTGGCACATCTTCAAAAAGTACGTGTCCGCCAGCGATCCAGCAGGCTAGAGCTTGGCGAATTTGTGGTTCTTTTCCCAAGATAACCTTTTTAATATTTTCTACTACGCGGTCGATCGTTGCCTTAGCTTCGGTCTGGTTCAAGGTCACCTCTATTGGCTCAGCGTCAATTGTTAAATCAGTAACACCGTGGGTGGTCGGTGATCTGCGATCAACAGTTAATTTGGTCGGGTCGTAACAGGATTATATAACATTCAATCGATTTTCTCAGGGGCTGTTTTTCTTTGAGAAAAAGTGTCCTGGTGGTATCCTCCATTATACAAACTCATCAGTACTTGGGGCATACGCAAGCGTGTTAGCTTTGCTGCAAAAAAAGTTCACATTTCTAGCCGGTCGTGGTTTGCTGACCTTTTTTGTATGCCTATTGACTAGTAATGCATACTGCGAACCTAAGAGTTCGGCGAAAACAAAACCGAAGATTAAGATCGGAACTGCACATTTCCCTCCGTTTCGGATCTTTGAAAATGGCGAACTCAGTGGCTCTGATGTTGAAATCGTCAAGGGGGTCTTTAGCCGCATAGGTTATGATACTGTTTTCGAGGTTGCACCGTTTAAGCGTGTCTACTCGATGGCGAGCGCAGGAGAACTTTCTGCGGTTTTCACAATGACCCGAAATCCTGAGCGGGAATCTCAGTTTTTCTTCTCTGACCCTGTTAGCTCAGTCATGGATGTTTTCTTTAAGCATAAGGATTCAAAGCTAGAGTGGTCATCGTTTCAAGAGTTAAAGGGACTCACGGTAGGATTGAGTCTTGGCTATAGTTATCCTGAACCCTTCTTAAATGCTTTGGACGCAAATATTTTTACTCCAGACCGCGTAGCGTCCGCTGAACCAGAAATTATTCATTTACGAAAAATTCAACAGAAACGGATTGATCTTGCGATCTGTGAAGTGAGTGTTTGTTCTTGGATTATCGGACGAAACAAGGACACTTTGAGTGCGTTAACTTATATGAAAAAGCCGATTGCTGATTCGCGTACCTTTCACATCGGGTTTTCGCGGAAATGGCCAGAGGCAGAAAAAGTTACAAAGCTTTTTAACAAAGAACTGACTAAGTACATTGCGGAAGGTAAAAGACGCGCTGTCTTTAAAAAGTACAATATGGTGGAATAGTCGCCTGATTCAAAGGGGGCAACATCATTAGGTTTTCCCTTTGACCGACATATAACACGGCAATAACATTTGACAATTCGCTCCTCAGTCGCTACTAGTTTTCCATGAAGTTTGATGTTTTTCATTCAATCGGCCGTATCGATTCAGTATATCCAAAACTGTCTGATCGACAGGTATTCCAGCAATTTTTTGATCAGGTGATTGCAGCGGAAACGTTGGGATATGAAACGATTTGGGTCGCAGAATCACATTTTTCCAGCGAAGTTCAAAAACAAAATCCAGAGCCAGTTATTCCCAACTATCACGGGGAAGTTGGCCTGAATGCAGATAGCGTCCAGCTCGCCGGCATGATTTGCGAGCGCACCGAGCGCATCGGTTTTGGCACTGCCATTATGAATATTGTTGGGGGCAACGGTGGTCCGATAGCGGCTGCTGATCGTGTTAGGTCCTTGGCTTGGCATAACTCCCTCCGTCAAACCCCGCGAAAGCTTTGGATGGGTGTCGCTAGCGGTAGGTTTCCTTACATCAATCGTCCTTTTGGGATCTCTCCCCATTCGGCGGTAGAGACTGCACTGTGGAATCAATACCAGGGACTTATCTTCACCGAAGCACTGGAAATCTTTCTGCGACTTTTGCGTGGGGAGACCATCTCTTCAGACGAGGTGACCAAACATAAAATCACCAGAGCTAATTTTCGCGACCAGTCTCAGTTTGATGGCGCTCGTGAAAAGCTTCGATCCACCGGGGTATCTCTCGAAGAGTCTGGTTTCGACTATGTTAACCGTTGGAACTTTGAGCGTTTGAAATTAGTCCCTGACATGAGTGCAGCGGAAATCGACGCCAATCTGCGTTGCGTTCTCGGGTCTTCGGATCCTTACGCCCGTTCCGTTGGTTTGAAGTTTGCTGATCTGGATATTTTTAACCTATCGTTTACTCCACCTGATGCTTTAAACAAACTTCATACCGAGATGTTTGACAGATATAGAGAAGCAGGACGTGCCTGGCACCGGTCGAGGTTGCCGAGGACAGTTCTTGTGTTTATTGACCGCGACCGACAGGCCGCATTCGAAGCGGCCAGCAAGTGCTTCGATACCTATATCGAAGCGATGCGAGGAACAGTGCAGTTGCCGTCAAAAGAATTTCTAATGGAACGGGCGCTGATAGGAACCCCTGCGGATATCAAGCAGGCGTTATCCCCCGACGATCCGCATGGATTTCATAGTGAAGACAGGCTCATGCTTTGGTTTGAATTTAACGAACCAGACAATAAGAAAATCTTGCATCAAATGCGGTTGTTCGCGGAAGAAGTAGCACCACATTTCAGGAGCAGTTGATTCCTTGAGAACAGATATAAAAACAGTTGTTTCAGAGATCACCCCGCTGTTTGCATTAGCGAGGCGCGGTATTTCTGAAGTTGTGATTACCGGTGTCAGTTATTTCAAAGTAGAAAATGAACAGATCCAGGGTAGTGATCAATCGGTTGTTATGATTGCCAGATCTCTCTTAAAGCCCTGGCAGTTTTTGGCGTGCGACGCCGTGGGAGCAGAAAACTTCTGGGCTCTCGGCCTGTCATCCCATTCGGGTCAAGCCCACCATATGGATGAGCTCCAGCATTTGTCAAAACTCGCAATGGCCGGTGAGGATGAGCTTTTCTGTCCGCGGGGCTATCCTCTAGATCCAGGTGTCTCTTCAGTCATGCAAAACTCCGGTATCAAGCCTTCTAGGTTTCATCATCCGTGCGCTGGTAAGCATTTGATGATGATTGCCGCATGCAGAAAACATTGCTTTGACATCGATAAGTATTGGGATGTCGACCATCCTATTCAGAAAAAAGTCACCAACATTATTGGTCAATATATTCAGGAAAAACCTTTGTGGATGACTGATAGTTGCGGCCTACCAACAATGGCTGTTAGTGCCCGTGGTCTTATCAACATGTGGGAACGTCTGCTTACAAACGACGATCCCAAGATCCAACAAATGAAGAAGCTCTGGACATCTAATATCCGCTTAGTCGGTGGATACGGACGGCTTGAATCTGACATCATGGAAGCAAGTAAAGGCCGAGTCATTGCCAATGAAGGTGCGGATGGACTTTTGATGCTAGTGAGTGAGCGCGAACCGGGTCAACCAGCTGCAACCTGCTTCATTAAACTTGCTAGCGGTTACAGCACGACCTATTTAGCTTTGGCACTTTGGTCCCTGTTATCTCGAACGCCAAACTTGCCACCTGCGTTTCGTGTAGTTAACGATTATCTCAAGTCACGCTTAGAGAAATGGATTCCTGGTGATCAAGAGTTAGTCCTGCCTCCATTCTAGATTTAGGGTTAAATGAAGACATATCTTTACAAAGTCGAAAGTGTAGATAGCGGCAAAAGGCTTGATATCTATCTGCTTGAACAAATCGGTGATTTGTCGCGACGAAAAATAAGATCTATTATTGACGTAGGTGGCGTCTACGTTAACAAAAAAAGAGTGCGTGTCGCTTCTAGGGCGGTAACGGTCGGTGACTCTATCAGAGTGGAGTACAACGAGACCGCGCTGAAGAAAGTTAAAACAGAATCTTTCGAATTCAGAGAAAATGACCTGTTATTCAATGCCTACGGCACTTTTGCGGTCAATAAACCTCCGGGGCTGCCATCGCAGGCAACAAAAGATCAGTCGATCATGCATGTCGTCCCGCTTTTGGAAAAATACTTAAAATCAAAGCAAATCCGGCACAAACAACTTATTCTCGTGCACCGATTGGATAAAGAGACATCTGGATTGATCTTAGTAGCCGAGGGCAGCAAACAAGCTACTTGGCTTACTGATCAATTTCGTGAACGCAAAGTAAAAAAAACCTATCTTGCCGTTTGTCACGGTTTGCCATCTTGGACAAAGATGACAGAGAAGTCAGCGCTATCGGAGATAGATAAAAAATCTGGTCAAGTCCGAGCGGTGAGATCGGGTGGAAGATCTGCGCTGACTCAATTTCGAGTCGTTGCTGTAAATGAAGCGACGAGGGTCTCGCTCATAGAATGTTCTCCCGAGACCGGCAGGTCTCATCAAATAAGAGTTCATTTAGAAATCAACGGTCATCCTATCGTTGGTGACAAGCGTTACGGAAGTCAGGCTCATAAGTCGGAACTGCCACAGAACTTACTGGCAATGACTGGATACCATCACTTTCTCCACGCTGCTAAATTGGAATTCCAACCAGAAGTGGGAGCAAAACCGGTGCATTTGGCAGCGCTCTTTCCTGAAAAAATGCAGCTTTTTATCGCAGAAGTTTTTCCAAAATTTGATCTTTAGATGAGATTTTTTTCAGGCAACTGAAAAGCCCTACACAACTGAAAAGCCCTACCTTAAAAGCGCAGGTATTTGGCCGTTCTTATCAATTTGAAATTATTGACTAAAATCGACGACTTTGTTGGATTCTAAAGTTTGCCGACTGTAGTCCGATAAGGTACTTAGAGAATACGCCAAATTCGATCTAGGAGTGGAACGGTATGAAACCAGCCACAATACATTTGCAACTAACCTTACAGACACTGTCTGTAGCAGCGCTATCTTTATTGGTATCGTGCGGCGGGTCAAAGGCGCAAGTTACAGCAGCTCCTCCGACGACATCGACGGCACTTACTGGATCAAATTGTACAAAAGAAAAATGCCCTCCCGCTGACCTATACATTTCAGCAAACTTTGCAGCGTCAGGAATACTTATTGGCTTCTCTGGTGAGGCAGTGAATTGGAACTTTTACGGCATTGATAAAAATACACAGTCAGCAGACGGTTTTTCTAGTACCAGAAAAGTCGTCGTTTTACTCAACGATGTACCAAAAGGGTCGGAAATTTCGCCAGCGAAGTCCGCAGATCTATCGAGCGAAGCCAAAATAGAATGGACGCCGACGAAAGAAGCGCGCGGCAAGTTGGAATTCATCGCCCGCGATTACGAACGTTGCTTGCTCAAAGAAACCAAGGCGACTTGTAACAAATACGTCTTTCTTGAAGACTATGACCGGAAATTTCCTGACAACAGTTGGGAGATATTGGACAAAGAAAAAGTGGAAGAGTTGGCGGGCGAGCTTGATGACGTCGACGGTGTGGTCAATGTTTCCGACAAAGACTGCGGAACTCCGACAACAGATTCACAGATCAACATGTCTATATTGAAACTAGGCGTGTCGGTTCTGCAAGGTGGTGGCTTGAATGCAATTTTACCATCTTTAGCTGGATCGCTCCTGGGCGGAGCTAATTCAACACCGGCAAAACCAACTGAATGTTAAATTGATTAAGAAAAGAAATAAGACGTTATGGAAATCCATGACGTTTTTTTATTTTGGTGCCCCGCAGTTTAACCAGTCAGCAAAGTCCTTGCGTTCTTGCTTAGGGACATTCTGATCCGGAGGCATTGGAGCTGCATCACTGCCAGCTTTCACTATGATCGACACGCGCCATAGCTGGGCTAACTCGGATGAATCAAAATTGACTTCAGCCGGCGCACCGGCTCGTTCGCCTTCTGACAAAGAGCTATGGTGACAAGAAACGCAATAAGACTCTAAAAAACTTGCACCGAAGTTGTCATAGGTAAGGTACGTGCCTTGATCGCAAATTAATGAAGTCACAGGGGGAAGCGGGCGATCGTTAGCAATTGGATCAGGTTCTTTTACTTCATTTTGTTCAGGCTCTTGTTCTTCTCCTCCGCTACTGCAGGCGGAATAAAATACTGTGGTTAATAGAAATAGCAGCATCGTTATTGAGATACGCAATAGACTGTATGAAGTGGTCACGAATCCTCCGACGATATGATAGGTGACAGAGGCGCGTGATTGGGTAGTAGAATTTTAGATGGAACATTTGTTTTCAAATAGATGGCCGCCATAATGTTGCCCATCTCCATAGGCGCTAGAGAAGGTGCTAAACCACCAAAAATTGGATCAATAGGCAGACCGCGTAAATAGTCATCTGTTAAGCCAACGGTTGTACCTCCTTTGATACCAACGCCGTACAAAAGCACGGAGGTGTATGACCAGGCATTCTTTCCAGACTGACTGTTTAAGGTAGGAGCTCGTCCTCTTTCGCTTGAGACGATGACCAGCATTCTGTTTCCGACACCTCTTGTCTTTGCATAAGCTAGAATGTCATTTAACCCGGAGAATAGATCTTGAAATTTTTTCGATTGCTGAGTGTAGTTATTGCTAGTTGTGTCCCATTCGTTGTCCGCGCCCGATTGTAGGGTGATCGCCTGGCTAGAACCTTGAGCAAACATTTCTACTGCTAATTTTCCGTTGCGGACAAATGCCGGATCAGCAGACGTGTCTCCCATAGTCGCCACTGCTTTATTTGTTTCATTATAAAGAATGGCATTCCTTGCATAAGAGTGCGCTAACGCATTGAGCTTGTCACCGTCAAGACTTTTTGCGCTAGCGTTGGTAGCTAGTTTTGAAAATGCCGCTCCTCTGAATGTTGTAAGTGAAGACTCTGCGGTAGCATCAAGGTTACCGTTAACACCGTTGGCAAATGTATCGATTAATGACGACGGTAGTAAGCTTGCAATGGATGAATAATCACCCGGCATCCATGGTGCGTCTATAACAAGATGGGGCAAAGGCATGACTGGATTGGTGGAAAAAGTATAAAAGGAAAGCCAGTCAGTGTAGCGAAATCTGTTTGCAGGCACCGCGCCCATCATCAGCTTTAGAGCGTGCTTGCGGTTAAGACCGCCAACATTGATGCCGTTCACGATAGCAGCGTAGCTGCCGTGGGTGTCAAAAAATGTCTTAACGGCAGGTCGGTCAGCGTGATCAATGTATTTTATGTTTGCAGCTCCAGTGGCTGAGCTTGCGCCTGGTTCCATAGTAATGGTGGATTTACCAATTTTATTATCGTACACCATGGTTGTATCCCAGCCACCACTCGCATGGACATGTAGTACGTATGGTGCAAATGCCGATTGCGCCATTGCGCGTCCAGCCCATCCGCCCCGGCAAAGGAGAGCGTATAGAGATGCGCAAGCTCCACTGCGTATGAGTTTTCTGCGATTTATTTCGTACATCAAAACCTCAGTAATTGATAAATCGAGGGTGAGTTAGCATTGCCACAATTACGACACGCCACGCCTGTCGAAATTTTTCTTCGGATTCTTCCGGTTTGTTAGCAGCCCATAGAGTTTGAAAAGCGGTGTAAGTTACAAAGTCACTATCTAAGTGCTCGCCTGTTAAGCGTAACCAGAGCAGGCGAATCTGCCGGTTGATGTCTTCAGTCTTCATGCCGAAACCTGACTTATCAGCGAGTGCGGTAAAAACCCGTCTAGTTATCGCAGTTGACGCGTCGTTTAATTCTTCTTCAACGATTTTTTCAGCAGCAGATCGTGCTAGCCGGTCGACGCTGGACCAATACTGTCCGCTTGGCACCATGTCTTCATGGTTAATGGCTTCGTCTATGCCGGGATCTAGCGATTCGGGGTAATCAAGTTCTGCGAGGACCGGGTGGAGACTGGAAAGAATGTTTTTCCATTGAAATCTTCGCAAATTTCTTACGCCAGAACTTTGCCGTAGGTAGTCGCCAGACATCGTCGGACCGACAGTGTCAAACATATAGTCTTCGGAGAAGACAATAGCTTTGATTAACTCCAAGAGGCTTTCGTTGTTGTCGAAGTATCGCGCCAGGCCAATAGAGATAGTTGTCGTGTCATAGGATCCGTATGTGCGTTGATTGAGTGCGCCGATCAGCTTTTGTGCTTCGCAGCGGTGAATTCTAGGGTCTTCTTTGAATGCTTCAAGCCACCCCTCTGTTCCAGTAAACGCTTGTCCATTGTAGTGCCCTTCAATAGGTGTGCTAGGAGCTACAAATTCTTTCCAGGTATCAAAAGTATAGCCTGTGACAAAATCTTTCAGTGCGATATGGGCGTTCTCTATTGGTCGATGACAACTGGCACAACGTTTTGATTCTTGCGAGTAGGCTTTGAGATCTTTTACAAGATCTGCTGGGGGGATTTCGTAGAAAATATGGGCGTATTTATTTTCCATCTCCGCACAGTTGAATCTAGAAAGCACATTAAATGCGATGTTGTTTAACCCTCGGCTATCGATCGTAGCAAGAAAAGCGAATGATCCGATAATTCCTGATGCTGGTCGTTCATCAGGAAATTCCGTAAAATTCCATGGGTGTCCAGTCCAGGGAATTCCTGAACTTGTGGTTCCCCATAGGTTCATAAGTCCTTCTGTTCCAAAAGAATAAGGTGCAGTAAAGATGTCGCTGAAAGGAAGGCGGTTTTCATATTGGAAGCGAATGAATTGAAGAGGTTCTGAAATGATCAGTGTCCGCATTTCGGCGGTTAATGAAGGACCCAGAACACTATCGCCTTCGGCTATAAATCGGTCGAAATCAGGGAGGTTGTCGGCCCGCATGTCCCACATGCGCTGATGTAGCTGACTGACGTTGACAGCAGCAATGCTACTATTTAGTAGCCTTTCGGCAATGCCATAATAGCGTGACCTATCACTCACAATCAGATCGATATCTTTTTGATCTGGGAGAGTTCCCATAATATCGATCGAAAGCCTGCGCATTAGTCGAACTGGGCTAAGAATGGGCGGTTTTGGTAGTAGTGGTAGAACAACAGGAGGATCAGGAAGTTTCGCGCTCTTTCGTTTCTGCGCTTCTTCAGGAAGCACATCAGACAAAAAGCAGCCTTGAATCGAAAGCAACATTCCGATCAAGAAGGCGATGTTTTTAAGATGGCAGATGGTTTTCACGTGCTGTCTTTGTTTGGTGCAAAAAAAAAGAGCAGGGATGATCCCTACTCTCTCTTTTACGCTTATTTTTATGTACTTTCAGCTATTTGACTGCTGTCCGCGCATAAGGAAATTCTTGCCTGTGCTGCCCGGCTTTTTAAATAGCTTATCGCCGTCACAAAGTAGCATCTCAAACCCGCGAATGGGGAGGCCTTTTTCTGAGATTTTTTGCGGTCGACCGACGACCACTGGGGGCATTTTTCCGGTAGGTAAAATTTTCCCGGAGAGTGCTGGTGAGGCAAATAGGTATGCCGAAGTTGAAAACCGGCTACGGTCGATACCGAGATTTTTCTCGATGTTTTGCATTAGCAGTGGCGAAGTCCAAGAGCCTTCACTGAAGCACCAGTCACGACTTCTCTCAAGCATCGGACAGCTTTTGGATGAAGGACATGGATAGACCGGGCTATAACCCTGAGCGACAAGGTCATTTCTTAGTGTCATGGCGTCGCGAGCGATGATCTGATTCGCTGGCTCTAGAATAACGATGAGAACTTCATGTTTGTTGGCGATGTGTTGATTAAACAAATCAAGAAGATGCCTCTGGGCTTTTTTGTTCTTTTTAAGTTCGTTCCAGACATAACCTAAGCTGTAGCCGAACAATGTATGGTCTTTGCCCTTCATCATTGATTCGATGCTGGACAATTCGATTGCTTTTTTGTGTTTGAGAACTTTGAAGTTCGGCGCAGAAGACCGAGTCGCTAGTTCAGCGATATCGAGCAACGTTGCTGTCGTGTCAGTAAGGTGAAAGTCGGCCGACATGTCTGGTTTCCAGGCAACCATCTTTGCGGCGATAGTCTGAGCGATAGCACCAGTACCGCAACCAAAGTCGTTCCAAACAAGGTGACCACCGTGTTTGACGACAACATTCTTTAAGTTCGATCTTTTTTCTGCGCGGTCCAGCAGCATCTGCACACGCGCGGCATTCGCTAAATGGAAGCCACCTAGATAAGCTGCAGCCATACGTTTGGTTGAGAGTAAATTCTTAATGAGCTCACCGCGTTCAGTCGTAAATGTTTCCCACAGATGTGAGATATCAGACGACTGGGAAGCAAGTATGCGTCCAGCAAGTGCATTGCGGTTTTCATCTTTGGGATTGGTGCCGGGTGGTAACTTTGAAATTTTTATAAGAGTTTCACGCCAAGCATTTACTAATGGTGTTGGAAGCTTGATTTCAGAAGGGAGTTGAACCCGCTCGTCGTCAGTTTTCGACTTTAGCTTGTTGGCATCATAGGGACGAGTTGGACCCTTGAATGGTCCACGTTCGTAATGTTCTTTCTTAGGCAATGATTGCTGATTGTGGTCTGGGCGCGCAACGCGCGGCTTGCCCTCGTTGTTGTTGCGAGGCTTATCTTCGTTCTGATTGCGAGATCTTCCTTCGTTTTTATTGCGCGGCCTGTCTTCGTTTTGATCGCGCGGACCCGACGACCTTTCAGGTCGAGGTTTCGGCATTGAGGTCTTATCAGGACGCTTTGGTCCTCGGGCCTTTTCAGATGGCGGATTCCGTTTTTGTTGCCCAGATTTGTTGGTTTTTTTCGGCTGCATGCGGTGACTTTCGGTTGTGAGGGCCTTCTGTAAACTTTTTTTACATATTGTGCAGCTGTTTTAACGAATATCAATTATTGGGACGGTCTCTGTTTTAATAATAGCCTTTGATATCATAGTGTTATGCCTGAGTCTGGCCCGGCTTCGAATTTGCAATGTAACTCATGTAATTGCTGAAGCTGAAGGGAACCGACGATGAAGATCAAAATGTTATTGCCAGTGTTTGTTGTGGTCTCTGTGGGATGTAGCAAAGCCGATTTTGGTTCCGGTAACGGGAAAAAGATTGGTGGTGGCGATGTTTTGCCAGCTGGCGGCCAACAGAACCCTCAAGAAGAACCTCTTGATGTTAGTCAGGACGAAAAGAATCGTCGACTTGCAGAAGACGGTCCTTTGTCTGGCGACAAAGAACTGAATGCTAAGACAATTGAACTAAACTGTGAAAACTCACAGGGTGTTATTATTGATATCGGTGACGATGTTATTAAGAAACCAATCAAAGGGGACGAAACTCCATTCCTAGAACTAGGAACTGGCAAAGGCGTCGAGATCGATACAACTGGTAAGCCGATCGATGACATTTCTAAAGGTGGAAAAGACGGTGGCAAGCCACAAACTGATTTGCCAAAGAAAGATCCAGAAGTATTGCCGCCGCAAGCAAAAGTTCATGCGAAGGTAAAAGGAAAGTTTTGCCCGCAAGCTAAGAATAAACTAACGATTCTTTTTGTAGTGGATTATTCAGGTTCTATGGGACGTCACGTGCCTGAGCAAGGGCAAGCAGAGATCCCAGGAAACGACCCACAGATCGATGGATCATGCGGACGTTTAAGAGCTGCGCAAGCGATCATTAGTAAGATTCGTTCAGAAAAAGTCGCAACTGACAGTGTCGAAATCGGCATGGTGCCATTTGCTGGTGGCATCGTTACGAGCAAAATCGTAAGCATCATAGATCTCGAATCGTTTGAAAAAATTGTCTCTAAGGACACATTCTGCCAGTACGTAGTTCAAGGTCCAAGCTTTGGATATGATCCTGCGAACCCAGGTGGTATCGAAGGTCCAGCCGGTTTCTTAGGTCTTGGCCGCGTCGATTCAAGTACAAACTATACCGAAGCATTTACCGCTGCACAGTCAATGCTCCAAGGTGTATACGGCCGTAAAGTCACTTACTTTATCTCTGATGGTCAGCCGACATCAGGTGGTGCCGATCCGGTTCTGGCTGGTATAGCGGCAGGAAAAATGCTTCGTGAAAGCGTCGATAACCTAGTCCTGAACGGCCTTTTACTCGGTCAAACTGGTCCACAAGCAATGGACGTTCTAGCACAAGTTGCAGGGTCTCCTGACCGCGTACGGAGAGCGGATAACGCAGATGAGTTAGCTAAAGAAATTTTAGAGTTCCCAGAAGCATCAATCGACGAGCAATCTGGTCGTGCAACACTGACAGTTGTGCCATATCCAGCGGCCGATCTTGGTCTTCGCTACCTAACAAAAGATCCGGCTTCTGCTGGTGTCTGGGTATATGAAACTCAACCTTTCGTTCTTTTAGGTAAACCTGGTCAAGTGACATTGAATGAAGTTATTGTTACAGCTAAGGGTACAGATGGTTCGACCCATTCAGCTAAAGTAGTGATTCGTTACCGTCAATAATACAAATATAGAGAACGTACTAATTCCGATTTAAGAGCCTCATCTTTCAGAAAGATGGGGCTCTTAATTTGTTTTCCTGTCCTGAGACTAAGGTGCAATAGCTGCCGACTACTCTGTCGGCTTACGTTTTCATGTTAAAATCTTTTCTAGATATCCAAATTGGAACCACACTCAACTAAAAGGGTTGAACATGGCATTTTTCCGAGCATCCCAGCTCAGCGTTTTAGGCCTATTGGCAATATCACGATGGGCAGTCGACGCAGCAAAATGTGCGGCCTTAAAAACATTCACATTGCCTGAGATGACTCATGGTGGTCTTGAATCTGCAGGTGGACTGGCAGCTTCTGATGCATTCATCGCAGCGGATATCACAGGATTTGGCGATTTCTCGGAAGAGAAAAAGTAATCCTGGAACCTTAAATTTAAGATTTTATAAGTCGAGGTAGTGGTCATATGACTACTACCTCCTTTTTGTACCATAGATTGGGAGGAGGAGAATCCATCGCTCCAATGTCCCGGATTTTATAGCTAAAAGCGCGGGTAGCAAGGGGACTAGAACTGTGTTAAAACTCCGCCATAGTTGGTCATTTTATCCCATTTCAGGAACACTCCTTGGAAATCAAAGATAAACCTACTTCCGCACCGTTGCACATCGGTAAACCAGATTGGTTAAAAACAAAAATACCAACTGGTGGGACATTTTTTCAAATCAAGCGCGATCTTCGCGAGCGTAAGCTCTACACAGTTTGTGAAGAAGCGAAGTGCCCCAATATTTCTCAGTGCTGGAATCAAGGAACAGCAACGTTCATGGTGCTTGGCGATACCTGCACACGTGGCTGTAGGTTTTGTAATGTCAAAACAGGAAATCCGCAGGGCTGGCTAGACGCAAATGAGCCAGATCAAACTGCTGAGTCCGCCAGAATTATGAATCTGAAGTATGTCGTCATCACTATGGTTGACCGGGACGATCTACCTGACGGCGGTGCTGCCCATGTTGCTAAAGTCATAACCAGAGTACGGGATGTCAACCCTGGTATCAAAATTGAAATCCTCGGAGGTGACTTTCAAAAGAACGCTGCTGCGTTGAATGAGATCATTGACGCGAAGCCCGAGATTTATGCCCACAATCTCGAAACAATACGTCGTTTAACTCCTAGGGTGCGTGATGCGCGTGCGGGCTACCAGCAATCACTAGATGTCCTGCGTCTAGTCAAAGAAGCCGCAAAGCACGAGATGTATACCAAAAGTGCTCTGATGCTAGGCCTTGGCGAAACTCTTGAGGAAGTGGTCGAGTGCTTAGTTGATATGCGCGAGTATGGTGTCGATTTTGTTACGATCGGCCAGTATATGCGGCCTACCAAGAAACACTTGTCGATCAAACGCTGGGTTCACCCAGATGAATTCGCACAGCTTGCAGAGAAGGCGAAACAACTTGGCTTTATGTCAGTTGCATCGGGACCGCTTGTTCGTAGTTCGTATAAAGCGAACGAATTTTACGAAGAAGCAATGCGCAATCGATGACATCTTTCTCCGATTTTTTTATTAGGTCATTCACGGTCTTCCTAAGATTGCTGCCGATTTCCTGCTACGGAATTCTAGCGCGTCTGTTCGAAGAATTGGCATTTCGTTTTTCAAGACGCGACAATCAAATCATGAAGATGAATATTGAGAGGATTCTAAAAATCCCGGCGGATACGCATTTTTCCGATATGTTTCGCAGGCAAGTCTTTCGCCATCAGATTATTAGCGCTCTGGAAACGATCCGCTCCGTTTATAATCCAGAGCTTCTGAAAGTCACTGGATTTGATGAGTTTCAAAGTTGTCTAGCATCGCATGCTGGTGGGCCGCAGGGACTTGTAGTGATAACAGGTCACATGGGAAGCTGGGAGATCTGTGCTCGTTACTGCGTTAAAGCATTGCCGACTGCATTTCACGTTCTCGCAAAACCGTCGAAAAATATCGCATTTAAAATGTTCTTAGAGCGACTCCGCAATAAGGTCGGCGCTAGCGTCTTTTGGACCGATAAAAAAAGCCTTCTTAAGGACATTCTCGGTGCATTAAAGAAAAAAGAAGCGGTCGGATTTGTTATGGACCAAAAACCTGAAAACAGGAAAGGTCCGATAGTCGACTTTTTTGGCCACCCGACAGAGTTTGTTTCTGGACCGGCAACTATGGCATGTCGAAGTGATGGGCCAGTTGCATCGGTCTATTGTATGAGAGTCGGCCCCTTTCACTATCGTCTTTATGCTGGGTGCCTGGCTCCACAAGGTCATGGCATTAAGGCCGAGCAGGTTCTGACGCAAAAAGCGGCCAAATCAATTGAAGATATTATTCGTCTCTACCCAGAGCAATGGACTTGGAATTACAAAAGGTGGCGCTTCTAAACTCGTGGACTGCCTCTGGCCAGTTTTTTTTCCTTATTTGAACCTATGCGGGACGCAGGCTATACTAAATTACCAATTAATTTAGGACTTGCTATGCCGTCAGCGATCGCCAATCACTTTGAAAGTCTAAGCACAAGATTTCGCATCACACTGCGAGGTGTTGCCGAGGCTTTGATTGTCGTCGGTGCATTTGCACTTGGAGAACCAACTCCTTTGAGTCTTTTCATCGGTGGCATTCTTGCTATTCTAGGCGAAGGGTTGCGTATTTCGGTAGCTGGCTATGGCCGCAGCGTTGGTGAGATTGTTATCGGTGGACCTTACCGCTTCGTCCGTCACCCTTATTTTCTCGGCACTGGCCTCATGTTTATTGGCGTTGCAATTGTCAGCCGCAGCGCTGTAATTACCGCCTTGGCAATTTTACTTATGGTATTGACGCATCGAAAATATGCGAAAAGAGACGAGGAGCGTTTGAAGAAAGCTCTTGGTCCTGAGTACGGACTTTACGTTGCAACTGTTCCGGCGGTCGTACCTCGCATTTGGCCAGCACCGCTTAGAACACCAGCGGTTCTGGAATCAAAATTTTCCATCTCAGTCGCATTATTCAAAGGCCGGCACCGCGAAGTTGATACCGTCATTTCGCTTCTGCTCGCCTTTGGACTATTCTATGTTTTCTATCTTTTAAATTACCGCGATAGCCTTCGTTTCGGCTCTGTACTCATCGTGATCTTGTTCTTGGTGGGGCGATCTATTTTTTTTGGCATGCGCGGCAGAAGCTGATCTAAATCTCCTCGATTATATTGGACCTTTCTAAAATCACTGCCTTTCTTCGCCTAAATTCGTCCAAACTCGCTTGCATAAACACCTTGCAAGGTGTTTATTAGTGCTGTTATTTTGAGACTTTAGATACCTAAACGGAGCTACTCATGAAGGCACCAAATTGCGGCCCTTATCCAGATTTTCTTGACCTCGCGAATACGCTGACTGATGAACAAAAACTGGTTCAGTCAAGTGTCAGAGACTTCGTTGTAAAAGAAATCGAACCAAGAATTCAAAAAGCTTGGATGAACGAAGAATTTCCAACTGATCTGATTTCTAAACTCGGAAATTTAGGACTTCTTGGCTCAAATCTCGAAGGCTACGGGCTTCCGGGAATGGACAACATTTCTTACGGCATAGTTATGCAAGAGCTTGAGCGATGCGACTCCGGTGTTCGCAGTTTTGCCTCTGTGCAGGGCGCACTCGTTATGTATCCAATCCACGCATTTGGTAGTGAAGCACAAAAGCAGGAATGGTTGCCAAAGCTAGGTTCGGGCGAAGCAGTAGGTTGCTTTGGACTAACGGAGTCTTACGGTGGCTCTGATCCAGGTGCGATGCTAACAAAAGCTGAAGATAAAGGTGATCACTGGCTTTTGAATGGATCAAAGATGTGGATTACCAACGGTAATCTAGCTCAGGTAGCGGTCGTTTGGGCTCAAACAGGTTCTGGAATCCGAGGATTTGTTGTCCCGACAAATTCTAAGGGTTTCACTGCTAAAAAAATGGAAGGCAAACTTTCCCTTCGCGCATCTGTCACCTCTGAACTTTATTTTGATAACATCAAATTGCCGAAAGATGCGGTTTTGCCGAAATCTGAAGGGTTAAAGTCAGCACTGGCTTGTTTGACACAGGCTCGCTACGGGATTGCTTGGGGCGCAATCGGCGCGGCAGAATCTTGCTACGACGAAGCCGTTAATTATGCTTCTGATCGTGTGACCTTTGGCCGGCCAATCGGACATACCCAACTGGTACAACGCAAACTTGCAATTATGCTCTCACGCATCACTCAGGCAAAGCTTCTTATTCATCGCCTTGGTGCTTTGAAAAATGAAGGAAAGCTTCACTTCGCGCACGTCAGTATGGCGAAGCAAAATAATGTTGAGATGGCCCTAGAGATCTCTCGTACCTGCCGCGATATCCTCGGTGGTAACGGCATCATGATTGAATACAAAGCAATGCGTCATATGTGTAACCTTGAAACTGTTTACACCTACGAAGGCACCAACGATATTCACCTCTTGATCGTTGGCGCTCAAATCACTGGCAAACAAGCTTTTGGGGCATAACATTGCGTAATCTATGTTTCATTGCAGCAGCATTTGTTTTACTACTATTTGTAGGATGCAAAGCTGGGCAATGGAAAAAGTCTGAACGTGATGCTGATAAAAAAGGCGCAACTTTCGTACCCAAAAGAGTGGCTGATGCGGATGCTACTGCGGCAAGTTCGACCATATTTGAAATTGACGAAAAGACCGGGCGGCTTAAACAAAGTCTTGTCTTACGACTGGATTATTTTCCTAAGACTGAAACAAGCGGCACGAATTTGCCCGCTTGTTACGGAGCTTTTCCAGCCGACTATCAGCTCGGCTTTTTTTCCTGCTCCGGTCAGCCTGATAAAAGTCAGACTCTGAACGCTGGTCATCTTTCTCAGGACTGCTATACCAATCCGCGCTTTAACCGTGTTCAGCCGCTGGTCCCGATTGTCATAGCAGGATGTGCCCGCGGGGCGCTGGTTCTTCATTCATTTGATCCAGGGTTACGAGTAGATGTTGAGCAACGCGAAGCGATGTAAAAAATGTGGCTAATGCAGTCCATTAATTACCATAACCAATTGTAAGAGCCTGAAATTCTAGGCTCTTTCTGTTTCCCGATGTCGGATCACAAGAATGCTGCAATCAACCTTGGCTTTTTCCTTTTTAAACGTGGGATTTGCCGGTATAAGGAGCACGGCAACTATTCAGAGTGATGGCTGGATCCCTTGTGATGTCAGCCCGCGAACCCCGCCAGGCCCGGAAGGGAGCAACGGTAGTGGCGTTTGGCAGGTGCTTGGGTCATCCAGCTATCACTGTGAGTAATTGTCTTCTCTAACAAAGGGGAGCACAGTTTGACATACCAGCCGCTCGCCACCAGATACCGACCATCAAGATTCAGTGAATTGGTCGGTCAAGAATCAACCTCGAAAGCACTTTCTAACGCAATCAAAATGGGACGCGAAGCCCATGCAGTTATTTTTACTGGCGTCCGAGGTGTTGGTAAGACAACAGTTGCAAGACTTTATGCGAAGTCTCTCAACTGCGAAAACTTAAGCGAAGCGTCTGAGCCTTGTAACAAATGCGAAAGTTGTCGCGCGATTACCCTTGGCTGTCATGAAGATGTCATGGAAATCGATGGTGCTTCTAATACTGGTGTCGGCGACGTTAGAGCATTGCAAGAGACAATCGAATACGTTCCGCAACGTTCCAAATTTAAAGTCTATATTATCGACGAAGTTCACATGCTTTCGCAGGCAGCTTTTAACGCCTTGCTAAAGACTTTGGAAGAGCCACCGTCTCATGTTGTCTTTGTGTTTGCGACGACGGAATTACACAAAGTCCCGCAAACTATTCTGTCTCGTTGCCAGTCGTTTTATTTAAAGAAGCTTCCGACGGCTTTGATCATTAAGCGTCTCGTTGAAATTTTTACCAAAGAAGGTATTAAATTCGATGATAAGGCGATTGCGGTTATCGCTCGCGAAGGCCATGGTTCGATGCGAGATGCGTTAACGTTGGCAGATCAAGCTATTGCTTTAGGTCAGGGTGTCGTCACCACTGATGTTCTAAGCGGAATGATTAGTAACCTTTCTTCTTCTCCTTACCTAGAACTTTTACAAGCGCTATCTGAACGAGATTTTGAGCGCGTTGCAGCATCCATTGCCGAACTTGATCAGGGCGGTGTTGAATTTGTAAAGCTAGTAGAGGAAGTTGCTGGATTTTCTCGACATGCTTTTATTGTCCAAGGTATCGGCATCAACGCTATCGATACAGCGCTGCTTGGTCTCGACGACCTGGAAATTTCTAAATTAGAAACAATCGCTAAAACGGCCAAAAGTTTTGATTTAAACCGGATCTTTCGCACATTGATGAAGTGCCGGGAGGAACTCGACGGATCAGCTTTAGATCGTTTTATCGTCGAAAATTACCTTTTCGAGTGGTGTTTTGATCCAGGTCTCCCTTCTGTCGAAGACCTTTTAGGTGGAAATGCTCAACCGATTAAAAAAGAACCAGGTGCAGTTCAAAGCGAAAAAAGTGCTAACTCTGGCCAGACTCCGAGAATGAGCTCTGGGTCAATGCGCGAGATGCTTGCAGAAATGCGGCAGAAGCAAAATGTTAGTACTCCTGAAAAAAAAAGTGAATCCGAGCTGACATCGGTACAAACTAGACCGTCAGTGCAAGTCGATGTCGTCATTCCGCAGAAACAGCCAGAGCAACCTATTCGAAGGATGCAGGGTGCGAGTGCTGCGACTGCGAAAGATTCTGCTGAGCAAGTGCCGCAACAAGTCGATCCAATTGCTGCAGAAAAAGGCCGGTTTCCTCCGACCTGGCGTCAACTCATCGATACATGGAAGCGTGAGAAACCTTTGCAGGCTAGGAAACTAGAAGAAGTTCATGCTTTGAGCTACTCACCTGAAAAAATCACGCTTGCTGTTCCTGAAGAAGGATTGGCAGGACGGCAATTGTTGCAAAAAGACGAACAAATAAAGATCACGACACTTTTCCGCGAGTTATTCGACTTCAAAGGTGTTTTAACGTTTATCCCGCGTTCACAAGCTATCATTGAAGCAACAAATCAAAACCAGGCCGACTTGAAAGTTGTTGTTGTACCTCTAGCTGCCCCAGTCGCTGCACCAGTGATTGAGGAGGACAGAGTTCCCCCTGTCGCGCAATCGCAAGCAAAAGATCCTATGCGTGGAGCCACTGCTCAAAGTGCGCCGCAGCCGCCCGCTGACAAAGATGAACTATTACCCGAGACAGTTCGTCGAGAAAAAATGCGTGAGTCAGAGTTAGCTCGTCAGAAAAGAATCGACGAATGCCGAACAGCGCCAGTCACCTTAGACTTGTTGGCTGCCTTAAATGCTTCAATAGAATCAGTACGCTTGCCAGGCCAGCAAGACTGAAACCCCATTGGCTGTATCCGACAGTTAATGATAGAATTCCAGAACACTTCTCATTTAACATAGATGGATTCTCATATTATTTATGGCTTTTACCAATTTCGATACCAAAGAGATCAACTGTAAGATTTTGTTTTTCGGCCCAAAGAGTGCCGGAAAAACAGAGAATCTAAAGTCGATTCTAAAAAATACGTCTCAGGAATTAAAGACGGGGATGCTCGAACTTGAAGAGGAAGGTGGACCAACCCGCTTCTTCGATTTTTTGCCTATAAGTCTTGGTCAAGTGAAAGACTTCCATTTAAAACTGCACCTTTTTACACTTCCAACAAACTCTCTTTATGAGTCTGTCGGATCGGTGATCTTAAAAGGGATGGATGGCTTTGTTTTCGTTGCCGACTCGCGTGTGGAAGCGATGGCGGCAAATATAGAGTGCCTAGCGCAGCTGCGAAAGTTGTTGGCGGAAGAAGGTTTTAACGTTGCCGACCTGCCAAAAGTATTTCAATACAACAAGCGAGATCTCGCCGATGTTATGTCGGTCGAAGTCATGCGAAATGAGATAAATCCAGGTTCTGCTCCTGATTTTAAAGCAATCGCAAACCAATCAGTTGGAACAATGGAATCTTTGCAAGCCATGGCGAAACTCGTTCTGAAACGAATAGCGCCTTAAGGGAGTCTTTGTGCATATTTTTTGTAAAACGGAACATGCCGTCCTGCTTTTGGGCGTCAGCGATGACAACAAGGTTAAATATTTTCCCCACTCACTTGCAGACGTGTTACCGGGGATTGTTTTTAATGTTCGCCCGTTCGAGCCCATCAATGTTCAGTTGCAGGAACTTGCAGCGAATTTTGTTGGCAAAGACATTCCGGTCGACGTGATTCAAGATTTTTCCGACGCGATGCCACTCAGCAGTGTGCCGGGTAGTGATGCAACCGTGTACCTTGCGACTTGCAGCCTTCCGCGCGCCGCGATTCAAGGACCAACGATAAATTTGCCTGACCTGATCCGGAAAACCCCTTCCGGGCGCGGCCGGGTTATCCTTATCAAGGCCATGCAAATCTTTGCTGGTGCTTTAACAGAACAATCGAAAGCTGTTGATTTCACCGAAGCCATTAAGCACTTCGATAAGTAAATTTAAATTCAATATAGTCAATGGGTTAAGCTATGCCTCGAATGTTGGCAGTTGCTATTACCATTTCACTCGTGTAGAACGCCCCCTAGGATTCCCACCAGGTAGTCCAAAAGAAGAAGCTCAAGGGTAAATGCCTTTGGGTATAAGATTTCAAAGCACCAGAGGGTGCACAACAAAAAGAGTATTTGATGAGTAACAAAGTTTTCGTAGGTGGAATGAGCTGGAACACTGATGATGAGGGTCTTCGCCAGGCTTTCGAAAAATTCGGTGAAGTAACAGACGCAAAAGTAATCACAGACAGAGACACTGGTCGTTCCAGAGGTTTCGGTTTCGTAACTTTTGAAAGTGCTGATGCAGTTTCTAAAGCAATTTCTGCAATGGATGGTCAGGAACTTGACGGCCGTGCTGTTAAGGTCAATGAGGCTCAAGATAAGCCTCGTAATTCTGGCGGCGGCGGCGGCGGCGGCGGCGGCGGTGGACGTAGCGGCGGCGGCGGCGGTTACGGCGGCGGCGGCGGCGGCGGCGGCGGCGGCGGACGCTGGTAAGATCTTTTTAAAAAAATTAGAGCCGGTACTGCAAAGTGCCGGCTTTTTTCTTTGTGCACCCGGCAGGTCGCACAAAAATAACCCCGCAAATTTTGCGGGATTCTTTTTGTTTTTTTCCACAATTTAGTGTGAGTCGTTTCTATTCCTAAACGAGAGAATCAATCAACTGGTTGAAAGCCGCGCTTGGTCGCATAGCTTTCTCGAGAAGTTTGTCGTTAGGATGGTAGTAGCCTCCGATATCGGTCGGTTTGCCGCTCGCTTTTTTCAGATCGCTAATAATCGCGTCTTCGTTGTCGTTGAGGGCTTTTGACAGTCCTGCGAACTTTGATTTCAGCTCGCTGTTTTTAGATTGCGCTGCCAGCTCTTCTGCCCAGTATTTTGCCAAGTAGAAATGACTGCCGCGGTTGTCTGGTTCTCCAACTTTTCGAGACGGAGATTTGTCATTCGTTAAGAATGTACCAGTCGCCCGGTCAAGAGTTTCAGCTAAAACTTTGATTTTTTCACTCTTGGTTTTCTCGGCGAGATCCTCAAGGGAAACCGCTAGAGCTAAAAACTCGCCAAGAGAATCCCAGCGTAGGTGACCTTCTTCAACGAATTGCTGGACGTGCTTAGGGGCTGAGCCGCCGGCTCCGGTTTCAAACAATCCGCCTCCATCCAATAATGGGACAATTGACAGCATCTTCGCACTAGTGCCGAGTTCCAAAATTGGAAAGAGATCTGTTAGATAGTCGCGGAGAACGTTTCCGGTGACAGAAATAGAGTCTTTCCCTTCATGAACTAGTTTTAGGGAAAGAGCCATCGCCTCAACAGGTGACATGATGCGGATATCTAGTCCTTTGGTGTCATGCTTTGGCAGATACTTATTCACTTTCATGATCAAGTTGGCATCGTGGGACCGGTTTTTGTCGAGCCAGAAAATAGTAGGAATTTTGGTGGCTCTTGCTCGATTAACTGCGAGCTTTATCCAGTCTTGGATGGGCGCATCTTTGGTCTGACAAGCGCGCCAGATATCACCAGTTTCTACGTTGTGTTCGAGCAGGGTCTTACCTGATTGGTCGACAATGCGGATGACCCCGTCGGTTGGTGCTTTGAATGTCTTGTCGTGGGACCCGTACTCTTCGGCTTTCTGGGCCATCAACCCAACGTTGGCAACGCTGCCCATTTTTGCCGGATTGAAAGCGCCATTTTTTCTGCAGAAGTCGATGACTTCTTGATATATGCCGGCATAGCAGCGGTCTGGAATGAGTGCCTTGGTATCTTGGAGTTTTCCTTTCGCGTCCCACATTTGCCCAGAAGAGCGAATAGCTGCTGGCATCGACGCATCAATAATCACATCGCTTGGTACGTGGAGATTGGTAATGCCTTTGTCGGAATCAACCATAGCTAGGCCTGGTCGAGACGCGTAAATTTTCTTGATATCATCTTCAATGTCTTTGCGAACTTTTTCTGGCAGAGACGGCATTTTAGAGTAGAGATCGCCGATCCCGTTCGTAGGATCAACACCGATCTCTGAAAAAACGGCTTTGTGCTTTTCGAATAACTCTTTGTAGAACACAGTGACGCAGTGACCGAAGATCACGGGGTCTGAAACTTTCATCATCGTTGCTTTCATGTGGAGCGAAAGCAGGACTCCTTCTTTTTTCGCATCTTCGATTTCTTTTTCGAAGAAGCTTCGCAGCGCTTTGACGCTGAGTACAGACGCGTCCAAGACCTCTTCAGCTTGGAGGTTTGTTTTTTCTTTCAAGATAGTTGTTTTGCCGCTTTTATCGACGAACTCAATCTTGATAGTCGTCGGTGAAGTCATAATTAAAGACTTTTCGCTGCCGTAGAAATCACCTTGATTCATATGAGCTACATGCGTTTTAGAGTCTTTGCTCCAAGCGCCCATGGAGTGCGGGTTTTTTTTTGCGTAGTCTTTTACGGGTACAGCGACGCGACGGTCAGAGTTGCCTTCGCGGAGTACAGGGTTTACTGCGCTTCCCAGAACAGTTGCGTAGCGCGCTTTGACTTTCTTTTCGTCCTCATTTTTTGCATCCTGCGGATAGTCAGGAATTTTGTAGCCCTGGGATTGAAGCTCTTTAATAGCGGCAATCAATTGAGGTATGGAAGCGCTGATGTTTGGAAGCTTAATGATGTTTGCTTCTGGGGTTTTTGCAAGAGCGCTGAGCTCAGCTAAGGCATCCGATTGCTTCTGACCTGCAGAAAGCTGCTCTGGAAACGTCGCGATAATTCTTCCAGATAGGGAAATATCTCTTGTTTCAACATCGATGCCGGCAGTTTTTGCGAATGCTTTAACAATCGGTAACAATGAGCCAGTTGCAAGTGCTGGTGCTTCATCGGTCTTGGTATAAATTATTTTTGGGTTACCTGTTGGCATTGTGATTCCTCTGATTAAAACGGCTAATTTTTAAGTTAGTCATCTTAACAAATGTTTGCATATAAATGAATTTGATACGCAGACAGGGTGTAGCCGGTCTTAACCGACTAATATTACAGAATTAGTGCTGAGTTAGACGTCTAATTTTTGTGCTTTAAAGTGGTGCGTAGTGATAAGTGGATTTCACAGTGATCCCATGATCGTCGTTGTTGATCTCAATACCAGAATGATTCACTTTGAGTGTTTCATCTTTCCAGAAATAATTAACGATGTCTTTGACGCTGGTCTTAATGAGTTGCGCTAGGTCTTCTTTAGTTTCGATGCAGGGCCAACTAGGAAATTTAACTGTCTTACTGTCAGATATAATTTATAGTAGAGATCCGGTAGCGGTGTATTCATACCAGCGCCGCGACAGATTGAATCGATAAACTGGCGAAGAGGTGAATGAGCGCAAAGGAAGGCCATTTCCCACGACGTATTGCGTTGCTTGATGACTTTGCTGTCTGAACGAAGGTAAGTCGTTTTATCGAAGTTATGGCGGTCGCCTAGTTGCCGAACTTGATACAGGTTTTTTACCGTCATATCTAATCTTTCGCTGCGCTTAATTTGTGAGTTTGTATATACAAGGTTAGCACCATCAGCAATAAAACCAAATAGCAAAACCCAAAACGCAAGAAAGCCTCACGAGGGGCGTGAGGCTAATGCTTTTTATAATATAAACCGAAAATCTTACTTCAGATCCATAGAAAGGCCACCGGCTAGGGTGCTCATAAACGCTTCATGTATTAGACTCTGAGCTACATCAGCATGCACATGCCAGTTCGAACCGACTCTATACATTGCGCCTAAAGACCATCTGCCGTATGCGCCGACACCATTTTTTACTTTGGTGTTGTAACCATGGGCACCGATTTTACCAGCATCGCCATCGACAGAGGCACTGATGTATTGAAGGCCCAAGCCGAGTTCAGCTCTGAATGCGAGGGGCTTAGTTTGACGCATAATGTAAGATATACCACCGAGTAGACCAAGGCCTGTCGCCGAGACATTCGAATTTTCAACTGCGGTCTCGGTATAATGCTGTACGGTACCTTCAACTTGGCTAAACACACCGCGCGCAACGAGATTGATTCCGTTCCAGCTACGCCATTGGCCGTATACTGTGCTTTCGATGCCTGGGGCACCTTCACCGATGTTCACGGTAGCTAATCCTGCAGTTGCTCCAACAGTCATTTCAGAAGGACGTTGGTATATTTTGTACTGAGACATGTTTGTTGCATCTGAGTCAACGCCACCTAGGAGCGTAAGTCTATGATCGCGGTAGATTGTACCGTGGCGTTTTTTAACAAGGACAGCGCGTCGCTCACCTTTCATTCCTTTAACTTCACCGACAGCAACAAGCTCATTGTCTTCATTTAGGAAGCCAACTCTGTCACCAATCGATACGACCTGACTTTCTGTAACGCATCGTGTTTGCTTTTTGTTACACATAATTTCTTCTGCGTATGCATTAGAAAAACCAACTAGTGCCACAAATCCAATTACTACGTTTCGCATCAGCAACTCCAAGTTTCAAAGACTACATAGAGCATTAATGCAAAGGTGGGACCGCCTCCTGGTAGTCTATAAAAATAGAGGGTTAGCCCTCCCAAGGCTGTCAGGTTAGGCAGAGAGTGCATAAATATTTTACACAAATATGCTGTAAAATTAGGTAGACTGGCAGGAATAGGAGACAAAAGCTTATGTATGATGAAGAGATCAATCTTCCCCAGGGCGAAGAAGAGTCGCAACCGATTTTAGTCCCACCAGACCAGTTGAATCAGGATACCCTTCGTCAACTTGCGATAGAGTTTCTTCTCAGAGAGACTGGAAATGATATTTCTGAATCTGGAGTTACTGAAGACCGTATCAGCAAGGTGTTAAATGCGTTGAGGAAGAAAACGCATTTTATTACTTTTGATCCCGTTACGGAATCTGCTGGAATTATCGAAGCGAAGAACCTTAAGACCGCTATGGCTAAACACTGAAATATAAGACTATCAGACGGGCTTTTCAAAGAGTTGCTTATGGAGTGCGGCGACGGTCGAGGTTAAATCGCTTTCGTTGACACATGTGCCTATGAGTGTGTTGGTCGCCTCGAAAGCTATCGTATCCACAGGTATCAATTCGGAAACAGTCTTCACTGACTCGGGACTCTGTTGAAATCCGTGACCTACTAAAGAGATTGTTCCAAGGCCGCTAGTGGAATTCGTGACTTTTGAGGACGTGAAGGTCTTGCAAAATTCTTCCGCGAAATCGCTGCTGAGCTCAGACTTCATAAGAAGAGACAACGAGTGTTCACTGCCTTGACGCTTTACCTGACAAAACTGTGGTGCGTCGCCGTGCTGCCAAAGCCAATCGACTGCAAATGCATATCCGACATTGGCGTTTTGAGCAGAAACCGAGATGTCGAGCTGAGTCATGTTTTTTCTGTATGAGATGGCTTCAAAAACCGGACTTTCCACTTTTGCTGCTCCTGAAATAAGAGTGCCTTCTCGATCCAAATGAATACTAGATCTGATCTCGAAGGGGATATTAAATTTTGCTGCAAGGTGTGCACTACGCGGATGAAGAACATTTGCTCCATTCCATGCAAGTGCGGTCATTGAATTCCAACTCAATGTTCTAATAATACGTGCCCCAGAACAAACACGCGGGTCGGTAGTGAATACGCCATCGACGTCTTTATACAGCTGACATTTGTCTGCTTGTAGAGCGGCGGCTATCGCAACGGCGCTGAGATCTGTGCCACCGCGACCTAGGGTTGTGATCTCGCGTGTAATAGGACTGACGCCTTGAAATCCAGCAACTATGACGACTTTCTTTTCGGCGATGCTTTGGCGAACTCTGTCGCCTAAGATTTTCTTTATGCGAGCGTTGCCGTGCGTTTCATCGGTTAGAATTCCGCATTGACTTCCTGTCAAGGAAACGGACGGTATGCCAAGGGTGTCGAGAGCGATAGCTAGAAGCGACGCACTGATTCGTTCGCCAGCTGACATTAACATGTCGAGCTCACGACGAGGCGGCTTTCTATTAAGTTTCTTAGCCATTGCAAGAAGATCGTCGGTTTGTTCGCCCATGGCACTGATGGTAATGATGAGGCTATTGCCAGCTTTAACTCCCGAGGCAACATGACTTGCTACACTCTGGATGTGGTTTAAAGACCCTACAGAGGTACCACCGTATTTTTGAACTATTAGAGGCATTGTATCTTCTAAATTCCATATTCTGGTTCGTCAGAAATGAATCAAATGTCTATCAAAATAGCCAAGCTCAGTCGAGGGCCGTTAAGATGAAGAGATTTTTGTCTTTGCCAGTGAGATCACTGACAACGATCGGTTCGAATGCAGGGGTAAATGCTAAGCCCTCTGCCTTATCTATTTTACCGGGTAGAACCCACACTTCTTTTACTTTGAATTTATCTTCTGTGGGTTTGAGTACGTTTTCAATTGCAACTATGCGGTTGGTCTTGTCACTGATGGCAAAAAGTCTGCCGCCTGGGCCGATAGCAAGATCTGAGGCGTCAGAAAGATACGGTTGGGAATTGGAGCCTATGTTCCAGTATTTAAGAGGAACGAATTCAGTAACGTTAATATTTAGCGGAAAGCTTTCATTTGAATCAACACCGTCTCCCGGTTTGAATCCTTTTGCAGTAGCGGTTTTCGGTCCAAATTCAATGAGCTGAACAGGGTTT
Source organism: Pseudobacteriovorax antillogorgiicola (assembly GCA_945862295.1). Classification (GTDB taxonomy): domain Bacteria; phylum Bdellovibrionota_B; class Oligoflexia; order Oligoflexales; family CAIYRB01; genus CAMAXT01. The sequence continues at coordinate 27,550 of CAMAXT010000027.1, forward strand.
TTCTCTTTTAATAACAAAATATGGCCGCTGTCTAATAAAATCATACCTTCGCCGCGGCTATTGGTGTCTGCATTCCAATCAGGGTAGAGTGCGTGCGTTTTGGGAACGTTAAGTGCGATAGAGGAGTCCAATTTAAGTAAATCTTGATTGAAGATGAATACATTTGAGCTACCTTCGGCTAGCATAAACACTCTTGATTTATCAGCCGCTATTGCCTCCCACTGCGATTTGCCACTACTTTTTCCGGCAAGAGTACCCACATCGTAGTGGTAAAGTTTTTTCGACAGGCCTTTGTCATAAGTGACGCCTTGAACTTTGTATGAGGAATCACTGATCGCTAGGACCTCTAGTCCGGAATTATTAGGCAGCTGCCTAGTAGTCACGCTGGAGAGTTCAACGTCGTTAAAAATGATGGATTCGATTATATCGATATTTGTTTCGGCTATCGCTGTGTCGAGTGCAGAGGAGTCTGTTTCGGCTGTTCTGCAACTTATTTGAAATGCCAATAGCAAAAATACAAGCTTAGATTTCATCATTTTCCCGACTATTTGATAGCTACTATGCGATTGTTGTATCGATCATGGTACTACCAGCTGACTGACCGGAGCAAGTGTTCAAAAAAGAAATCCCCGCTAAATAAGCGAGGGACTTCGTCGATGATTTTTTCTAAAGGCACTAGATTCTTGATCAGTTAGTGAAACATTCGACCAATTTGTTAACCGGACGGCGATTAATTTTCACTGTTAAGTGACCGAAGCCTTCTAAATTTCTTGCATCTCGGTCGTAAGTTCTGATTCTTAGGCTTGCACCTCCATGTGTGACCGGGCCGGTGCTGTATCCGAGGATATAGACTCCGCCGGAGTATGATTCGCTACGGTCAGCATATCCACTCTCGATCAGCTGGTTACCGTCGAAGACTTCGAGGTAAGCGTAGCCGTTGTATGAGGTCACTATTGCTGAGAGATTGCCGTTTTCTGCTACGCAGACGGCTTCAACTGTTGAGCGGTCTGAATGGTCATCGCGTCCATCGTCTCTAGAATCTTGAGCGAAAGAGATAGTGCTGGTTAAGAGTGTGACTACGGCGGTTACGATTGTTTTTACGAAGGTATGTTTCATTGGGATCCCCTTTTTTTCGTTTTGGTGAGGAAGCTTGTTTCCCCGCCTATATTCTGATCTTACTTCACCCTGCATCTGCCGTCAATATCTCACAGAACAAAGCGTTCTGTGAGATTGTTGAGTTAGATAGTCACAGAACATTCCCGCCAATTTGGCCGGTCATTGCGCTTTTTCTCCTATCATTTTGGTCTAGGCAGTCATTTCCCGTTTAAAAAATCGGTTTAACGCCGAAACAAGGTCAGTAATTAACGGAGTTTTTTATGAAATTAAATATCTGGTTGGTCGCATCTTTCGTGGTTGCCGCAGTTCTCCTGCCGACAGGAAACGTCTTGGCCCGTTCACAATCAAAGCCCATGTTTTTGGCTGAGTTGTCTCCTCTTCGCACTGTGATGGGTGCACCGGAAATGCGACTAGAAACTGTTGGGAGTATTTTTGGTGCAGCGTTGAAATGGAATCAAGAACGTCGCCCGAGTACTCGTTCAGATTTCACAGATCAAAGCCAGATCCTTCGCCTAGAAGGTATATGGTATCCCTTTGGAGTCGCAGATCTACCGTTTTTTCTCGGCATGGGTTTGCAGCATGAAACGGCAAGTATTGGCAGGCAAGAAGAACGCTCGCATGTTACTTGGGCACGCACAAGTTCTGATGAAGCGTTTGACCGTTGGGTAAATCAAGATACCTATCTCTCATTCACGCAATCGGTGGGCTACAGATATATTTCTAAAGCCCTGTTCACGGCTTCGATCTCTGCTTATCGTGACGAGCTAGTTGCTGTTCAATCTCGTAACGAAGACACCTCAGAAATTTACTCGACCAAGCCAGATCTCGAGACAAAAAGCAGGACTCAACTCTTAACAGGCGTGACTCTCTCCGTTGGCATGTATTTGCGTTAGTAACCTGCCGTTTTGAGTGGGTTTACCTGTTTAGCTTATAAAAAGCCTTGAATTTGCCGATAAGAGATCATCACCACCGAGGAAAATGCATGAGTCATCTTAAAAAACAGATAACCTTTGCTGGAATTTTTCTATTGCTGGGGCTTGCTGGTTGTGAAGGCAATAAATCTAGTGATAGCGAATTAGATTCTCAGATTGGCCGTGATGAATCACAGTTAATAAAACAAGCGCAGAGTAAATATTCGGGTGTTGGAGTCTTAGCGCCATATGGATGCACTGGTTGGTTTGTAACGAAAAAGTTTTTTATCACTAATCAACACTGCGTTAGTAACGCGAGTGTTCTTTTACCTGAAAATGAAATTTTGCAGCATAATGCAGGATACTGCACAAATATGACGATTTCTGTTAGTCACTATGTTGATGATCAGACAAATAATGCGGCGACGACTTATAAATGTAAAAAAATTCACTTGGCAACGCAAAGCCATGACGTCGCTATTGTTGAAATCGAAGGCGAAGCAGATATCGAGCCATTGAAAATGAGTGCGGCTGCGACAGTTGGGATGGAGATCTTAGTCGTGGGTCATCCTGCTGGTAATGCAAAGACTATTGTTGAGATGGAAGGCAGTGCATTCTGTAGTCTCAGAGATATCTCTTTTCCAGACGGTAAGGGTGCTCGGGATGCACCAGAATTACGCTATGGTCCTAAGTACGAACACTCCATAGAACACAACTGCGATACCACTTACGGGAGTAGCGGCTCGCCAATTATTGATCGTCAATCAGGCGCTGTTGTTGGTTTGCACTGGGACGGTTGGAAAAGTTCAGCCTGGCCGCACGCCGATGCGGCAGGAACAGAAACCGCCAATGTCATGCTACCTGACGCAACCAATCCGACTGTGAAGGTTCCTTTCAGCTTTAAACACCGCCAAGGAAACGTCGCGATAAGAATTCAAGACATTCGTACATTTGTACAAAATGCCGCAGCGACATACCCTGAATTATCCGAGGCCGCAGCGCTCTTTAATTAAGGCCAGCGATCGAACTAAAAAAACTTTTCGTACGAAGCTTTGACACTTATATACCGATCTTTTCAGTCACTGAATTGATTGATATTTTTTTTGCGCTCGTCCAAAAATCATTGCCAAGTCGGACTGGTCGGTAACCGGATCCTACTGAATGGTAAACTGCCGGAACTGCCGGAAAACTTGTGGCAAAAGTATGCCATCAAAAGTATACCGCTGCTACTACCAAGCAATCGGGAGCTGATTCCTAAAAATGCTGTCATTTATCGCTGATTGCAGCGTCATCGCCATCGATGATCCTCAAAATACTGGCTATCAGGTTGGCCTGGCTTTAGTTCGTCTTCGGAAGCAGATGACAGATCTGCCAACTGACGACGTAAATTTGCTAGCACTTTTAAACAGCGAACTAATCATCAAAGGTCTTCCGGTTTTGGCGGCTGCTCGTATCTCTAAGCCGGAAGATATCCCACTTGGTACGACTGGCAAGGTTTTGAAACGGCTGCTACGTAAAAAATTCCGCGATTACTTGCGAACCAATGATCACGGCCTACTGGATCATTTTAATCGAAATCAAGGTCAGCAGTCAGGCATTCAAATTTAAACTATTTTTTTAGAACTATGATAGCGAGGAAACATATGGATATCGTGCCGATTCAGACAACTTGGAAAGATCTCATCGACAAAGAGTGGATCGCCGAACTGGATGATACCGAGTTTTTGACAAAATGTCGCGCGGGGACAGTGACCAACGATGAAATGAAGCATTTCATTGAGCAGCAATATCTCTATTCAAAACACTTTACGCGCTACCTTTGTGCACTGCTATTCAATCTCAGTAATGAATCTGACCGCTTTGCACTCACCGAGAATCTCTTCGAAGAAATGGGTCTCGGTGGTCTGGGCAATACCCCACATTCGGTCATTTATCGAAATATGATGGAAGAAATGGGCATCAACCCAGAATCTGCAGAGATTG
>CAMAXT010000028.1 GCA_945862295.1 Pseudobacteriovorax antillogorgiicola
TTTTCTAGGATGTCTTCGTCTTCGACCGCTTTGCTCGAGACAGGTTGGCGAATGATTGACGCCTCATCTGGAACGACGTTGATCTCTTGCAGTTTTTCTTGGATGACCCCAAAAGCTTCCATCTCGCCCGAAACTGTGTAGATCTCATCGCTTTTTTCGACTTCCTCAGCACCAGCATCGATCATATGCAACGTGAACTCGTCCTCGTTGATTCCTTCTGCAGGAATAATGAAGACTGCTTTGCGTTTGAAGATGAATTCGAGAGAGCCGGAAACGCCAATGGACCCATCACACTTTTTGAAATGGTTTCTGATGTTGGCAACAGTGCGTGTAGGATTATCGGTGGAAGATTCGACGAAGATGGCAATGCCACCTGGACCGTAACCTTCATAAGCAATATCTTGAAACCCGACGCCATCGGACCCTTGTCCTTTTTTGATGGCTTTGTCGATGTTGTCTTTTGGGACGTTAAGTTTCTTGGCGCGTTCGACCGCAACTCTTAGAAGGAAGTTTGCATTAAGATCGGCTTTGCCACTTTTCGATGCTTTGAAAACATCTTTGAGTGCCCTGGTATAAATCTGGCCTCTGGCTCTGTCCGCCGCGCCTTTTCTATCTGCGATCTTAGCTGATTTTCTTCCCATAGTGCTCTCATTGATAGTGATAAAAATAATAAGCGTATTTTGCAGATTATTTAATACTATGCCAAGAGGCAATTCACCAGGCTATTTGCAGGTCAGTACCAGTGCAGATCCGGTTGGTTTGTAATAGATCTTCTGCACTTTTCCCTCGGTAGCTTCAAAGTCAACGAGGTTGTCCCCTAGTCTTAGTGCATAAAACTGCACATCTTTTTGTGGGTCGTAGTATTTCGTGGCGTGCGTGAAATAGCGGAGAGTGAATGCTGCGCCGTTATTACCTTGGTCTTCTAGAGTAAAGCGTAACGCTGCGTGGTCTGGATCTAAAGTGACATCAGTAAATTTTGGATAGCTTGTCGGCGACGCCTGACAATTGACCCCGTCCATGGTCGCGAGATTTGCTTCGCTAGCAGCTAACGATGATTGTTCGCCCACTCGGACTTTGCATGCCCAAAAAACAAAACCGGCGCTTAGAGTGACTAGGACCATCGCGACTGATTTCATGGACTCTCCTCAGGTATAGCAAAAAATAAATCGTTAAATTTATTGTAAAGCCAATAGTTAGGTGAGGACATGGGCAGAAATTTCCTACCTTAATCCTCGCTCTACCAATTTTGTTAAATCAGAGCGTTATGCAAGCTGATGAGGGTCTTGTTGAAATCCTCGACGTTGACAATGAACTGCAAATTGATCTGACGCATGCATTGGTTCACAGCTTGCACTTCGATGCCCTGTTCTGCAAGAGCGACTGCAGCTTTAGCCAAAACACCACCTTTGGTCAAATGGCTACCAACGACCGAGACGAGAGCAACCGGAATTTTTCGCAAGCGCGCTTTGGGAAAGGCCTGCTGCAGATCCCTGTAAAGGTGGTCCACTGTCTCAATCTTTTCGGCCAAGTAGTGCGTGATTGTATTAGCGTTGGTGTTTTTTGCAATGTAGCTAACTTTGTTCGCATTGAGGTGGGAGACGATCTGATAATCGTAGCCGAACTCGCCAACCATTTCTGGATCGCAGATTTCAAGGGCGATGAGGTCACTTCGGCCACAGATCATCGACACGCGGCACTGAGTCGGAACGTAGGTGGTGGTGATGAGCGTGCCAGGATGATCGGGATCAAAAGCATTTTTAACCCGAATAGGAATGCCCTGCATCTCCATGCCTTTGCCAGCTTTAGGATGGATAGCTTCCATACCAAGGTCTGCCAACTGGTCTGCCATATCAAAGTTCATTTCACCGATGATCGAAACTTTGTCGACGCCAATAATATTAGGATCACCGCTGGATAGATGAAATTCCTTATGAATAATACCTTCAGCAGCGTTGGTGATCGTAGATATTTTGCTGAACGTAATCTCGCTATAGCCACGGTCAAAGCTTCGCATCAGACCTTCGCGGCATTTGGTATAGCCAGTTGCGATGGTTAAGGTCTGCCCAATGTCAATGGCATCAAAAACCGATTTGATCTTGTCGTCGAGATTGAGTGATTCATTGCTCTTCCAACCAGTTAGGTCGGCAAGTTCAGATTTGATGTTTTGCGCCCTAAGGATTTCAACTGAGTTGTAAGCACTATGATACTCCCCGATCGAAGCAAGGAGCTCTCTGATCGCTGGTAAGTAGTCCTCAAATTGAAAGTGGCCGTAGGAACAAAGGCGCTTTAAATCGTTGAGACAAGATTTAATTTCACGGATTCGTTCAGCAATGTGTTCGTTACAAGGGCCGACGGGCAGGCCAAGACCAGCAAAGCTAGCATTGATTAATTGCATCTCATGCAATACCCCATCGAGGGCGGCCTTCCATTTGGGATCGTTCTTGCGGAACAGTTGGTACACACCATCTTTACCGGATTTCTTATGCTCCAGTAACAGGTTGGTAATACCAGAGTAGGCAGAAACAACGAAGATCCGGTTCTTTAGAGCAAACTGTTTTTTTCGTCCGATGATGACAGTTTCTAAAAGTTCTCCGAAGCGCGACATCGAGGTGCCACCGATTTTTTCGACTGTATGGTTTCCAGCCATGACTATTTAATGTCTCCCACTGCTTTTAAAGAAGTCGTTGCCTTTGTCGTCGATAATGATGAATGCAGGAAAGTCTTTCACTTCGATTTTCCAGATGGCTTCCATGCCGAGGTCTTTAAAATCGAGTTGTTCAACTTTCGTGATGCAGTCTTTGCCAAGTCGTGCTGCGGGTCCGCCAATAGAACCGAGGTAGAATCCACCGAATTGCTTACAAGCGTCGGTGACCCCAAAGTTGCGGTTCCCTTTGCCGAGCATAATCATTGAAGCTCCTTCTTTTTGAAAGAAAGGCACGTAGGGATCCATCCGCTCTGAGGTTGTTGGGCCAAATGAGCCGGATGCGTGGCCCTCGGGAGTTTTTGCAGGGCCAGCGTAATAGACCGCGAATTTTTTGAAGTAGTCCGGTAGCGGTTGGCCTTTATCGAGCATGTCTTTGAGTCGTGCGTGCGCGACATCTCGCGCCACAATCATTGGCCCGTTCAACATGACGCGCGTTGCGACAGGAAGTTTTGTTAGAACAGCAAGGATGTCTTTTACGGGCTGATTGAGATCGATGCTGATGCTTTTACCAGGAACTGCAGCCTTTGCCGCTGCGCTCTCCGGAAGGAACTGTTCGGGATGGCGCTCAAGTTTCTCAACGAAGATGCCGTCTTTAGTGATCTTGCCTTTGATGTTTCGATCGGCTGAGCAACTGACGCCGATACTTACCGGACAAGATGCGCCATGTCTGGGCAAACGCACAACGCGCACGTCATGAACAAAATACTTTCCACCGAACTGTGCACCTATTTTTGTCGCGCGTGCCCACTCTTCAACATTTGCCTCGATTGCCAAATCACGGAAGGCACGACCGAGCATGTTGCCTTCGGTTGGCAGAGAGTCATAATAGCCAGTTGAAGCCATCTTTGTGGTTTTGAGATTTTGTTCCGCTGACAAACCCCCAACAGTGATCGCTAAGTGGTAAGGAGGGCAAGCTGCTGTTCCAAGGCTACCAAGAGCATCTTTTACGAAAGATTCCATGGATGTCGGATTCAGCAGGGCTTTGGTCTTTTGATAGAGGTAAAACTTATTGGCACTACCACCACCTTTAGCAACGAAAAGAAAGTGATATTCTGAACCAGCTTTCGAAAAGATATCAATTTGTGCGGGGAGATTAGTCGCAGTATTTTTTTCGTCAAACATGGTTAGCGCCGCCATCTGTGAATAGCGCAGGTTTTTTTTCTGGTAGGTGTTAAACACTCCTTTTGAGATTGCCTCAGAGTCGTGCGAGTCTGTTAAAACATGATCGCCTTTAAACGCGACAATGGATGCAGTACCGGTGTCCTGACAGGACGGAAAAATACCCTCCGCCGCGATAATTGCATTTTTGAGAAGCTCGGTTGCAACATAGCGGTCGTTATCGGACGCTTCAGCGTCTTTGAGAATCTTTTCTAGCTTTTCGAGATGTTTCCCTCGGAGCAAATGCGAGACGTCACTGAAGGCTCTTTCCGTAAGTTGTTCAATTGCTGTCGGAGCAATTTTCAAGAAAGTCTCGTCTCCGAGTTTGACTTCTAGTACACCGACTTGGGAAATTTTTTCATACTCTGTTTGGTCAGAAGAAAGTTGAAAAAGGGGTTCATATCTGAACTCAGTCATTTGGTGTCTCCGCAGCAGCCTGTTTATACCAACCTAGCCGGAAGCCCAGGAAATTTCACTATCATTAATGGGTGATGGACGAAATATTTCGCTGTAGGCATCGGTAACTACGACCTAAATATAGGAGGACTCAACCCTGGGCCAGACTTTCCGAACTGTATAGGACTTGTAGGTCGCTACGAATATTAAAAGTGCTTTGAAACGGCCGGGAGACGTACTCGCCCGCGTCGGTGGTGAGGAGTTTGGGCTCGTGCTTCCTGGTAACCCGGAAAAGGGTGCGATTCACGTTGCTGAGTTGATTCGCTCAGTAGTCGAAGGCTTACAGATCGAGCATCATCAATCAGAAGCCAAGGTTGTAACAATCAGTATCGGTGTTTCGACGGCAATGCCGACAAACAAAACTAAACCGGAATCTATTTGCGGATTCGCTGACAAGGCTCTTTATCGGTCGAAAGTGGCCGGTCGTAATAAAGTCACATTTATCACTTATGAAGAAGACGACAGCTCTACTTAAGGCGAATAAGGTTAACGGAAAACTCTTAGGAGACACTACTCCCCTTCGGCAGGGAGTCTTTGTATTTGCGTCTGATTTGGTTGGCCTCTTTGACAAGCTCTGAATCATATTTAGTACCAGCGTCCTTCATAGTCTGGGCGGTTTTTGCCATGGCTAGATAGGATTTCTCAAACGCTGGCTTTGCCCGGTAGCTCTCTAGAAACGCCGAAAGTGCCTGGGCATGGTCGCCTTTTTTCGACAGGGCTAAACCCATATTGTAGAAAAGCGCGTGCAGACTCGCCTTATTGTTTAGTAGGGAGATGGCATTACGATATGTTTCGAGCGCTTTTTCGAACTGTTGCTTTTGTACCAAGGCGATAGCGACATTGTTAAAGTGCCTTGAAAGCATATCGCCGTTTTGGGTTTCAGCAAGCAACTTTGCAGCAAGAGGAATGTCGCCTACTTTGAAAGCGAGTTTTGCTTTTTCATCTTTTACTGGTTTGTTGTCTGGATCTAAGAGATCAATTTGCCCAAAAGTAGCCGCGGATTCTTCATGCTTATCTGCCTCGACATAGGCCGAGCCCAGATTTAGCAAGGCTTCAATATTTTTTGGTGATGAGTTCGACATCTTCATCAGGATGTCTAGCGCCTCATCACTCCGACCAAGACCAGTCAAGATGTTTGCCAATATTGACCGCGCGTCAAAGTTTTCTGGCTCATCTGCAAGTGCCAATTGAATACATTCTTCAGCCTTTTTATGTTGAGCTGAGCTTAGCCAGATGCGAGCGAGCAGGATATGGGCTCGGACGAAATACGGACCTTTTTTTCGGATTTTCCCATCAAAAAGGCTGAGTGCGTCCGTGTTTTTTCCGGCTGCAAAATATGATTCGATCTTTCTAAGCCTGGTTTCTTCTGCGGGCAGCTTGTTCTCAAATTCGAGAATTTCTGCAATGAGCTTACCAGCTGCTGCTTTATCGATTGGGGCGGGCAGAACGTTTTTGTAGTTCAACTCTCCTAGTAACCTAACATCTTCGTTATTTAGTCTGGTGCTATAAATGAGAAAGGGAATGTATTTCTTTTTAAGTTCTTGCCGAGCTTTCTGGATGAAAATGGTGCCAGGTAAGGATGAGTTTTCCCAACAAGTGATGATAAACTGCGCGTTGCCGCGTTTAGCCTTATCGAGTCCTTCGTAGCCGGTCTTTGCGTGTTCGACATTTTTGTAGCCTAGATTTTGTAAAAGTAGAGTCCACATCAAGGCTGTGGTATCGTTTTCGTCTACAATTAAAAACCTTTCGATCGGCATAATTATTCCTTGTTGGTGAAACACTGCGAGGAGATTGTCGTCAGAAAAGCTCAAAACATTAATAACCACGATCAGGGAAATACTGATGAAAAAACATGTCTAAAATCTTTCAGCGCCCCCTGAAAGTCTCGCGTTGCTACATAGGGGAAGGACGATTTAAGGTCGTTCGAAATAAAATAGCTAACCACCGACCACTGTTAACGTTTCAGGTGCCCTGTTAAGTTTTTTCTAAATTTGCCGATAAGAAAACTTCGAGACTTTCGTTTTAATTTGCGGAGCCGAGCCATGGAATTTTCAAAGTTTGTATCGGTTGTTCTTGCAGCATTCATGACATTTAGTGGATGTCGGTCAAACGAATTTACTGGTAGCTCTGGTAAGATTCCAGCCACTGAGAAGAAAAAACCGGAAACTGAAGAGCCCATCAAGCCAGGGAAACCAACAGTAATCGAAGAGCCAGCAGAAGAAGTTGAGCCGGAAGTTGAAGACGAGACCATTCCCAGCACTGGCGAAACTGAGGACAAGCCAAAAAAACCAAGTCTGCTTGATATTATCAGTGGCTTGAAAAAAATCCTGATACCTAACGATACCGTTAATGATGAAAACCGCATCGTCTTTGGCGACGCTAAAGGCTTTCATATCGGTGATGCGAACTTTAATTCTAGTTCGAACTGCTCAACAAAACTCAAATTTCATAACATCAAGGGAACTAAATACTTTTTTGAGTTTGAAGTGACAAAAGACGACACGATAGTTGAAATTGGTATCAATGAAGTTTGCGGCATAGACTATGCTGATACAAATTTTGCTGACATCGAAGATGCGGCTGGAGTGTCTTTGCAAAAGAAAGCCATTCCTGACAACAGCGCTATCAAATATCAGCCAATTACTCTCAAAGCCGGTAAATATAAAATGGTAGTCGAATCGACACCTAATGCTGCGAATAACAGCGACCGTGATGATTTCATGGTCAAAAAGCTCGAGATCAAAAGCAATAAGCCTATCATTGCCGGAAAAATCGGCGCTCAATAAATCTTACTGGTGAGACAACCAAAACTGACGACTCTGCATGAGCTCGTCAGCAGTCATTTTTAGTTCCGCAGCGATGTAGCGACTCGCAGCATTAAAATCCCCAGCACTCAACCAAAGCTTAATGTAGGCAGCTGTAAACGTCGCTAGCACCTCATCTGTTTCGTCTTCGAGATTCATACTCAATCCATGTTGTGCAAACTCTTCGGCAGAGAGCAGGCTTTCAGCATGCTGAAGCTGCCAGAACATCAAACCAAAGTACGGCTTGATAACGGTAGTACCATTTTTTATCAGGAATTTTATGTCCGCGAGTTCCTGGGCTTGCTCTTCATTCACCTGCGGGAGACTCCACTGGACAGATATAGGTTGGCCGTGCTTGGTGTGTTGGTGTGCAGTAAGTGATCCAAGCACCGTCTTTATATTCGGCAAAGCCGTAGTACCATTGGATGACGTCATCGTTACTGGTAATACTTACTTTGTCCGGCATCGCAGCAGGCTCGACACCGTTGATTGAAAAGCACCAGCCGTAGGCACGCATATGAGTAGAGCTTATAACTTCCATTGCTTTATCCCCACTTGGAGAGTCGCCGATTGAAGCGATGCCCTCTGCGCCACCTTTGTAAGGTACACCTGACTCGTCGAGTGCTTTGACTGTGATACTGCCAACGGTGTCGTTTGTTGATGCATTGTGGTCTGATTCGACTGTGAAAGCTTCAGAGCATAGGCTTTGAACCTGGAAGCTAACTCCAGCCGCTGGGTGGCTTACTATTATGAGCGACGTAGCCAATTGAAAAAGTCTAGTTAACATAGGGCACTCCGGTTTAGAAGGTGCCCTATTCGTAGTCTAGCTTGCTTCATTGTGCAAGCATCTAGATACCCATTTCACTTATCATTTTCATCACATTCTGCACCAAAGGGTTGCCTAGCATGATCTGCCCTTTTTCGGTTGGATCAAGCTCAACATCCTCCTGACCTAGGTCGCTCTTGCCACCGCTTAGCAATGTCCGCAGGATCTGCAATAGGTCGCTTTCTGTAACGATACCGGTTAGCTCACCTTTGTCCACTAGTGGGATAGCACTGCATCCTTCCTTGTGCATGATGTCTATCGCTTCGCTAAGGTCTGTTTTGTCAGTAAAATAGCGCGAGATGGGGTGCATCACTTCCCCTACATTGAGAATGGGGTTTAAGACGACACTATGGTTTGCGAGACCTTTTTCAATCAGATCCCGGTCTGATAAAACGCCGTACGTAACTGTCCCTTCAGTGACCACCAAGTGATGGATCTTATTGCGGCGCATCAGCTCAATCGCTTGAACCAGAGGGGCATTTTTTCCAATAGTGATCACCTTGCGTGGATATGGAACGGTGTCTTTGAGTTTTAAAGCGCACATAGTAAAGCCCCTTAAGCGAAAGTAAAAACAATCACATCGAAAGGAGCAAGATGCGTGCCTACAGATTTATTAGGATTAATTAGAAATGAGAGCGCTATATCCCACCACTTGAGGCGCATTTCCTACTGCGCCGAAACCAAAACCTGGCGAAGCCCGCCGAAGCCTTAGCGAAGGAGAGAGGCCCATTTCCTACTGCGCCGAAACCGAAACCTGGCGAAGCCCGCCGAAGCCTTGGCGAAGGAGGGAGGCGGGTTATGACTTCCTTACAAGCTTTAATACTGATTCAATGATACGGGAATTTTCTTTCAGTTTGCCACGGATCATCAAAGGGATTTCTTGTTTAGACATATCAAGAATTAAAGACTGCTCTGACATCAGCACTTGGCGGTCAGTTGTATCTAAATGAACCTTCGATTTCTTCCAAAGGGTCTGGTCGTTCTTGCAGTTGTCTTTAGTATCCACGCAGTACTCGACTGAGTTTGGTTCAAGAGCTTTGCTGCCTTGGACGAATAGATGCGGCTCGTCTAGTTCTTCGATCGACGCATAGATTTTTTCCGCTTCAACATTTGGCTTAGTCGGATCGGTGATTACGACTGAATTTGCGTTTGGTGCTTTATTTTTAGGATCAATAACAACTTTATGATTGTGGCCTTGAGCCATTGTTGTATCGATGGCAACACGCTCGCCTTTTTTCAACTTGTCAAAGTCAGCTGCGGTTATACTAAATTTATGACCATGTGGGTCTTGGATGTAATTTAAGGTGACAGCAACACCAGCTGCGATTGTTGTCGCTGGCAGTGTGCCGTTTGGACCAAGCTTACCGCTACCAAGGTTACTATGACCTTCCATTAAGATGTCATAGACCGTGATGCTATACATTGGACTTAAATCAGAACTAGATTGTTCGGATTCTTTGACCTGGGAGTTGTTACTCGATCCACAGCCGGTAAGTTTCAATGTAATCAGACCAAGACCGCTTATTGTGATCTTGGACGAAAATTGGCGGCGATTCATGTTGGACATAAAAGAAACTCCCGAACCAAGTGTTGTACTTAGAAGGGAGTGCAAATAATTAGCCAGGCTTATGCGCCTGTATTCATTGAATAAAGTTAGAGCGAAATAGTCTAAGCATTTGACATCAGCCTGAACGGAATAACTCGCCCATTTTCTTCCCTAATATCAAGGAAGCACCCATAATACAGGCCGCTAAAATTCCCATGCCGATGACTCCGAGCGCACTTGCAATGAACTCGCCTTTGCCTTGTTCAAGGAAGAGGGCGTAGATCGCTTTGGTCAACGGATAGTATTTGTCTTTCATCGCTAGGATCAAGCTGTCACTCACGTCAAGCATTGCGTAGGCAAAGCACAGCAATCCACCTGCGATCAAATTTGCGGTGACGAGAGGGACGGTAATCTTTCTCAATGTGTAAAAACGCGATGCGCCGAAAGTCGCTGATGCTTCTTCCAAGGATGCGCTCGTTTGCTGGAGACCCGCAGAAGCAGAGCGTACCATATACGGTAATCTCCTTATCGCGTAGGCGATGACAAGCAGAGGTATTGGATTATTAAGAGGATCGAGGAACGTATCTGAATAGGTCACAACATAACCAAAGGCGAGGACAATTCCTGGTAGCGCCAGTGGTACCATGACCAATGAATCTAGAAGACCAGAGAACGGTACTAACTTTCGCACCACAACGTAAGCCACCAACATCCCGAGCACTAAGTCGAGTAGAGTTGAAAGGCCAGCAAATAGAAGGCTGTTCTTGATTCCAATCATCGGCAATTCGGTTTGGAAGATCATCTCATAATATTTGGTCGTGTAGTTATCCGGCATCACCGTCATAAACCACTTGTCGCTGAGACTCGTTATAATCACGGAGAAATGCGGGAAGAGGGCTGCCGCGACCACCGCTAATAGAATGAAGTAAATCGGTAGTGCTTTGACAAATCCGATCTTTTTGACGGCGCTGGTAACGTGACCACGAGCAAGCATCTCGTATTTTTTTCCTGAAAACATCAGCTTCGACAGCATGAAGATCAAGACGGTGACGCAAATGACAACGAACACGAGCGCGAACCCAACGGGGTTCTCGTTGACGTCGGTCACCATATTAAATATCCGCACCGGCATCGTATCGTGATAGCCGACAAGAAGTGGCGTACCAAGATCAGTGAGGGCCCAGATAAAAACAATAATCGCACCTGCAAAGTAACCGGGACGGGCTAGGGGCCAAACGATATCTTTAAACTGACGCCATTTTTTCACACCGAGGGTCGAGGCCATTTCTTCCATGGAAGGATCGATGTTCGCGAGCGCTGCTGAAAGGTTGAGGTACATAATCGGATACAAATGCAGAACTTCTAAAATAACGACAGCCCAGAACATGTTTGTTCCGCCGAGCCATTCTATAGGTTCGCTTATCCAGCCCCACTCCATCAGCTGAAGATTCACCGAACCTCGGCGGGCAAAAAAGCGTTGGATCCCAATAGCACCGACAAATGGCGGCATAACCATCGGGACGAGAAGTAAGCCACTCAGAATGCCTTTGCCAGGGAACTCAAATTTCGCGTTAATAACTGCGAGAGGGAGCGTCAAGATTGTGGTGATAACAGTCGTGGCAAGGCCGATGTAAAGGCTGTTCATAATCGCTGTCGTCTGCAAATCATTGGCAAACATCAAGCGGAAGTAGTCGAGAGTAAAATGACCGTCGTTATAAAATGCCTTAACCATAATGACTGAAACAGGAACAACAAGAAAGAACAGCAGCATCAGAAGTGTTGCTACGACTGTGCCGTATCCGACCAGATTTGAAATCATCCGGGATAGGTTTCCGGACGCGTCTGATTTTGACTGTGCGGTCATTTAGGTCCCCGAACTCAAATCTTTTTCCCTTGGCAGTATCAAAACATCTTCAGGTGCAACATGACTTACAACCACGTCGCCGTCTTTAAGGCTATGATCCGGAGGATTAAAAACATTAGCTTTAAGGTATTCGTTATTCGAGGTCTTCATTTGAAACTGCTCGCTCTCACCTAGGTAGGTAAGGTGTTCGAGCGTGACGCGCAACGGATTGACTTGCACGGCTGCAGGTTTGCCAGTGAAGTCTACCTGTACGGCTTCTGGACGGAACGATATAGCTAGCTGAGCGCCGACTTTGAAATCTTTGATACTTTGTGAAGACAAGATATTACCAAAGCCTGTTTCGATGGTATGCAGGCCTTTTTCGGTGCCCTTATAGACGCCGTTGATCAAGTTCGTTTCACCGATGAATCCGGCGATAAACGCTGTTGTCGGATAGTGATAAAGACGGCGTGGGGAATCTGTCTGGATCAAGTCGCCAGCTCTCATCACCGAAACATGCGTACCCATAGAAAGAGATTCTTTTTGATCATGGGTTACGTAGACCGTCGTGATACCAGTTTGCTTATGAATGCGTGAGATGTTGTCCCGCATTTCAAGGCGTAGTTTGGCATCAAGATTTGAAAGTGGTTCATCGAGTAGGAGAACGTTCGGGCGAATCGCAAGTGCGCGTGCAAGGGCAACGCGCTGTTGTTGTCCTCCTGACAATTGTCCAGGGTAACGTTCCGCAAATGCTAGGAGCTGGGTGAAGTCTAGAACTTCGTCCATGCGTTTTTTGAATTCACCAGGTGGAAGCTTTTTTAGTTTAAGACCGTATTCAATGTTTTTACGTACAGTCATATGTGGCCAAAGTGCATAGTTCTGAAAAACCATGCCGATCCCACGGTCTGCTGCCGGGACATTTGTCATGTCCTTACCATCAAACAAGATCTTGCCTGAGGTTGCTTTTTCCAGACCTGCTAGCATTCTTAAAGTCGTTGTCTTTCCACACCCAGATGGGCCAAGCAAAAAATGCAATGACCCATTCTTGATGGTTAGATTGAGATCTTTAACTGCAGCAAAGTCACCGTACTTCTTAACAACATTTTCGAAACGAACTTCCATGCGGTACTCAGTCTTATGTCAGTAGTCTTGAATTATTTGCCAGCGAGCTTCTTGTATTTGCTCTTGGAATCTTCAACCCAGGTGTTGATTTGCTTGTTTCTAAAAACGTCATCACCCCATTTGTCAGAAAGTGCGAGTAGCTCGGCTTCGGTGACTGGTGGTTTTGAAAAAGTCGCAATGTCTTCAGCTTTCATGCCGCGTTTAACAATTGCTGACCATGCTTCTTTCAAGTCGCCGTGGGTATCGATGTGAATTGCGCCGATCAAATCGTTGAAAACGCGCTGCATTTTTGCCGCTTTTTCAAGATCGAGCTTCATGAATGCTTTTTGTTTGAACGGGTTGAAGTCGGTTGCACGCTTACCTTCAGTTTGAGTGTAAGCAGTGGTGTTGATCGCCATACGACCGAGAGCTTCAAGTTTCGGTCCGCCTTCTGCGCCTTTAGGTAATATCAAAAGTTTTTGTGCTTCAGGGCTAAGAACGTAATTGACGAAGCGTTCAGCAACCGTGCGGTTCGGTGCGCCTTTTAGGATAGCAACTGGATCTGGATCGAGGATTGTTTGACCAGTTGGTATGGTGAAACCAAGATTTTCCTTGCCGAGGTCAGCGATTTTCGCAACTGCGTAGAAGTCGATAACCATAGATGCTGAAGCATCACCGGAGACCACAGCTTTGATTGGATCAGAGCTTGAATGTGTGAAGATACGGTTGTTGCCTGCGATGCGAGTCAAAAGGTCAAAGCCTTTGTCCCAGCCAAGCGCTTGCAAGATGATTGTATTCATGGTGTTCGCGGTACCAGAACGGCGTGGATCAGCTAGAGTGATCTGGCCTTTGTATTTTGGATTTGCGAGGTCATCCCAAGTGGCAGGCTCAGTAATACCATCCATCTTGAGAAGCTTACGGTTGTAGAAGATACCGAATGAAGACATGGCCGATGCGTACCAAGTTTTCGATGCGTCGAAAAGTGGAACACCAGCAGCAGACTGCGGAACTTCTGTATCGAGAGGTTTAGGTAATGTGTAAGGAGCTAGAAGCTTGTCGCCTGCGAGTTCCATAAATACTGCTGTACCGCCGCCCCAGAAGATATCAACGCCAGATGTTGCTGGGTTTTTCTCGAACTTTGCGCGGATGAATTTAACATCATCAGATGTTCCGCCTTGGTCGATCCATTCGACGTCGACATCGGTCTTGAATGTTGCCTTGTAGTGTTCTTTGAATTTAGGAACAAATTCGTCTTGGATGGACTTGCGGTGCGGTGAGATCACAATCAGCTTGTCGCCGGCGACTGCCGTGGTTGTAATTCCCCATAGAACGAGAGCCGTGATGATATGTTTCATATGGCAAAACTCCTTTGAATTTCAGGGTCTGTCAGCTACAAATTGAGACTGTTTTCTTGCGCGTGAGCCGGTGCATTGTACTTACGGACCGGGTTGGTGCAAGGTGATTTTAGAAATATATAAAAAAAATTCTAAAAATTAATAATTCCGCCATATTGGCCTTAAAATAATATAATCCTAAGAGGAGAAAAACCGTTGCAAAACTGGACACCTAAGGACCTAGAAGGCCACCTAGACGCCGGTAAGACGGTTTTCCTAAAACTTTGGAAGAAGGGCTGCGGTGCCTGCAAGCTCTCAGAACCAGCGATTGAACGGATCGCTGCTGCCAGGGCGGACTCGGGAATTGAGTTTGGTCAGATCCAGGCTGACGAATATCCAGAGATCATGGAGATTGCAGATACGGATGTGTTGCCGGTGTTCTTTGTCTTCAAGGATAAGGGTATGAAGGGTCGGTTTATTGGGTTTAAGGGTTTGGCAAAGCTTGAGGCGTTTGTTGAAGAGTCTTTGGAGAAGGACGGATGACGTTAGAGCTGCAGGTAAGAATTTGAATGCCCTTCCCATTCGATGTCAGCCGTATCGGTTGTTTCCATGTTGTCGAAAATGTGCAGAGGTTAGTCGAACAAGAGCACGTGGCAGGTGCACGTATAGGCATAGGTTCAGGAAGGAAGATGAACTGCTCTGAGAAATTTTGCACTCTTGTAGTGCCAACTTCACTCGATCGGTGCCGATTACTGCGACCATGTTATCACTACTTTCGAATTTAAAAGTATTTTTCCTAAACAAAGGTCTACGTTTTCGCACTAAAAATCGCGAAGCAAACCCACAATACCGGCGGTCATCTCGTGCAATAGAACCAACGCGAGCTGACGAGCGTTTGTTCGCGTGTAAATCCTAGTTCCTCGCCGATTTTTCCGACTGATCACTTTGTACATGTTTTTGTCAAAAGAGCTTTTGACGACGTCGACACCCATGGCTTTGTCGACGTGGATTTTCAAGCGCCGCTGGAAGAAATCCGGGTGTTTCTCGAAAAGCAGTAAGAAAAAAGCCGTGGGCCTAGATAACAGGCCACGGCTTCTTTGTTTGCTGTAGATTGAGTCTTACTTCTGCGGCTTCCAAGTATCTTTGTACTTAGATTTTTTCCACGCGCGTTGAACATCTTTCCAAGAGATCTTCTTTGTCGGTTTACTTGCAAGGTATTTCACGTGCACCCACTGACCGTCTTTGATCTTGGCGAATTTTCCGCTGATCTCGACATTGACTTTCGCTCCTCCAAGCAAACGACGCACGATTGGCGAGCGAAAGTTCGGTTCTTGTCTGACGTTTAAAAGTATCGCTTTAACGTAGCGAACGTTTGCGCCAGCGCTCGGTGCAATGTCGGCGTCATCTTCGGCTTCAGTAAACGGAGTACCTACTGACGGAACGCCAGCATCTGGTGCAGGTTCATAGTTTGGTTGTGGATCCTCAAATGCACCACCGATGTCATCTTCTGCTTCAGGGGCCTCACTTGCTGGGGCTTCAACTTCTGGAGCTGTTGGCTCAGGCGTGCTTTCCGTTTCCGGTGCGGCGTAGGGATTATCGGTCAGCTCGCCGGGAGTGTCTTCTTCCGGAGTTTTTGGTTCGTCGACTGTCGTGCCTTCTTCACCAGGAGCGGGACCGAGGTCGGGATCTTCCGGGTAAGGAGTATCGGAATCCATTTCGGGAACAACAGGATCGGTATTGCCTTTGGGTTCTGTCGATGTACAGCCAATGGTTGCGAGCATTGCTGCGAAAAAAATAGAAAAAGCTGCGAGCATTGATTGCTGCCACATAAGGACCTCCAAATCCAGTTACGGGATTATACAGCCAAAGGTCGTAGATAAGTAAATGTTGTTTTGGGAGTTAGGCTGAGAAGTAGTGGACCGAACGGGCCATCTTGGAAAAGTCGCGCACTTGATGCTGGACATCGATCAGAGCCACGACTTCGGTGATTTGGTCTTTTCTGACGTTACAAATAAGCGAATGGCTACTATAGAGGATCTTGAAGAGGCCCAGCCCAGCGCCACCTTTTTTCGTGTCGATAAGATTGGCACTATCTTGACGTCTTAAAACTTTCTTTAGGTACTGAAACAGCTTCTCGCGTTTCAATGCTCCGAAAGGGTCAGCAACCGAGATCGCAAACACAGCGCCATCGCTGCCGTAGGTTAGTTTTGCGTACTCATTGGGAGCTAACGAAACTGCTGATGTTCGCGGCAGTTCACCGTAGTGATGACGGCCACCGGCTACTGGTGCGTCGTAGATTGCGTTCATCAGGAGTTCTTCGGTGATACCAAATACCAATTTTGCCATATACTGGCCGAGGCGGTTTTCTTCCGCAAAGGTCATGACGGCAGAGTTATAGCTCTCGCGGTCGGCACTGCCTTTTACGGTAAGTTCATGGACAGGGGTCGCTGGCGCTAGATATTTGTCGATGCCAAAGATGTCTTTGCGAATAATTTTCTGCAAGGTGACCCGCAGCTCATTGATGGTCCAAGGGGACGGCGAGCGGTTGGCGATGACATGATCGATCAAAACGTCCTCTTTGCCACCAAGGAGCTTCGAATATTGCTCCATCGTATTCTCTGTTACCAGGACCGTATTGACATCAGTGCCAATCGCTTTGGCTGCTTCGAAAATTTCTGGGTCAGGGCAGTTACAAACGATCGTGTCTAGATCTTTTGAGGTAGAGAGAACTGCGAGTGCAGATTTTTGATCTGTAACGCTCATTATTTCGGCACCGTTACCAGCGACACGAAGCACCGAAGCATCGGGAAGCGGTTTGTGGCCGTTCAGGTCTATATAGAGAACTTTAGAATTCATGCACTCTCCAGCTGCACATTTAGTTCTTGGCAGCCATGCAAAAATACATTCAAACGAAAATAACTTTAAGCCCTTGCGATCAGCTAGCGGGCTTTTTTGGTATAACGCAGATACTTAAATACACACTATTTTGAGCGCTATTTTAAAACCTTTATAAGTTTAACCGACTGTAGAACGATTATCCAGTCGGACAAAAATTCCTGCCTGAGTTGACTCTGCATACGCACACCCGTAAAATTTTAGTAAAACCCGTGAATTAGACTAAATTAGGTGCGTAATTATTTAGCAGATGCGGTTTGTTTGCGGAGACTTTGAGACTCAGTTTTTAGTTAAGGTGGCATGTCGCCCATAGGTTGGTCTGGTTCGCTGGCATTAACGGAGGATACTTAGCAAATGTTGGATTTCATTTCGCGGAAGTTTGAGGAAGGTGGACCAGAGATTATGGCCTCGATCACCTTTGTGTTGTTCTTATCAATCGTGATCATTATCGAAAGAGCTTATAGGTATTTCCTCCAATACGATTTGGCGAATAGCTCAGGATTTATGGCAGCCATCCAAAAAATGGTGATGAATAACTCAATTGAGAACGCCATTCGTCTTTGCAAGAAGGCGCGACCAAAGCTACTTCCTTTTGTTATGTCAGAAGGTCTAAAGAGAGCCAACGACTCAACAGAAGAAATCGAACATTCATTGGACACGGCAGCTCTAACGGCAGTGCCAAAACTGACCAAGATTCTTCCATTCCTAGGTACAACGGCCAACGTCGCGACCCTTCTTGGACTACTTGGAACACTCTTTGGTTTGATGAAGTCATTCGGCGCTGCGGCGAAACTTACCGGTAGTGCAAAGGCAACAGCACTTGCTGCAGGTATCGCGGAAGCACTTACAGCGACTTCATTCGGTCTCGGTACAGCTCTTATGTGTCTTCTTGCTTACGGTATCTTGTCTCTGAAGCAATCTGCGATTGTTGATGACATCAATAAAAACGTCGCCCGTCTTATCGATCTTCTTTACACACGTAAGATGAAAATCAAAGGCAATACCACAAGTGGCGGTTCGTTCGACGCGGATTGATAGCTCGCTTTGAAAACTTGATGGAGCCTGACGGTGAACAAGAAGCAAAAGAAGAAAAAGAAAAGAAAGGCGATAAAGTACCGTGATATTGAACTCAATATCATGCCCTTTATCGACGTATTCTCGTTGTTGAATACGTTTCTTCTCATGTCCGCTGTTTTTATTGCAATTGGTGTTCTCGAAGTGCAGATTCCGTTTCTGTCCTCAGCGCCACCAGACACTAAAGATAATGAGCGGACTTTAGATATCAGCGTTGACGTCGAGAAAGAAAAAATCGAAGTTACGACGGTTTGGTCTCGCGCCCCAGAAAACGAAGAGAAAAAGGACTTTCCTCTTACGAAAGCTGGTTCAGCTGAATTGCACAAATTTCTTGTGAACGTCAGAAAGACCAACCCCGAGTATGACAAAGTGTCTTTGTTCACCGCTGATGATGTGATTTGGAAAGATGTGGCGATGGTCATCGATGCCATCAAAACACGGCTACCCGGCGATCCTCTGATCGTTCCTAAAAATGGCACAGACGCCGAGAAAGCAATGGCGACAGACTTCATTTACCCAAAGGTTGTGATGTCGAGTGTGATGCTGTAAGTAGGCCGTATATAACTAAGATAATTTCTGCGGGATCAGAAGAAACAGTTTGATTGTTAGAGCGAAGGAGACTAGGGCGTGGCATCAGTACAAAATGACGAAGGCGTGAGCCTCAATCTAATGCCGATGTTAGATATTTTCAGTATCTTGATTACGTTTCTCCTCATGAGCTATTCGACCGATCCCGTGAGTTACGACATCAGTGCTGGTCTGGAACTGCCTGATTCCGTGACTATCACTGCACTAGACGAGTTGCCAACGATCATTGTTACCAAAAACGAGATCATGGTTAACGATAAGAAAGTTGCCACTATTTTAGGTGGTGATGTTCCGGAGCGAGACCGAAGTCAAGGTGCCGTGTATCCGGTATTTGTTGAGTTAGAGAAGCTCGCTGAAGCCAATAAGCGTGTTTTTCGTGGAAAAGAAGATAAGACAAAAACCTCTGTGTTGACCATGGAAATGGATCAAAGCCACCAGTTCAAACTGATGAAGAGGATCATGCTCGCAGCTCAACAAGCGGAGTTTGTCACCTTCAAATTAATGGTGGCGCGCGAAGCTGAGTAATGCGGTAGCGAAGAAGACGGGGATTGGGGTCTATGGAAAGCAAATCAAAAGAAAACAAAAAAAGAGTCGCGCTACGAGGGCGCGCTTTTGTCTGCGCGGTTATCGTATCTATGGGTTTTGCTAGCACGAGTTATGGTGATATCGGTGACTTTGATGGTTACGAGATTCGAGTCATCAGGCCGAAATTTATGACCAAGCGCGGACGGACCGAGATCGCTGGTCAAGCGACACTCATTATGAATCAATCATTTATCTATACACTCATGGCTTCTGGAATTTTGAACTACCACTTTAGTGAATCACTCGCCATAGAGTTGGGTGGGTCCTACGGTGTATCGGTTGATAAACAAGATAAGCAAATCCTTGAAGACGAATTTGAAATCAATACTCAGATTCTTCGAACTCAATATATCTTTAACGGTGGTCTCCTCTGGACCCCAATCTACGGGAAAACTCAGTTGCCAGCCGGTGACGTGGTCTACTTCGACTCCTTCTTGTCATTCCAAGCGGGGATGACCGGTGTAAATTACACATACGAACAATGTGAAGATGTCCCTGACCAAGACCTGGTCAAACCTGCGCCACAAGTCAAAAGCTACCCAACCATTCTAATCGGATTCGGTCAGAAGTACTTCTTGAGCAAGACCTTCGGACTGCGCTGGGATGTTCGCGATTATCTTTTTAATTATGAAAAAGGCCATGGCACATGCACACCTGAAGTTACTGTTGGCTCGGGCTTACAACAGAACATCACCCTTCAATGGGGCGCCTCGAAGTTTTTTTAGAGAATGTAGCAGAGAATGCGGAGAAAGATTTTGGTTCGAAATTTTACAAAATCTATTGTGACACTTAGTTTGGTTTTTTGTCTTGTCGCCGAACCGGCGTTGGCAAATTACCGTGCGGCGAGTGGTTTCTTTGCGAGACGGGATTATATCTCGTCTGCAGCAGCTTACTTTCAAGCTTATAGCTATCCAAAAGCAGCTGGTGAGAAAGAAAAAGCTGAATGGGGCTTAGCGCAAAGTCTGCAAAAACTTGGGTTCTACTATTCTGCATCTAAATATTACTCGTTTATCGTCCGCCGCGGGCCGACCAAGCGCAACGTGTTCTTCCGAAAAGCTCTAGAAGAACTCGGCCGTATCAACTCAACGATCAGCCTCGGCCAGTCTCACATAGTTCAGCTTTTCAAAACTAAAATTGATCCGAGCTATGTACCGCAGCCAGCTCAGGGCTTCTACTTCTACTATCTAGGAATCGAAGCATTTAATCGTCGGAAGTTTGAAGTCGCTGAAGGCTACTTTCGTCGCGTTCCGTCAAGCAGTCCTTATTTCATGAAAGCTCAGTTCCATCAAGGTGTCGTTGCCAACTTGAGCGGTGGCCACAGTAAAGCTGTGTCCTACTTCGAGCGTGTGCGCGCTGGCGCACCGAAGAACGAAGCTGGGGACTGGCTAAGAGAGCAAGCGACGCTCAACATCGCCCGTGTAAACTACGAAACTAAGCGTTACCGTCAGGCGATCCAAAGCTACGGACAAATTCCAAGAGAATCGAAAGACAATTGGCTAGAAGCCTTGTTTGAAGCGTCTTGGGCGTTCTTTATGATGCAAAAACACAACAACACCCTTGGAACGATTCACACGATTCACTCGCCATTTTTTGATAACAGGTTTTTCCCTGAGAGCTATATCTTGCAGGCGATTACCTTCTTGAGACTTTGCCGTTATAAACAAGTAAAGACTTCCCTTGCTCGTTTTAAAGGCAAATACCGTGATGTTTTCAGCGAACTTAATAAGATGCTTGATAAGTATCAAGGTGACCACAAAGGCTTCTTCAAACTTATCTATGACTACCGTTCTGGTAGTTTGAATGATTACAAGAGTTCTTGGTCTATTCTCGATTCCCTATCTCGAACAGACGTTTATAAAGAAGCTGGAAATACTATCCGGTTCTCTGACAATGAGTTAGCACTGCTTTCTCGCTACAGCGGTCGCTGGGGTTCGAGTGGCCTGCAAGACGAACTTTCTGTGTTTTTACGCTATAAAAAAACAGCAGCGGTCAAAGATGCAGGCAAGAGGCTCTTTGATAAGGGGTCCGGATATTATGCATACTTAAAAGAACTTTCGGACCAAACGATCGGTATCAATACAGAGATGGTTTTGGGACGCGTCGATGCTTTGCGCGAGAAGTTGCAAGTAGGTACCGCAGATAAGAAAATAAATTTCATCGGTGGTCTACAGGAACTTAATGTATCTCAGGATTTGGAATACTGGCCGTTTGAGGGTGAGTATTGGGAAGATGAGTTGGGTAACTATCTTTACAATCTTGAAAGTCTCTGTGGAAAAGGCAAAGCAACTGCCGAACCAGTTGCCGATGGAGACGAATGATGAAAAACAAAGTCTCAAAAGCAAACATGAATAAGAATCTCTACATTCGCATGGTCATAGCCGGTGTTCTTGCTATGACTAGCTTTACTCTTTCTGCGACGACCAAGAAGACAGAAAAAGTAAATCTTTCGGAAGTCGTTGAAGAAAAACGTGAGAAAAAAGGCCCAGAAGAGAAGGCGACAACGAGGTTTACTCGTAACGAAGCCTTCTTAGTCGTAACAGAGACCAAGCTCCTATCAGAGATCACCAAAGCGATATCGTACCTTAGTAAGCAGTCCGCTAGGATGCCGAAAAAGAGTACGACCCGTCTTGAGATGCGTGAACGATTGGTCAACCTTCGTCTCGAATCAGCTGTTTATTACGCCAACCAAGAGAACCGTTCTTACGACGAAAAGTGGAGCTCATGGGAAAACGGTGGCCGTAAAGGTACCGAGCCAAAGCTTGACGAATCTAGATCGAAAGAGCAGTGGAAGACACTCGCGGATGATGCCCAAACACTTCTTAACGAATATCCGCGAAGTAAGAATGCCGACGTCACTATGTTCAATATGGGTCTCGCATTTAACTTTTTGAAGCGAGAAAAAGACGGTGCCCGCGTTTTCAGTCAGTTGATCGCCAAGTATCCTAATTCGCAAAAAGCTGGGGATGCTTACTTTGCATTGGGTGACTTCTACTTTGATCGGACTGACTTTAGAAATGCGACCAACAACTACAAGAACGCGCTTAAGTTCAAGCAGTCGAAGTCGTTCCAGTGGTCTTTATTCAAATTAGCGTGGTGTAGCTACAACCTTGGTAACCCAACCCAGGCACTGGCCTATTGGAAGCAAACTGTTCTTGAAGCAGGGAAGGGTGGCAAGAAAGGCTTGGCCCTCCGCGAAGAATCTCTGAGAGATATGGTTTATGCTTTTGCAGAACTAAGACAAGTCGAACCGGCAATTGTCTACTACCGCGCGAACGGTGGCTCAAAGTACATTGGCCGCTTTCTACTCTTACTTTCTCAAACTTTCTCTGACCAAGGTCAGTACAACGACGCAATCAAGGTTTTGAAACGCTATCAGCAGGTAGAGCCAAGCAATCCTGAAGGCCCATCGACTCAGAAAGAGATCATCAACTTAAACTTCGAACTCGGTCGCATAACAACGGTTTGGACAGAACTGTCGCGGTTTCCGAAACTTTACGGACCAGGAAGTTCTTGGGCTGCAAAAAATCAATCTGATCAGAAGCTTTTTAAAGAAACTCAGCAGTTGATCAAAGATCAGATTCTTTACTACTCGAAGCTAACGCACAAAAATGCCCAGAAAGATGACAATAAGCGCCTTTATGCGGAAGCGATGCGTGGGTACACCTTGTTTTTGAATAACTACTCAAAAGCGAAAGAGGTTCCAGAAGTTAAATTCAACATGGCGGATATTGAGTACTTCAATAAACGGTTTAGAGAAGCCGGAAAACTCTATCTCGACTTAACCGCCATGGGCAAAGAACGTGCGGTTATTATCGACGCAAAAACCGGCAAATCGAACAACATCCATAAACAGTCAGCTGACTTCATGCTCGATGCTTATCTCCAACAGTTCGAACCTGAACTGAAAGTGTTGATTAAACGTAAACCTGACTTTTCAAAACCACCGATCCCGGTTGGTGAGAATGGAAAGAACTTCATCAAGTCATGTGGTTACTACACCAAGTGGTATCCGGCCGAGAAGAAGAATGTAAAAACATGTGACGTCTTCATCACTGAGATTTTCTACCGTAGCAACGATAAGAAAATGGCGATGAAGTACCTCTGGCTCCTAGCGAAGAAATACCCAGGAACAACAGAGGGCGAAGAAGCAGTTGAGAACCTTATTCCTCTCTACGGCGCGGACAAAAAGGGTCTAGCGAAAGCGGCCGAAGAATTACGTAAGATCCCAGCTTACGCCAAAGGAAAAATTGGTGCGAAGTTGAAAGACCTCGAATTCGGTACTGCAGTTGAGTTGGCTCAGGCCGAAAAGAACAAGTGCAAAAGAGCGCAGAAATACGAAGATCTTTATAAAAAGAATCCAGACAATAAAGATGCTTCAGCTCTTATATTTAACGCCGGTACGGACTTCATTGCCTGCGGACGGATCCCCGACGGTATCAGTTCTTATATGATTGTTCTGAAGAAGTTCCCGCAGTCTGGTGGGGCAAAAGACGCCTTACTCGAGGTTGCTAAGTTGCAGGAGAACCGGTTGGAGCTGGCGGCAGCAGCGAACTTCTATCATGATTTTTCAAAGAAGTATCCGAAAGAGAAAGAAGCGATCGGCGCACTCGCAAAATCTTGCGAGATCAACGCAGCAATGGATAGCAGTGCAGCGGTGAACATCTGTCTTAACTTTGCCCAGGCCGATGCAAGCGGCGGCAAGCTGATCTTTGCCCGCATGCTGCGAACCGCTTTTAGTAGCGGCGACGGCGGTCGACTTACCAGCATGCTTAGGATTTACGAAAGTAAGTTCAAGTTATCAGCTGAAGAGAAAATCATTGCTTATGGTATGGTTTATAACATCTCTGGCGGCAAAGGCGGCGCAGCATCACAAGCCGCTCAAAGCATCTTGCAAGTCTTCCAACAGTCGGGCGGCAACATCAGCGGTGAGGCTCTAAGACAAGTTGGCGAGTTGATCTTCAAACAAGTTAACGGTGAGATGGCGAGATTTGTTCAGTTGAAACTTCGTGGTGGAACGGTTGATGCACTAGCAGCGTCGATCCAGCAGAAAGCCCAAGGCTTAGCAAGATTGCAAGCTGGCTACGATAAAGTATTGGCCACCAAGGACGCATACTGGGGTGTCGCGGCACTTTATCAAATGGGCCGTGCACGCGAGATCATCGCGGATGACTTAGAGAACCCACCGGAAATCAAAGGCGCGAAAAAAGAAGACGTTGTGTCACAGCTAGCTGGCGACGCGAAGGCAGCAAAAGCAGAAGCTAAGAAATTTTACGGTCTAGCTCTTAACTCGGTTGAAAAGTTCCTTGTATATAACGACTGGGCTGCAAACGCATTAAGCGGTATGGCGCGTATCAACGGTAAGAATATCAATTTTGATGACATGATTGTGACGCCGGATTTTCTCGGAGCAGAAGTCCCAGGAAATATTGCTTCTGCTGTGGATAATGGAGGCTGAGGGTGTTGTTCTTTAAAGAGAAAAAATTTGGGCTTTATGCAGCATCAGTTTGCTCGCTGTTGCTTGCTACTGCGTGCGCTAGTGGTGAGAAGAAACAAGAAGAATCACCCGTCAAAGCCTCAGAAGGTCCTAGCGAATCGGGCGGTGGCAGTGACGGCGACTCAGATAAAGACGAAGACAATGGCAAGCCAGCTTCCTATTATGCGCCATCAGATCGCACAACTTTAATCAACAGTCTGACTAACAATCAACTCACGTCGCACACGATAGCGACTGGTAAAGCGGACGGTTTGGCAGAGAAGTACCAGGGTAAAGACAAGAAATCTTTGGAATCTAGGATTTCAGCAGAGCGTCTCGCAAGAAAAAGTGGGCCGCAGGTTTTATCAACGGCTAAGAAGCTAGCCGAACTTGAGATGGAAAAAGGTGCAGGGCGAACCATTTCTGAAGACGTAAAGTTAGAGATTGCTCTTGCAGCCATCACGTCTAAAAATTACTCGCTTGCTGAGTTCTACCTGCAGGACCTGACGTCCTCGAAAGACGCGAAAGCAAAAGCTGGCGCATATAATGCACTTGGTGTGATCGCTCTTAAAGACGACCGCGTGCCTGAAGCGACGCTGTATTTTAAAGAAGCATTGAAGGCCAATGGGTCATACCGTCCAGCTCTCCTTAATCTCGGTTTTGTCGCGCTGAAGGGTGGCGATACTGGGACTGCAAAGAGAGCTTTGGACTCGATGCAGAACGATTGGTTTGTCCAGTATGGGATGATTACTGTCGCTCGCCTTGATGGCAACGAAGGCAATGCAAATGAAGCCTGTGAGCGCGTTCTTAAGAGCGAACCAGGTCACCGCGCGGCGCTGTTTAACTGCGCGTTATTAGAGTTCCAAAATAAGAAAAATTACGGCAAGGCAAAAGAGTTAGTTAGCAAAGCGACCAATGCGCGCGGTGGTGAATCTGGTTGGGACAGCAGAGCAATCGAGCTTGGAAATAAGATAGATTTTGCTTCTGCTGAAGAAAAAAGCAAAAACGCAAAAGAGAAGGCGAAAGCTCCTCCTCCTGCTAAATAGTGTTGAAGTGTTGGTGTCGGTTTGTAGCTAAGGTAGTGAAAGTTTTATTTGAATCTTCCCATTGTTGCGACGATGCGAGATAATGTCTTAACGAAATTATCTCAAAGCTAAGCAGATTTGTACTCGGTAGAAGGGATATCATGGCTCTCGAGTTGCGATTCACAATCCCCGGTCAGATGGAGCGGACGATCCCCGTGGATCAGCCGCACATCAAAATTGGTGCTTTGCTTTCTAACCAGATAGTATTGCGCGCCCCTGGCGTTGACCCAATCCATGCTCTGATCGAAGAGATGAATGAAGGTGCGTTTTTTATTACCGATCTTGGATCGGCTACCGGTGTCAAAGTTAACGGTCGCATTATAGATGTTGAGCACCGGATCAGTGAAGGTGATGAGTTAGTAGTTGGTAGCGTAGTACTTAAAGTTATTCCCGCTGCGAAGCCTCAGCCAGTGAACGCGACCATGCCGCCGCCACCACCAGGTAATCTCGATGCCAGAAATGCAGCCACTGTGCGTGTTTCTAATACTGAAGCTGCTTACCGTCGCGGTGAGCCGGCGGCAGCTGAAAAGAAACCTGATCGTAAACAAGACATGCTTTTTTCTCCGAGAAAAGCTCGGCCTGCAGGTGATGTTCTTGAGTGTGTCGCTTATTGGGGCGACACAGTTCTTGATGTCGAGCTTTTCCATCCCTCTTTTAAAGGTTTCGAATCCGTTACCATCGGTGATCCGACCAAAGCCCATTTAATTGCTGCTGGTAAATCGCATTTAGACAATTATACCCTAGCGTCAATTAAATCTGACGGTTTCAAAATCCACTTGCGTGACGGCATGTATGCCCGTCTGCGTCGCGGTGGCAAGGTTGAAAAAGTTACCGATGCTGGGTCAATCTCTCTGACTAGCAAAGATATTGCCCATTTGAAATACGGCGCAGTCAGCTATTTTTTAATGTTTGTACGTCCTCCGACCTTAGATCTGCCGAAAAGCGGACCTGCGGATCCGTTTCTTCTTGGGTTAAGTGCAGTAGCAATGCTGCTGTACCTGATTCTCGTTCCGGTTGCTTGGATGCATCATGCATCTCCTGAATTAAGCGATAAGGATGATATCTGGCAGATCGTTCAGGTTCCTGAAAAAGATCAAAAGCCAGAAGAAGAAAAGAAGAAGCCTGAACCTCAGAAAAAACCTGAGGTTAAAGTTGCCGAAATGAAGACGCCTCCTAAGGTGCCACCAAAACCAAAACAACAGCCTGTGGTAAAACCGGCGCCGACTGTTGAAAAAGAAAAACCAAAACAGGAAAAAGCGGTTGAGAAACCTGTTCCGCAACAAAAGCCAACAGAGATGTTGACTGAGACAAAGATTGCACAGAAAAATCCGCCGACACCAACGAAGCAGACTCCAACTGAAGCAAAGCCGGAAGGCCCCGCTGCTGATCCGAACAAGAAAGCCGGTGATATTTCGAAATTAGCAGGGGTCGGCATGCCGTCAACTGGTGCCTCAAAACCAGACTTTAAATTGGCTGGTCCCTCACTTCCTAACACTGCTCTTGGTAAATCGGGCGGTGTGATTGGTTCAGGTATGAATCAAAAGGGTGGAGCAATCAAGGGCGTTGGTAAAGCCGACTACAAGGGTGTAGAGGGTGTTAATAATAATAAAGCGTCCGGAGTTAACCTTTCAAAGTTGGGGCTCGGCGTCGGTAAAATTATGAGTAAGACAGGTGCCGGTGCCATCAGCACAAATTTTAAAGACTCCGCTGGTGGAGCTGGTGGTGGCATGGGTTCGGCATCTAAGACCTACGGTCTAGGTGGGGTAGGTTCAGGGAAATCGCTCGGACTTGCAGGAGCTGGCGGTGCAGTAAATAACTTTGGCTCCGGCTCTGGCGGATTATTATCAGGACAAGGTGGTTCTGGCGGTGGCGGTGGTAACGGTCTTTCAGGTGCATTCGGCGGCGGCGGTGGCGGCGGTGGTGCTGGTGGTCGCGGCCGCGCAAATGTTACGGTTCCAGCGGGTGACCCGGTTGTATCAGGTGGTTTGACAGCTCAAGAGATCATGGCAGTCATTAGAGCGAACCTTAACCAGATTCGTCACTGCTACGAGCAACTACTACAAAGATCTCCAAGTGCTTCCGGAAAAATGTCAGTTGCATTCGTCATCAATACTGGTGGTCGCATCCAATCAGTGAACGTGACAGATTCTTCGATTTCTGACTCAGTGATGCGCGGATGCGTTACTGGAAAAATACAGCGTTGGGCGTTTCCCAAACCTCGTGGTGGTCAGCCAGTAACTGTTAACTATCCTTTCGTATTCAATCCTCTTTAATCGCTATTCTTAGCCGGTGAAACCATGTCACCGGCAACATAATCTGGACATTTCTATGACAAAACCCCTTTTTCTGTTGAGCAATGACGATGGTGTGCATGCACCTGGCATTAAAGCGTTAGCAACTGCAATGGAAAAATATGGCGACGTCATCGTGGTAGCACCGCATGTTGAAAGATCTGGGAGTGGTCAAGGCCTAAGTCTGACGGCGCCACTGCGAATGGAACGCATTTCAAGTAATACCTATGCAGTCGAAGGAACACCTACAGATTGCATGATCTTTGCTTTAAGTAGGATTCTCGATCGCAAACCAAATTGGGTTATAAGCGGCATTAACCGAGGTGCCAATATTGGCCAAGATGTTTTCTATTCGGGTACTGTCGCTGCAGCAATGGAAGGCTGTATTCACGGCATTCCATCAATCGCATTTTCTTTGGCGAAAAACAATGCATTTGAACTCCAAGACTACGCCGATTCTATAAAGGTCGTGCGCAGCATCTTTGATCAAATTGACCTTTTCACTCCGGCACACGGCAACGTCCTTAATGTTAATATTCCTAACGTTCCGTTTGCTGAAATGAAGGGTTTTAAAGTTACAACCCAGGGTCGCCGCATTTATGAAGCTCAGATCGCCGAGGCTGTAGATCCACGGGGAAGACCGTATTATTGGATCGGTGGCGGAGGTTCTGATTTCGAAGTCTTACCCGGCTCTGACTGCAACCTTTTAGCTGAAAAATACGTGACAATCAGCGTGCTTACGTCTGACCGTATCAATCACAGCCGCAATGCTGAATTAGAAAAAAAACTAAAAGATTTTCCAAAGA
This sequence comes from Pseudobacteriovorax antillogorgiicola, assembly GCA_945862295.1. Lineage (GTDB taxonomy): Bacteria > Bdellovibrionota_B > Oligoflexia > Oligoflexales > CAIYRB01 > CAMAXT01. The sequence continues at coordinate 28,570 of CAMAXT010000028.1, forward strand.
TGTCGATGACCTAACTGGGTCTATTTGATCCTTGTCCATTGCTAAAGAAATCTGGAGGAACGTATGATAAAAAACCTGCCAAAGGGTTTTTCAACGCTCATTGCAGTTTTGTTGCTCGCCAGCGGCATCATCTCCTGTAAAACCACATCCTCTGACACAGTTTACCTGATTAAGCTCGAAGATGGCGACACGCTTTCGAAAATCGCGACCAAGTATGACACCACCTGGCAGGATATCGCTGAGCTTAATAACATCAAGCCTGGTTCCGCTGTCAAAGTGGGAACAGTTCTTAGATTGATTCCTGGTCCGGGTGGCATCATTGCAAAGAACGAAAAGAAAAGATTGTTCGGCAGTTCTCTCCAGCACGAAGATGATGAAGATTCTCATCCAGATCTAGAGCGTGAAGGCGACGATGTTGGTGGCGGACTATTCTTCAATAATAAATCTGGGGTCAATTGGCCTGTTTATGGAAAAATTTCGTCCAACTATGGAAAGCGTGGACGTAGCTTTCACCACGGTATCGATATCAGAGCAAAAAAAGGCACGAAAGTATATGCGGCAGGCGAGGGCGTCGTTGAGTACGCCGGTCGTCAGGGTGGCTACGGCAAGATCGTTATCGTCCGGCATCAGAAAATGAAGACGGCTTATGCCCACCTTGACGACATTGAAGTCAGCGTCGGTGATAAAGTTGCGGGCAACACAATTATAGGTGAAGTCGGCTCAACCGGAAGGTCTAGCGGTCCACATCTGCACTTTGAAGTCCGAACACTTGCGAATAAATCAGTGAATCCGCATAACGTTTTCAACACAAAACAACTGCTTTCTGAAAAATGATGAGCTAAGATTCTCCCATTCACTTTGGGGGATTTGTGAAAGCAGTCATTTTTGATTTTGATGGGCTGGTCGTCGATACCGAGACACCAGCCTTTCGTGCGTGGAGTGAGATCTACCAAGAATTTGGTGCAGAACTTCTTCTCGCAGATTGGGTACAGTGTGTTGGGTCTGGATACGGCCGTTTTGATCCCGTGAAAAATTTAGAAAAAGTGACCGGCCAAACTTTAAATGGCAATGAACTCATCGCAAAAAAAGAACGCCTTAAAGGCGATATTTGTTTAACACAGCCTTTGCTTCCTGGAATTAAAAATTTGATTCTTGAAGCGCGCAGTCTGAATATTCCAGTCGCTGTCGCCAGCAGTTCGGCGAGAGCCTGGATCGATCTTCATTCTGATCGAACCGGAATCTTACCTCTTGTCTCAGTGATCTGTACGCGGGAAGACGTAAAGAATATCAAGCCTGCTCCCGATCTCTACATTCTAGCTGCGCAACGCCTGAACGTTTCGCCAATGGACTGCATTGTCTTTGAAGACTCGCAGAACGGTATTGCCGCAGCACGTGCGGCAGGTATGCGAGCGATCGCAGTACCAAATCAAGTGACCCGTGAAAGCGATTTTTCTGGCGCGCATTTGGTGGTAAAATCTGCATCAGATCACACTCTCCGTGACATCATAAAGATGTTCTGGTAGTCGCGAAAGAAATGGGAATTTATGGTCACTGCAGTGAAAGAAATCAGCATTTTGAAATATCTAAGTAATCCCGACTTTGAGTTGATCCAATCTAAAGTCATAAAGCTCGATAAAAAGCTGGGAGATGCGATTGCCCTTTCTGGGGAACCGGTTGCTGGCATTTATTGGGTTGTATCCGGTCAGGTCGGTGTTTATCCACCTGGAGCAGATAAAGCTTTTGCTTTTTTAGAGCGAGGATCGGCTTTCGGCGAAATGAGTTTTTTGGATAGGTCCAAAGCGTCAGCAACCATTAGGATCGAAAAGACTGGAACTGAGATTGCAATGATCACTCATGTTGTTTTACATCAATTGATCAAGGATTCGCTGTCTATCGGGCATAGTATTTACCGCGGGATCGCAGAGTCATTAGCGGAGAAACTTCGTGTTACCAACAGCAAGATTGCGGCCGAAATTTCGACAACGCGCGAGTCATTGGCTAGTTCTAATTTACTTAGTGGCAAAGAGGGTGTTAAAGAGTTCCTTGCTGCTATAGAACGAACAATTCAATATTAACTAATTAGCGAAAAACCTTCATTAACCGATTCTTCCCTTGTGGTTGCTGCGTAGCCGAGAATCCTCGTAATTCGTTCCTCTGAACATTTTCTAATTTTAGGTGCTTACTCGCCTGAGTGATGCTAAAATTTGTCCTCATCATCCTTATTAATTTATTTTTGTGTTGGAGTTTGTATGTTTCGAGCATCACGCTTCTTTTTTCTTCTTTTGGTCCTTGTCGGTGGCGGATATACGTCAGAATCTTTCGCGAACAAGGCACCTAGCCTTTATGACGTAGATTGCAAATCTACAGAGCGTGCAACGGGCTGTATGGCTCCATTCCAACAGTGTGAAGTTGGCGTTATGAAAAGTGTCGCTGCTACTTGCATGATGGCAGCTCAAGGAAACCGCTGCCCTGACTTCGGTTGGGAAAAATGCTGCGCTGCAAACTGTTTCCTGCGCGCAGGAAAGAAAACGTCAAAAATGGGCGCTTGCATGGAAGAATGCGGAAAAGCATCTGCCGCATCTCATCTTTGGCCGAAAGCTCCTAAAGTTAAATAACTGCCTCACTTAAATAAACATTGGTCCTGAATGGAGTGTTCTATATGAAATTAAATTCTTATAAGTTAGTTCTAGCGGGAGGGATTTCTCTCGCACTATTTTTCGGTTGTAAGTCTCGCGATGAATCAACTTCTGCGACCAAAGACAATACCAGTCTTGTAGTAACTGAAACCGGTGCTGCCG
>CAMAXT010000029.1 GCA_945862295.1 Pseudobacteriovorax antillogorgiicola
GAGTGCGCGTCTTTGTTTGAGTAGTTCGCTTTCAGGTCTTAATACCACGAGTTTGCCCTGAGATTCGGGGGCACAATTCTCCTTTTCTATGCAGGCACCACAAGTTTCATTTGGGATTATTGCTCGCACACGACCGTCGCTCCATTGCCTAGATACGCGAATTTCTTTGGCGATAGGACCAAAACAACACGCAGCTAACGTGGTAAATAAAAATACTCGCGGCAGCGCAACGACTTTCCTTCGTTCAACGCGAGGAGGCGTATGGCTGGACTATTGATATCTAACACTGCAGACACCATGTAAGGTTTAGGGTCTTTTTCTTGCTGCTTTCTAAAGTTGTTTAAAAACTCAACATTCCTTTTCTCACTCGGCCTACACTTGTCCCATTGCTGCGATTCTCCACACGGGAAAAAAGTCAGCGCGGTCGCATAAGGCAGATAAGCGGGATGAACTCTAATTTTAAATTCGACATTCTTACTGAACGGATTCGCACTCGCTAACTCGACTGTGCAAGCATCCTGAGGAAGATCAACTTTAACGACGAAAGGAGCAACAACTTCGGTCGCAGAAATTGCATACGCAATGTCGATACTATTTCCGATTACTGCAGGCACTATTCCGCATTTATAAAAAGCTTAAAAGACGTCCGGATCAAATATCAGTCGTGCTCGGTCGTCTTTCTGGATTTTCTGTCAATGCTTCCAGGAATAAAAGGCGATGCAGAGGTAGAATCTTTTTTTGGCAGTTACTTTTGTGAACGTTGTGACGATGAATTCTCAGTGCTGGTCCGTACTGAGAATCTTCCCAATAGCCACACTGCCCCTTGCATTACATGCGCGGAAACATCCTCAGCCATTGGCTATATAGAAGACAAAATCAGAGGCTACTAAAAAATCACTCCACCGTCTGAATCTTACCACTGGCTTGAATCGCAAGCGTTCCTAAAACATCCTGCAATCGATCTAGCTCAGACAACGATTTCAAACTGTCCTTGCCTGTCAATTCAATCGTTAGAACCGGCACTGAGCGATCAGCCCACATGTAGCGCCCAAGACTTCCTGGAAAGTGTCCAAGCGAGATCCAAGGCAGAAAAGATTTCGGCAGGTTCAAATTTTTTGGACCGTCGAAATCTAAAAGCCCATACGGCGTATGAATGGCAATGACAAAATCTGGCTTAAAACTTTCGATATGTGAGAGAGCACATTTCGTTTCACTCTCACTGGCTGAAGAAACACCAGGATAACGACGAGGATCTTTCTTCGCTTTTTTATCCCAAGCATCAAGGGCAACGCTATCCCAATCAGTGGTCGGAAAATTTCTGTTTAAGTCGACACCTTTGGAATTAAGGCGGGAATTAACGGCGTAGCCATCAGGATTTACTACTGGCACAATGCGCCAGTGGCTGCGCGGCTCAATCCGCATCAGTCGGTCCATCCACATGTTCGCTACAACAGCGGTTTCTGGCTCATCACCGTGCACCAAAGAAAAGACTAAAATGCGTTTTGCATTTGCAACGGTTGTTGAGCGATCAAAATGGAAAATCGGTACTGCTTTTTCACTTTGGCATCCAGCTAGCTGTTTTGATTCCTTGCAGATAGTCGCTAGGTTAACGTCAAAAGTTTTCGGCAACGAACCAAGGACTTCTTCACATTTTGCCGGCGAGAATTCCTGAGCCCATAAAGAAGCACCAGGCCCAGTTGCTATTAGCCCAAATGCTAGCGCAGCGAAAGTCTGGTGCCTTGAATAGACGCGCTTTATGAAGTGGCGGAGCAGCAGAACCACGTACAGGTCTCCCAGCAGATTTTTTTACTCTTTTTTTCTCTAACATTATAAGCAAAATAGTTAGAAAACTAAAGATACCTCTGCTCGGTCTTTAACCAGCCACATTCTTAGATCTTATATTTGCTCGATGCCTGCTAAACGCCATGATTTCGAGCCAGCTGTTTGAGCGAAAATCCAGTCCTCTTCAAATTTAACTGGCTCAGTCGCACTGCCAGCTACGACGTCTCCATTTACTTCGTTAACGGTGTAATCGAGAAGATTGGCCGTAAAACGAACCTTGGCATAACTATGACCATCTTCGCTCCAATTATCGGTAACCTCAGCGCGGCGTACCGCAATATTCTCTAGCCTGTTTATTTCTTTCCTCTGTCGAAGCTCAGTCATCTCAGCTTCGAACACATCTTTCATTTCTTCGGTAACTAAGTCATAGGCCGAAGTAAGATCGCGCCTGGTCCATGCACCCTGGATTTTAAAAAAGATGTCGGAAGCTTGCTCTTGTTCAATAGCTTCACCAGCGAAGGCAAGAAATCGCTTCGAATCGATACCACCCGACAGGCTGTTCGCACCGTATTGTTGATGGTTGTTATTGGCTGCCATGCGGTAAGTGCTGGTGCCAGCGTACGCCGATTGTTGTTGACGGGATTTCCACCACCTAAAGCCGAAATACGCCAAACCGGCGATTAAGAGGATTTCCAACATACCTATGCCACCCGCACCAGAAGCACCTGTCACCCCAGCAGCGTTGCCCATGGAACTAAAAAGCATACTTCCTAGAAACCCGCCGGCCATACCACCAGCGATGTTTCGCATCATGCTGCCGCGATTATTCATCGCTGGATTTGCACCCGGATTAGTCTGGTTAAAGTTATTATTTGCCGGCTGCTGATTCTGACTTTGTTTGTTTGAACCAAAGGAAGAGCGTCCGCTTGAACGGCCGCGACCGGCGCGCGCTTCGGCATCAGGAGTTAAAAATTCCATACACGTTGCCAGAAAAAAGACAGCAGCAACTGCCATTACGATCCGACCCAACCAACTCATACTCATCAGTCCCACCTTAGGATTTATGTTAAAACTAATTCGATTCTGAGTGACCTTATCAGGAATCTCATAAAAAACTCCTAAGCAACTGATTGATCTTGTAAATTTAAAGATAAATTGGTTATGGTTACTTACGATACCGTAAAAAACGAAACCCCGCCAAAGGCAGGGCTTTTTAGATGAATCACAAGGTCTTACTTCAACAGGCAATTCATGTTGGTTTGTAGGTCATGCTCGACGAGACTGTAGACCCCGTCGCCGTAGTTTCTGCCAATTTTGAAATTCGTTACCAATGTCTGAGCCGACTCGGGTGAATCGCCAAAAGAAAAAGCGAATGTATCGATACCTTTGACTTCATCACGGGTGATTTTAACTTTCGGTGTATATACCGGCGTGTCACCGTGCACTGAATCGCCTTTGATGTGCAACGTCGTTAGGTCGTTAACAGTTTCAACGTCGATTTCAAACCAGTGATCACCGCAACTAATATTTGGCAACGTTGCCGGAGTAGACGCTGCTGGACTGGATGCTGCTAAGGCGCCAGTCGCTAGTAGACCCACAGCGGTAATCATAATTTTAAGAGAAAGCATCGGTGACTCCTGACGGGGTGCGGTAAAAATAAGATGCCCTCCTATACTACTTACCTGAATAATTTCAATAAATTCTGTATGAAAAAGCCTCAATTCTTGTAATCGACTAATAATATTAATCAAACTTCCGGGCCGGGATTGCTCTAAACCACATGAGTAGCCAGTTTGACAGCTGCCAATTCTATAAGAGGTTCGCTTTGAATTCGAAAAAACAAATCAATCGAGAGGCCGGGCAAACGACCAGCGAGACAATCTTGATCACGACCCTGGTCGCCGTTGCAGCCATCTCTCTTTGGACTATTTACGGCAGCACACTCAGAGTAAAAATTTCCCAAATCACAGCTGCCATTGCCGACGATGAAGAAAACTTTGAGCGCAGCGGCGATATGATCAACGACCTGCAGCGCGTTGTCTGATGAGCTTCGAAGCTCTTTCGAATAGCGGTGTCCCCAATTGATTGATCGATCACCGCCAGGGGCCTTCCGGTCTCTGGCATCTTTTTTGCTTCATAAAGCTTTGAGTAGAGAAAAAGATTAAGGAGATCGTATGACCAACTCGACCGGCCAAAAGCGTGTTAGAAAAAGAAAAAACGAAAAAAGTTTAAAAACCAATGCTCCGAAAAGTTTTTTTAAGAAAGCGTATGACGCGGCTCAGGAAATTATCGCTGGATCAATCGAAAAATTGAAAACCGTTGAACAAAAAGCAGAGACCTTTGTTGACACAGCTGCGGTAAAAACTCATCTTGGCGCTATGGACGCTAGAGATAAAACAGAAGAGTTAGCGCAACAAGTACAGAAGGTTCGCAATCTGCTGAATACGATGCTTAAGCGTGCAAATTTAGAGACGGCAGGCGGCTTGAAAAGAGTCAGCGATGTTTGCCTCAATCTGCGGGAACGCTTACTAAACTAGTACCAGCTATGCGTAGGTACGCCTCTGGTTTGTGTATTGATTTACCTACAATAAAGGCGTTGCCGGATGGCAACACCTTCGCAAGAAAATTAACGATCAAAAACTAGTTCAGCGGTGCTTCCGCGGACAGGACCTTTAAATCCTGTCCATGGTCTTTTAAAATCGTCTTCCAGCTACAGCCTAGCAACTTCGCTGCGCCCTGCACCCCACTCATCGCGGCACCTGCAACACCATGGGAAGACGTTGACGCTCCCACCAAATAGAGGTCTTCAATCTCCGATTTCGCTCGATAACTCATTGGACCAATCTGCCGGTAAGTTTTTTCGGTGCCGTAGACATTGCCGTTGGTCGCACCAATGTAATGATTGATGGTAGACGGCGTACCGATTTCACAAACAACCACGTGTTTTTGAATATTGGGAATAACGCGCGCCAAGGTCTTCAGAAACATCGATTTGATTTTTTCTTTCATCCGCAAATAGGCCGGATCTTGATTGCCATTTTCGCTGTGATTAAATCCTTCAAAGGGTTTATGGCCAACGAATGCAATCACTTCTAGAGTGTGATTCTTGCCATCAAAGCTAGATGGGTCTTTCAACGTAGGCACCGAGATAAAGAGTGCGGAGAACTCATCTTGCTCATAAAGATTCGGACTCGTTCCACTCGCAAAGAGTCCATTGATATCCGCGCTATTGCCATACCAGATGTTTCCTGAATCAAGTCCAAGTGCTCTTAAATCCATATCGACAGCTAAAAAACAGATCAGAGAACTGGTAGAATAGGTCGTCTTGCTGAGACGTTTCGCTAAGCGGTTTGAAATATGCTCTCTGCCGATTAGATTCAAATAGGTGTTTTGCGGATCCGCATTGGAGATAACGTGCCGCGCGCGAAAGGTCTTGTCACCCGATTGGACACCAATGGCACGGCGTTTGGAGCCATGTTGTTCAACAAGAATGCGGTCGATTTTATGACCTCTTTTGACTCTGCCGCCATTGCTGCGAATGCCTTTAACGAGCGCTTGCGCAATTGAGGTACCGCCTCCTTTTGGATAAAAACCGCCGTGTTCATAATGCCGAGACACACCAGCGTGCAGCATGAACATCGTTCGCGATGGCGCCATGCCTTGATCACCACATTGAATAGAGAGCATCGCCTTAACCGAAGGATCTTTGATCATGCCGTCAAGGATGTATTGAAGATTCAATAGACCGTAGCGGCCAATGTCTCTGGTTCGGTACGGCATTGTGACCGCGTCTTTCCAATTGTTTACTTCAAAGATCAGAGGGAATTGATCCATCACTCTTTTCAAAAGTGCGGCATAGGAACGGATGCCTTTACTCTCATGTGGGAAAAGCGAGATTAAGCGTTCTGTATTAAGTTCATAGTCATTGGTGTAGGAAAAGCGTTGCTCGTTGAGATAACAGTGCTCATAGCCGTTCGGATTCATTTCATAGAACGTCAGGTCGTCAGCAACGCCGAGGCCCTCATAAATCTGGCGCGTATCTTGGTTTTTGCCAAGTCGTCCGAGGTAATGCACGCCAGGGCTAAAGCGAAAACCTTCTTTGGTAAAGCCGTGACACCAGCCACCGGCGACATAGTGCTGTTCGAATACGATGACACTAAGTCCGGCCTGGGCGCAGGCTAATGCTGCAGTTAAACCACCAGAGCCTGATCCGACCACCAACACATCAGCATCAAAATCGGTCATTCGTCATGCCTTACTTATTAGATTTGATAAGTCAATTTTTTACACTTTGTCGGAGCTTTAGAATAGGACGAACATGCAGACGACTTTTTTACATAAACCCCATCAGTTACGGAAAGTTATCTACCGAATTCCCCACGCAATTATGATGAGCTCCTAAATTTGGGCGCAGAAATTGCACCTCTCAATGCTTACATGAGAGGGGCGTATGGTTTTACCAACACTATTACAGGTATCAGATCGAGCTGCCATGTCAGCTCCGCAAAAGGCGCAAGACATCGGAAAAAAGCTCCATGCGATGCTGCCCTTTGTGCAAAAACATGGCAGTAATATTTTGGGCGTGCTGTTCATTGCCATTGTTGGCTGGTTACTCTGGGACACTTTGGCCGCGCTGGATTGGCAAAAAACCTGGAAGCACACCAAAAATACACCGTGGAAAACCGTCGCACTAACTCTCGGGCTGACGATTCTCAGTTACATCATTTACGCGTCATTTGATCTGGTCGAACTGTTGCGATCATCAAAGGCCAGACCAAAACTACCTGCGGCAACCATGGCAGCATGGTCTTGTTACGCGGTGATCATCATTTTAAAAGTTTTCCCAGATTTAAAGTCTCCTTCTAATCGATCTGAGGTGCGGTAACTCATGCGTGAAGAAGACATCTCCGCTCGCAATCTCTGGCACATCCCGCTTTTTAGGGATGTTGTTTACCTAGCGCTTGTTTCTTTTTCTGTCTGGGCAGTGTTTAGCTATTGGCGAATATTTTTCCCACTTGCGGTCAGTCTTTTGCTTGCTTACGTCTTCAACGACTGGATCAATGCAATAGAAAAAAAATATGTGCTAACCAGAAAAAAGATCAGTTTTTTTATTGTCATTATCTTCTCGGTCCTAATCTTAGCTTTTTTTGTCTGGCTTGGCCCGGTCGTAACCTCCCAATCACAAAAATTCATCGCCGAGCTGCCGATCTACATCGATGCACTGAGCAAAAAATCGGGTATCAATATGCAGGAGTTTATTCCCGGAAAACTTGAGAACATGAAGACGGAGACAATTCTTACGAGCGCCAAGGTTTTCATCCCAATCAGATAACCTATGCTGCACTCGGACTGGCCGTACTAGCTGCATTGTTGACAGCAGCTGACTGGCCGTGGCTGGCCATTGCTGTGTGGTGGCTCGGTAGGCTTTTAGACGGCACCGACGGCATCTATGCGCGGGCGACAGGACAGACAACTCATTTCGGTGCCTTCCTAGATATTGTTTGTGACATGGCGGCTTATTCGGTAATGATTTTTGCTTTTGCTTACCGCCATCCGGAACTCACTCCGCTTTGGCTGTTGATTCTCTTTTTCTACGTTCTTTGTATTACCGGCGCGGTGAGTCTCGGTGCAGCAATGCGGGAACTAAACGTCAATAGCGACGACAACCGTGGCATTCGATTGGCTGCAGGGTTAGCCGAAGGTGGTGAGACCGGGATCGCTTACACTTTGTTTCTTCTCTTTCCTGCAAATATAACGTTCACCGCAAGTCTTTGGATTATTGTTCTTGCAACAACGGTTTTAGCACGCGTCTTCTTGGCGAAAAAGACGCTTGCCCAGTTTGACCGTTAAGAGCAACATCAAATTGCCCAACATTTCACCAACTGGGTCCTCGGACAAACGATCAATATCGCTGATCAATCTGTGATACTAAGGTTAGTTGTCGGCAAAAACTTGTCATTCCAGCGCTAGTCTGATTACTTGTAAGTATTAGTCACACCTGACACCGGAGTATTTATGTTTTACGAAATTTCAATCATCCAGTTCAAAAAAGTTCTAAACAATCTTTCTGCGATTCTAGATAAAGCCGAAGCTTTTGCAGAAACTAAAAAGTTCGAGACAACAGTATTAGCCCAGTCTCGCCTTGCACCTGACCAATTAAATTTTACCCGTCAAATTCAAATTGCTTGCGATACAGCAAAACTAGGCGTGTCCCGTCTGACCGGCAAAGAAGCGCCGACCCATCAAGATGATGAAAAAACATTTGCAGAATTGAAGACTAGAATTAATTCAACGATTTCATATCTAGATACTGTCACTGCAAAAGACTTCGCAGAATCTGGTAGTAAAAAGATCACACATCAGCGTTGGGACGGTCATTTAACCGGCGAAGACTTTGCAATTCAACACATGATTCCAAACTTCTATTTCCATGTCACTACCGCGTACGCAATTTTGCGTCATAACGGTGTCGACATTGGCAAAAAAGATTACCTAGGCGCACTGCCGTTCAAAAAATAATCGATCTTAAGACCAATTCGGCAAGTGCAAAGCTTGCCGGATTAATGTCGTCTAGTTGCGGTCTTTTCTTGTATAAAGCCAAGCCCACCAAAGCATGACCCCTTGTATTGGCAAGCGGAACCAAAGACCTAGTTGCGGCACATCAGGAAACTGCTCTGGGTGCAGGGCCATATGCAAGTTCGCTGGGAAGACCGCAATCAAAAGTGCAATTAAACCCCATGCAGCTAAACGGCTAAAACGCGGGATAAATAGTAGCAAACCGAGGACAATTTCAGCGATGCCGCTCAAAATAACCATCAGCTCGTGATAGGGAATATAGGGCGGCATCATCGGCAGATAGAACTCTGGCTTTAAAAAGTGGTTGATGCCTGCCAAGATAAACATCAAGCCGAATAGATACTTTAGTACTTGTTTAAATCGTTTCACGCAGACTCCAGTTTACTTAGACAATGGTCGCAATATTAGGATGCAGTGCATTCACCAAAGATGCTATACACCTTCCCCTAACCATCGTCAAAACTGGAAACCTATGACATCTACACTTGCACCAGCTAAAATCGCAAGCCTCATTGAGGAAATCTATCAAGAGCACAAACACCTAGCTGATGGTGACCTAGCCTCCTATATTCCTGAATTAGGTAACGTCGATCCCAGAGGGTTCGCGATCTCGGTGACGACAGTAGACGGTCAAATCGTCACCGCTGGCGACCAGGACCGCCTTTTTACCATTCAGTCCATATCAAAACCCTTTGTCTTTGGGCTCGCCCTTGAAACTCACGGACTCGATCACGTCCGCTCTAGGGTCAACGTTGAGCCAACTGGCGAAGCCTTCCATTCAATGATTCGCCTCGACGAGTCATCAAAGCGTCCGCCGAATCCACTAGTCAATTCCGGTGCAATCGCGATGACTAGTTTAATAAAAGGCGGGAGTCCGGCAGCTGGGCAAACAAGTCTAAAACATATGTACGAACTCTATACCGGTCGCGTCTTAGACATGGATGCAGCAGTTTATGAGTCAGAAAAAGCAACCGGCCATCGCAACAGAGCGATAGCTCATCTCATGCTTCACTTCGGTATGGTAGAACCTCAAATCGAAGAAACCGTTGATCTCTACTTCCGTCAGTGTTCATTTAACGTCAATGCAAGCGACCTCTCAACCATGGCAGCTACCCTTGCAAACAAAGGTGTCAATCCGCTCACAGGCAATAGAGCTATTGCTGAACCTTACGTCAAATCGTTGCTGACGCTGATGCTGACCTGTGGACTTTACACTTATGCTGGTGAGTGGGCATTCAATGTTGGATTGCCAGCTAAAAGTGGCGTCAGTGGCGGAATACTAGCGGCTGTGCCCGGAAAGATGGGCATCGGCGTCTATTCTCCACTTGTAGACAAGCAAGGCAATAGCGTCCGGGGTGTGCGTGTTTTTAAAGACCTCGAGCGTGCCCTCAACCTGCACATTTTTAACTAGGTTCGGTACAGAAATCGCGTAAAACGCGATTTCTGTACCGAACCTAGTTACTCACAGGCAGAGCGGCTGCCCTATTTAAAACAGCGTAGCGGCTGTTTTCCAAACTTTTTGCTCACCTAACCAGGGATTTTCGGGTACGAACTAGGCGTGAGAGCCCATAAAATGGTTAATCCCGCAGTCTTGGAGATCCTAGGACTAAAAGATTGATATTTTTATTATAGCGGATTCTTACTTGAGTTTCTGATGGTAGGAAGTTTGAGCCCATTTTTCAACCTGTCCCTCTGTTGAACTCACCAATACCAAGTGCATTTTTAACTAGGCCTCATCGTCTTTGATTCCACTCGCGCTCTTTAAACGGTCATAGGCTTTGAGAGCTAATAATTTTTCTTCGAAGTGGTCAACAATCGGCTTTGGATAGGTCACACCTAATTCAACCTTGGCTTTTTTTAGAACGGCAGCCGGTGCTTCCCAAGGTTCGTGAATCCATTCGTTAGGCATGTACTTTAATTCCGGTACAAAGGTCCGGATATAGTTCCCGTCTGAATCAAACTTCTTTGACTGCAGACTGGGATTAAAAACGCGAAAATAGGGTGCCGCGTCAGCACCACTGCCTGCTGCCCACTGCCATCCCATCGTGTTGCTAGCTAAGTCAGCATCGAGTAAGGTGTCCCAGAACCACCTGGATCCTTCATTCCAATGAACTCTTAAGTCTTTAACCAAAAACGAACCAACAACCATCCGCACCCTGTTGTGCATCCAGCCATGCTGCCAAAGCTGGCGCATGCCGGCGTCAATTAGTGGATAACCAGTCTGACCTTTGCACCAGGAACGAAAATCATCAGGTCGATCTTCCCAAGGAAAATTTAAAAATTTATCTCTCAGAGGTTCTTTATCGGTTTTAGGAAAATGAAAAAGTAAATGCGCGGCAAATTCACGCCAAATGATCTCTTTCAGAAACTGTTCAACGTCTTTGTTTTTTATTTTAGCTACGGGCCCGAAAACGCCAACGACCTCGTCCCAAATGCGTTGCGGACTAATCTCGCCGAAATGCAGGTGGGGACTCAACTTTGACGTTCCATCGACGTCCGGGATATTGCGCTGAGTATCGTAGTTGCCAATGATCTGTTTTAGAACGTGTTTGAGTCTTTTCAAGGCGCTTTTCTCGCCAGGCTGCCACATAGATTTGATCTCTTGGTCCCACGGTATCTTTGGTAGAAGACTGAGGCTAGCAAGTTTACAGCTTGATTTTGTCGCAGTGCCAACAGCAGGAGGCAGTTTTTTTGGCGGACTGTGTACAACTGGTTCGCCTGGAATGGCGAGCTTTGTACGCCAATATGGAGTGTAAACTTGGTAAGGCGTTTTATCTTTTTTTAAGACTTCCCAAGGTTCGTTTATCAAATTGCCTTTGAAAGATTGACACGTAGCGCCAAGATTTTTGACTGCATGCTTAACAGCTGTATCTATGTCGATATGATGCTTTTCATACCGGCGGTTCCAGTAGACTGCGCCGATACCTAGTTCTTTTATCAAAGACAGTATGCAGGTTTCAGCGTTGCCGCGGTAAAAAAGTAACTCTTGGTTTTTTTCTTTCAGATCTCCTTGCAACGCAGCCAAACTATGATGCAACCACCAGCGGCTAGCTCCACCCATGGGCCAGTCTTCAACATCTTCTAAAATATAGATAATTAATAGCTGTTCGTGCTGAGCGGCAGCAGCCAATGCTGCATTGTCACTCAGCCTCAGGTCATTTCGCAGCCATAGAATAGCTTTTGAAGTCTTCAATCATAATCCCATTTAGACGAAACCAACTACGACGCGAAGCGGATGAAATTGAGCATATTACTGCAACCTCTAATGACAGCTTCATCAGGACGTAGCGCTACTTGCACTTTCAATATCGAAACCTAAATCCGCTTTTATAAACGCCACATTGGTCCTGCCTTTGGAGCCTAAATAATTTCAGTTACAGAAAACATTTGATGATCTGCGAGTATAGTACATGTCTCTAAGGCTGGTTAACTATTTTCGTCCGCCAGATTTAGTCATTCTGGGTATTTTTTGGACAGATTGGCAAGGTCTAAGTTTTTTTCTTGGGATTGTGAGAGTTATTCTGCCTAGTGCGAATTCTCCGACCTATAATAAAGGTCGGCTATTTAGGTCTCAGTTTATCAACCGTTTCAAATCGCTCGCTGGGCTCAGAGCACCCACCTACAAATATCACGATAGTCATGGCGAAAAAAAACGAGTTTAAATGTGATCGCATCAAAGAACTCCTCTTACCGAATACCAATATGAAAGGCACATGATCCGGCTTTATTGCGATCAAATGATGGGGGGGGGTACCACTTGGTATTTGATTGAAACTAAGCAATTGAAGGCAACTATTTTAAGATAGTTCTAATCACTGCGAGCCGATGAAGCTTGTTTCACCGAGAATACTTTTTGACAATGCGCGCGAAGGTACCGTCTTCTTTTGTTTTCTTCATGGCCTCTTGCCATAGTTCGGCAATTTTCGGTGGAAACTTCTTCGAACCAGCTAAGTAGAGATCATTGGGCTCTAATCCTGTACTGTATTCAAGATCAGTCGGCGAAAATCCTAGCTGGATAAAAACAAACGGAGCAACCATGCGCGCAACATGCCAGACCGCAATGCGTCCGAGGTTTAACTTTCTTGCATTAGTTTCTTCATCAACAGCCGCATCGACATTTTTAAATCCTAACCTGCGAATCTGGGCTTCCAGCGGGCTACCTAGCAGAACACCAGTACTTAAATTTAAGGCCTGCTCTGCACGCTCAATCTTTGGCGTCATACCCTTTTTTGTCACGAATACAGTATCATCAACATAAATTTCCTGAATCCAAGTGTACTTGAATTCTCGCTCATCAGACCTGTTAAGTGGAATAATCATGCGCACGGGCTGATCAAATTGTCCACCGTCTAAAACGTCTTGCAGCGCACGTTTCCAAGGTAAAAACTTGATCTTTCCCGAATGACCGGTGTGTTTTGCCATCGCCTCGATGATTTCAATAATGAGGCCTTTTTGTTTTCCGTCTTCAATAAATGAATAGGGCGGGATAGTTCCGGTCAGTATTTCTATTTCTGGTTCAGTGGTTGGAACAACAGCTGCATCCTTCGTAATCGGAGAAACAGCGCCGCCGCTCTGTCCAAATGCGGCAGAAGAAAACAAACCTAACGTGCTCCAAAGTACAGATCTAAGAGCAACGGATTGAAAAAAAATATTTAGCATTATCTAATCATACCGGAAGCTTAGAGCTACTACTACAGAACATTGCGCTTGAGGGGTCAAAAAACATTAAACTCCTTAATATAGCAGGTAAAAAACGTGCCGTTGCCTAAACCTCGTCCTGCCCACTTAGTCCATCCTCTTTGACTGATCTCTCGAATCAATGACTGGTGCAGAAAAAGATCCTTGTGATGGACGAAGTCCAAGCGTCCGGAAGGCAAGAATACGTACCTTAGCTTTGATGTCTTTAATACCTATCAATGCCAGCAAGGATAATAAACGGCAAAGTGCAGAAATTGTAAAAACTAATCTGTAGGTGCTGTAGCTCGGTTCAGACGTCAGCATATATGCTCCGACGACCGAACCAGAAACCATGCAGATGGCATTAAAAAGGTTGTAACCAGTCAAAATGCGGATACGCTCTTGATTGCCAATATTACTGAATACCAGCATGGTCGAAGACAACTCAAAAGTTCCCCAGGCAAAACCTGCTACTACCTGTGCCACAATGAGTGTTGGCAACTGCGGCGTCCAAAACCAAAACAATGGTAACGGTGAAACAAAAAGACCTGAAATAATTAGACACCTGATCGCAGAAAAGCGCTCAATTAAGCGCGCAATGACTGGATATGCAATTATTTTTGCAATGTAAGATGCCGCGACCAAAAGCACATACTCTGCGTACGAAAATTTTATATGCGCGAGCATGTAAGGAGAAAAATAGGGTGCCGCAATGTGGACGCTGACCTGAGAAACCAATAGAAAAAAAAGAAAGCGGCCGGAATTGCGGTCTTTGAGGACATGTAACAAATCCCGCCACGGCGCTTTTGGCTGCTGCTGCGACTCAGGAAAGTAATCGTCTTGCATAGATAAAAATGCCGTCGAAACAAAACGGAATAGAGCCGCCAGGGAAAAAAGAAGGGCGAAGCCCCAGAGCACGTGCTCATAAATTTTAAAGAGATGTAAAAGCATGCCGGCGGCGCCAAACGCGATGAAAGCTGCTGACTGCGCTAGGCGGCTACGAATGGCAATAAAAGACTTAAAGCTATTTTTGTCTGTTATAGATTCAATCCAAGAGTTCCAAACCGGGCCGGCTGACATACTGGCAAACCAGTAAAGTACGCAGACTAAAAAAAACGACGTCTCAGTGATGTAGCCTTTGATGGCCGCATAAACAAACCACAGGTGGGTCGCAGCTTGCAAACCTGCACAGCAGACCACCCAAGTACGGTAACTTCTAATCCGATGCAACGCCCTTGGTGTGATGAGCTGAAGAAGGCCAGCAAGCAACAAGGGAATGGACGTAATGAGTCCGGCAAAAACCTGACTTAAGCCCGCAGCCAAAGCAAAGGCTGCAAAATATGTCTCGCCGAATCCCGCCATCAACGAATAGGACACAGCATCGGCATGGCTAAGTTTTTCATTTCTCTTGCTCAGAATCCACCTGCTCAGATACGAACAAAAAAAAGCCGGTGTCCGAGACACCGGCTAATGCCTTGGTTGAATCAACCTTCGGTGTCTTCTTCGATCGGCTCTTCAGTAGACTCGTCAGCAGGTTCTTCAGCAGGAGCTTCTGCTGGCTCAGCAGCCGGTGTCTTAGCAGGTGCTTTTGCACCTGCACCAGCAGTAGGTGCTGCTGTTGGCTTCGCAGCCGCTGCTTTAGCTGGTGTTTTTCCAACTGGTTTTTTAGCAACAGTTGCTGGAGAAGCGGCTTTTTTACCAGCGGCTTTAACGCCACAGGCTTTGCCAGTCCAACTGCAATCTGTTTTTTTTCCACAATCTGCTTTTGTTTTCACAGTTGCGCACTTGTCGTCTTTAGCAAAAACAGTTCCGCTAAAGCTCATTCCAAGAAACGATACAGCAATAATCAGACAACGAATCAGCGATGTAGCCATAAGTTTAAAACTCCAAATTTGGTAAATCTGAAGTCAATATATCTCAGCTATCTTGCGCCGCCAATTGCCATAAATTAACCGGAGATAAGAAAAACGTATTGGTAAGTAAAGAAGAGCAACGAACCTGCTTTGGGTGATTTACCAAAACAGGGTCGGTCATGAATCCATTAACAGAAGGATTAATTACGGCCGAGACCACCATCATCATTAATTGGCGTCAGGCCATCGATCCAAGTCGAAACAGCCTGAACCTGTTGAGCCGTCACAGCTGGAATCTTTAAAACGTTATCTATTGGAGGCATCGCCGGAAACGATTCATGGCGTGCTATCACCAGATTCAGCGTGCTGATATCCGAACGTCCAGGATACAACAAGATGCCGCGGTAGCCGTTTGCACCGAGGTCGCCGGTTACATACGGCGTCAGATCTTCAAGATTTAAATTCGCTGCTGGTGTTGCGCCACGGTGACAAGCAACGCAGTAGTGATTAAGAAGTTTGGTCTGAATACTCGTTTGGTCCGCTGTGATGATCTGACCGAAAGTAGGGTCTCCTGCCGGTGGACTCGGATTTGGCGGATTAACGACTGGAGGATTCACCACGGGCGGATTAACCACTGGTGGATTCACAACTGGAGGATTTGGATTTACTGGTGGCTTAACCACAGGTGGCTGAGTGCCAGAATTTTTTTCGCCGTCTTCATCCTCTGATGACTCGTCGGTATTGGTCTGGTCTTCTTGAACCGAGGGCGCGTCACTCTTACTTTTCTTATGGTCACCGCCGCAGCCGGCGAAAATGAACAACAATGATGAAACCAAAGTCTTTAAAACGTAACTGGATCGCATCGTGTCCTCCTTTAAGTAGAGTTCCTAAAGGCACTATACCCCAAAACGAATCTGACGGGAATTCCGTCAAAATGCACTGTGGAATTATGACGGCCTTATGGTTTAGAGGATTGCTTGCGCGATAAGTTGTTTCTGTACACGCGCTTTCGGAACCTGAGTATCAAACCAAAAACGTACGTCCTCTTCGAGGCCAATGCCGTGCATAAAATTATAAAGCGCTTTATTAAGGCCGTGCGCTAAAGCGTCGTGATCGACGCCCGTGGAGTCAGTAAACTCAACATCATTGGTGGCAAAGGTAATGTTTTTTGGCGGATGCAATACGATCCCGTACCTCTCGGGATTCCGACCAATCGGGCTGTGAATTGTCGCGGAAAAGCGGTGCCAAAACGCTGATTGAATGCAGCCACTTTCAAAAAGTTGACGCACCCGCTCAAGAGAATCCACTGTTTCTTGTACTGTTTGTGTCGGAAAGCCGTACATCAAATAAGAATGCACAAGTATTCCAGCTGAAGAAAAAGCGTGTGCGACCTTTGCCACCTGCTCGACCGTGACACCTTTATTGATCAGCTTTAGCAGCCTGTCAGAAGCAACTTCAAGCCCCCCGCTCACGGCTACGCATCCAGATGCCGCGAGCTTTTCCACCAATGGCTTGGAAAACGTTTTTTCAAAACGGATGTTTCCCCACCAAGTGATGCCGACCCGGCGTTCGATCAAACGTTTAGCCATTGCAAATAAAATTTTCGGAGGAGCAGCTTCGTCGACAAAATGAAAGCCGCTTTGCCCTGTTTGGTCCATCATTGTCAGCATCTTATCGATGATCAAATCAGCAGCCTGATCTTCATAACGACCGATATAGTCTAAATTGATGTCGCAAAAATTGCACTTTTTCCAGTAGCAGCCATGGGCCAAAGTCAATTTATTCCAACGGGTATCTGACCAAATGCGGTGCATTGGATTGAGCATTTCCGTTAATAAAAGATATTTGTTTAACGGCAGGCCTTCATAATCCGGAGCAGGTTGGGCACTGATGGGAATATCATGGTCGCTCCCTTTAATGTACTCAACAGCACCGTTTTTTCTGACAAAGGTGCGCAAGAGTGTCTCTTCTCTGCGCTTGCCATTAAGATGCTCTAGGATACTCAAAAAAGGGCGCTCGCCATCATCTAAAGTCACGAAATCAACATAGTCAAAAACACGCGGTTCTTTTAAAGAACGCAGCTCGGTATTGACGTACCCACCTCCCAGTAAAACTTTTACTTCGGGATTTAGTTTTCGAAACTCTCGTGCCATAAAAAAAGCTGCAAAGACGTTGCCTGGAAAGGGCGCAGAAATTCCGACAACATCCGGCTTGAACTTCGCTGCTAGACCTTTCGTGATCTCAGCCAAGAGCAGCTGCACTAACGTTGGTTTCGCCGCGAGCTGATCGGCAATCGGGTCAAACTGAGGAACGCTGGCGGCAAGCTTGTCGCCGTAGCGCGAAAGATTGAAATTTTTATCGACACCTTCACGGATGACGTCAGCAAGTTCGTCGATATAAAGGCTTGCCATGTAGCGGGCGCGGTCTTGGATGCCGAGGGAACCAAATGCCCAGTGCAACGCGTCTTCCTCTGGTTCTACACGTTCTGGATCGGAAAACGCCGCAGCCGCACCTTTAAATTGCCCAATGGCGTCGTCTAGGCGTTTGCCAGATGGAAGAAAATCGTCCTGGCAAATGCGGTAGGCAACTGACTGGTCGCCCCCCTGCAGAAAGCGGACAACCATATCAATGGTATCTTCGTATGCTGTGCGCTGCTGCAAAAAGCGCAAAACAATTGGGTTTAGCTGTTTTTTTTGCGCTGTTTCCAACTCATCAGCGACCTGAGTCACTCCGGCTCTACTAAAGAGCTTTAGCGCTAGCATCAGTGCTGGATCACACTGGAAAACTTCAAATCCTTGCTGTTTCAAAAACGCAGTCAGGTAAGCCGAGGCCGGATAGGGCGTGTTCAGCTGAGTCATCGGCGGTGTGAAAAGAAGTATCTTCATGATTTCAGTGGGTTCTCGTCTAAGCAGGCAAACGCTGATCCGACGCCCGCCAAAATACCATGGTTATGGTTATTTATCCAGTAATGGACGGTGGCCACTAAATTTACCGGCCCCATCGGCTCTTAAATTAAATATTCCGCCAGGCTACCCGATAACAAAGCACGTGAAAAACATAGTTCCCTCTCTCCCTTTCTATAAACAGGTGGCATCCATGGCTGGTAACGAGACAACCCGAGCGAAAGAAGTCGGCGCAACTATCCTCAGTGCGCTGCACTACTTAACAGCGTTCACCGTCATTTTAGTCTTCGCCGATATGCTGACGTCTAACTCACTAAGGTTATCTGGCACCGCGGAACTTGTGCGCCAGCTTGCGGAGTTTAGCAACATTCCAGCAAACTACACCTCGGTAAGTGCGGATACAGTCAAATCATCTGCGCAAGCGCTCAAAACATTCGCCACTGGCAATAGTTTGGTCTCAAACAACGTCATCATTATGCTATTAGGCTTAAATGCTGGTCTTATTTTTCTCCATTTCTTTTCAAGACGACCGCGCCGCGTCGCTGAAACAAAAGTGCCTGCGCCTGCCCTAACTTCGCACCTCGATCCTGCGCAGGCGTCTAGCGGCAATGGGCACCTAAAGGCGTTGGTGCAGAATCTTAAAAACATGATGCTTGGCGCTGGCAGCAAAAAAGACAGTACGACTTTTAATTCCACAACACTTGAGCGAATCGTTCATCTCAATCTCGATATCGAAACAGCTGCCGCGATTGTCAAAGATTTGGAAAACAATCTGACCCAGAGTGCTACTGAGCTGCAGGTTATGGCTAAATCAGCGATGGAATCAGGTAATCGCGCGATTTCCACATCAACCGAATGGAATAAACAAACCAAGATGCTCGAGCGTCAAAACACCATGAACCAAAAAGTGCTGACGATCCTCAAGGGTTTAAGACGCACAATAAAAGAAGTCCAACAGCTGATTCAAGAAACAAAACAGACTGAGTTGAACTTCTCAAACCGCACAAAAAACATCGAGACTAACGTCAAAGAACTTTATGAGCGTTCCGAAGAAGGTGACAAACTCGTTGTCGACATGCATAACAACATCGACACTTGTATCAGCGATGTCCGCACCGCCGGAGAACTCGTGAAACAGCTTTCAGGCAAGGCGCGCGAGATCGTCAATATCATCGACGTCATCGATGACATTGCTGAACAGACCAATCTTCTTGCTCTCAACGCGTCGATTGAAGCGGCACGAGCAGGTGAACAAGGCCAGGGATTCGCTGTTGTTGCTGATGAGGTCAGAAAACTGGCCGTGCGCTCTAGTTCAACCACTCGTAATATCACGAACCTTCTACAAACAATGCAAACAGAAGCGGAATCAGCCTGTAGCTTCCTAGGAAAAGGCGAAACATCGATCACCCACACGTCTAGCCTCTTCGGACGCCTCGGACAGCATGTTGCTTCCGACCGCACTAGTATTGGCAAATGTCTAGAAGAAGTTGGTGGATCACAGCAGAGCATCAAAAAGTTCTCTGAAGACTTCAACAGTCTATTGCGCAGCAGCTCTTCAATCGACGAATACGCAACCGACCTGACCAAACTACATGGCGACATCACCTCACAAAATGATTCCTGGCTAACAGAGATTAGAAATTCATCGATTGCGACTGACCGCATTGCGCGCAGCCTTTCCAGGAATCACTTTAAACTTGAACATCTTGAACGCTTGGCAATCTCTAACGTAAATATTTCACGCGATATCCTCAAACTATTGTCACAAAACATTGGTTTTTCAGGTCTGATCAGAGGCAACGTATCAAGTGGAAAACGACGCTCTGGCTACAACGACATCAGCGAAGCGATGCGTTACGTGGAAATGTTAGAAACCGCAGTGAAAAAATTAGACACACAGGCTACAAGTTCAAAAGCAATAAAGACAGCAAAAGTCGAACCAGCGATTGGCAAGATAGCGGCGGAAATGCATCCGCTCGAAAAATCAATTTTTCAAGAGCACACCGGTGATAGTGATATTAAAGTAAAAGGGGCATAAGGATTAGGCATGGCTTTTAATATAAAAGACAAAGCACTGCAGGCGAACTTAGCGCGTCATCTAGAGAAAGCTCAGAAGACCAATTCTGACTCTCTAGAGAAGCTCAGTTCTGGCAGCGTTTTTTCGCGCAACGACCCGAGGCCCGCTGAACGCGCTTTGGCTGAAGGTCTAGAATTTAAACTCAGAAGCCTTGCCTCTTCAAAAACCAGCATTAACAGCGCTGTCAACCTTTTGCAAACTGCAGAATCTAGCCTTTCTGAGATCACCAATATGGTTCTTAGAATGAAAGAGATCAACGTCGCTGCTGCAAGTACCACCGTTTCCGATAAAGACCGCAAATTCCTTTTTATCGAGTACGAAGCCCTGCACGACGAAATCAACCGCATAGCGACCACGACCGAATTTAACGGCATACCTCTTCTAAACGGTGAATCGCCGGACGCACCGGAAGAACTTGTGTTTCGCGTCGGTGATGCTATGGTTTCAGATGGAGTTGATTCGGAAGACTTAAACGTCATCCGCTTTGAAGGCATTAAAAGTGTCGTCGCAACCACCGCTGCTCTCGGACTAAAAAGTGCCCGCGATTTACTCCTCGATTCAGATCAAGGCATTGCTCTTCTCGATGTCGAAGACTTGCTGATGGCAGACGATGACCTCTTTGGTTCAATTTACGATCAAGCATTGGATACTATCTCAACCAATAGAGCCGTATTCGGAGGGATGCAGTCGCGTTTACAAAGCGCTACAGACTTCCTCGATGTTTATCAAGAAAACATTGCTGCCGCGAAATCTAGCATCGCCGATGTCGACTATGCGTCAGAAGTGGCTCGTCTTACAGAATCAAGGATTCTCATGCAAGCGGGAACCGCCGTCATGGCACAAGGCAACATCAATTCTCAGTTAGCGCTCAATTTACTAAACAGCTTGTAAAATCGTTTCAGTGTTCTTTCGATTTGCGGATCATTTGCATCCATATCCGCGCCGAGCGCAGAATATCGTCTTCTTTGATACCCTCAGACACTTGCGGTGCATGCTTAAAAGTTTCAGAAGCTGGATCTTCTGGGCGTGGCGCTGTCATATGGGTTTTCTTTAACACCAAATCAATTTGCCGGATCAGTTCCTCCCCTTGTTGGTGCTCAGTCAGGAGGTTTTTCATGACTCTTAAGCGCCGACCTAAGTTGGTCATACTGTAGCCGTGTTGGTTATGGAACCGTCGAAACAACTGCCAAAGAGATGACGGATCGATGAGATTAGAGCTCAGTAACAGGAGACTTGCATCGAAATAGTCCGCAAAGTAGCTGATGAACCCAGTCAAAGGTGGGCAATCAATCGATTGATAGCCGGGGACAGCGCGGATGAGAATATTTGCCACCCGAATGTTTTCCGATACTTTTGTAGCCTCTTCAAAGATCTGAGCAGCCACCGCTGATTCAACGCCAGCTATCTCTAGATAGGTTTTTAGACCTGCGGCCGAGAGTTGGCGTTCAGCGAGGAGCTTGACGCCTAAATAAATATAAGCGTCTGTTTCTGCATTATCGCCAACCATAACGAAGCTGGTTCCGGGTTCGGCTTTGCTAACGATCGAAAGAATCGCCAAAGTTTTGTAGGCGACGTGCTGGCGTAAAAGATCTACGCGTCCCATCTTGATATTGTAGGCCTGATTTTTAAAAGTCGCGGACGTCCAGTCGATATGATCCATGATCATTTTTTCCTCGAGCACCGATCTGAGCTGCGGTGGCGAGGACGAAACAAAATGCAGCGGTCTTGGCAAACGCTCCTCGGAAGCGTTCTCATCAAAAAAGCTATACCAACGGGCAAGATCTAAAAAATCGGAAGCTCCAGCAACTGTGACCTTAGCTTTTGCATCTTCAAACGCAATCCGAACCATCCGCGAGATGCTTTCAAATTCTGTTTCTAAGTAAGTTTTGTCGATGTCGCAGATGATCTGTATGCCAGGACCTTTCTGCACCGAGTTTTGCCGGTAGTCGACTAAACGTCCAGGCTTGTAGGTATCTTCACTATTTTTTCTTAAGTTTTTCCAAAAAACCACCGCTGCTCCTTTGAGATCCTTGCTGGACATTCGATTCTAATCAGAAAAAATGGCTCCGGCCACTAGCGACACACTAACCAATATCTATCAATAATTACTCTTCTGTTTTCAAAATATTCTTTGTAAACTAGGCACAAAACCACCTTGTCTACAAGGAATGTTTGCTTCACGAAGGGAGCCCCATGGAACAGGGTAACACGCGCACGTGTATTTACTGCAACAATGACAAAGCTTGGATTTTTAGCGGTAAAAAACTCAAAGATGGTTCGAAAGTTTACGTCGATGAACGCGGGTCAAGGTGGGCTGGCCGCCGTTGTCCTGAATGCGAACGCTCAAGAGTGTATGCCGCTGTTCGGTGCGACTCCTTTGAAAAAGACATCATCATTAAACAATTTCAAGACAACGGTTTTGCCGTCACGTCGAAGACCTTACCGATCAAAGTCGAAAAAGACGGGAAAAAATACACCGTTGGTATCAAGCGTGCCTTTACCAACGATGGTAAGATCGTACTTGAAACCCCGGTAGAACCTGGTCATGATCTTGTTGCACTTGTTTTCGAATCCGTAAGAATCTGTACAGCGGATCAGTTGTCGAAGCTGTCGGAACAGGTAGGTTACTTCCAAGAAGACTAGGTGAGAAGGGTCAGTCTGACTGACCCTTAGTCCACTACCCTAGCAGCGTATCTTTTTTCCCAAAAACATCATCCGTCTCCGGGTAATCGAGTGTAAAATGAATCCCCCGTGACTCCTTGCGCGCCATAGCGCAGCGGATCGTCAGCTCGGCAACTTGTGCTAAATTCCTAACCTCTAAAAGACTATCGGTAATCTGATAGTCCCAATAATAACTATCGAGTTCTTCTCTAATCGCATTGATCCGCGCCAACGCCCGTTTAAGCCTCTTATCAGTGCGCACAATCCCCACGTAATGCCACATAACATGCCGGATCTCATTCCAAGTTTGCGCTAAAACAACAAGTTCATCAGAAGGCACGGCGCCGCGCATATCCCAGTCAGGAATCTGACCATCGTTGACGTTGGTCTGTTTTTGACCAAGAACATGTGCAGCAACTGTGTCCGGATAAACAAGTGCTTCCAGCAAGCTGTTGGAGGCCAGTCGGTTCGCTCCATGCAAACCTGTGCAGGCCGTTTCACCGAGAACATAAAGATGTTTAACCGAGGTCTCACCATTTCGATCAACCACGACGCCGCCGCAGCTATAATGGGCTGCGGGAACAACCGGGATCATGTCTTCGGCCATGTTAATGCCGTGGCTTAAGCAGACGGCAAAAATATTGGGAAAATGTTTTTTGAGAAACTCTTCGCCGCGGTGTCTAATATCAATGTAGACATTAGTAGCACCACTCGCTTTTAACTCTAGGTCGATGGCTCTGGCGACGATATCCCTCGGCGCTAATGAACCGAGTGGATGAAACTGGTCCATAAACGCGCGGCCATCTTTGTCTTTTAAGATCCCGCCTTCACCACGCACGGCTTCCGAGATGAGAAAGTTTTTGGCTTTCGGATGATAGAGGCAAGTCGGATGGAATTGCATGAACTCTAGATTCGCAACGCGGCAGCCAGCGCGCCAGGCCATTGCTAAACCGTCTCCTGTCGCTGAGTCAGGATTACTCGTATAGAGATAGATTTTACCGTGTCCCCCAGTGCAAAGAAAGGTCGCCTGACTCCGGATCTGGTAAATATTTAGGGTATCGCGGTCGAGTACATAAGCACCGAGGCAACGATTTTCCGTAAAATCTGGACAATACTTGTCAGAGGTCAAGAGATCGATCGCCATCTGATTCTCAAGCACAGTGATGTTTTCCGACTGGGCTACGGCGAGCATCAAAGCTTTCACGACTGCCTGCCCGGTAAGATCGTCGGCGTGAATAACGCGCCGGTGCGAGTGGCCGCCTTCGCGCGTTAGGTGATAATCAGAGCCGCCATCTTTTTGCGAAAAATTAACACCAATTTCAATAAGCTCGGCTACTGCTTCAGGTCCTTTGCGGACAACATGCTCGACCACATCTTTGTGGCAAATGCCGGCGCCAGCGGTCAAGGTATCGACGATATGCCCGTCGAACGAATCGCTTTTATCGAGAACCGTTGCAATCCCACCTTGGGCGTACCAGGAATTGCTTTCAAACATAGAGGATTTAGCAATAAGTAGGACTTTTCGCTCACGTGCCAGCTTCAGTGCGAGGCGAAGTCCAGCGATCCCAGAGCCGATAATTAATATCTCTGTGGCAATGCTTTGTGCCTGATGCTTTTTTTCTGGCAAGATACCCCTCGCAGTTTCCCTAACTTGTTGACAACCTTGAACCCAGGCCTTAAAAATCTATCACCAGTCTTCGTTTCCAAAAAAGGTCCGGCATGAATCAATTTACACTCCCCAAAGACTTTTTCCGGAACCTCCCAAACAAATTAACGCTGTCCCGTATCGCTGTCGTTCCGATTTTACTGCTGCTTTATCCACTCGGATTTGAAGCATTAAAAGTCTTTTGCGCGTTCTTATTCGCCTTGGCAGCATTCACCGATTTTGTTGATGGCTACTTGGCGCGCAAATACGAAAACGTTACATCGATCGGCGCACTGCTCGATCCTATCGCCGACAAGATGCTGACTACCGCAGGTCTACTACTAATTGCGCATGCCGGCAATGCCCCTGTTTTCTTGGTCGGCGTGCTGATTTGCCGCGATATCGCGGTCAATGGCATGCGCCTCATTGCAAGTGATCAACGCTTTGCGGTAGAAGTCAGTATGGCAGGCAAATGGAAGACTGCTGTCATGAGCGCTTCGATCTTCTGCCTGCTCATCAACGACCCACTTTTTGACCTGCCGATGCGTACAACTGGCATGATCTTACTATGGGTCTCTATTGGACTTTCGCTCTATAGCGCCTGGCGATACAGCGTTTCTTTTATAGAAAAAACAAAATCATCGCTAATTAATTAGTGTTTTCCAGCATGTATCCCCACCCTCCCCCCGCTAACTCCGCGAAGTTTATAGGGAATTCTCATCTTCTGCACTCTCCCTCCGATACCTAAGACGTATGCGACCAAAGTTTCTCAACCAGTGATTTGTGAGTATGATCGTTGGCTAAACGCGCTAACAATTACGAAGTACGGCTACTAACGTCGTCCAAAGACATTGGACTGAGACGTTTACGTAGCTATACAGCTGCATTAGGCAGTGGCGCGCAAATATTCCACTCATACCAAGACCTGCAACTCGCAATCGAATCGTCACACAGTCAACGAGTTAGAAACATCATCCTGCATGATTCTTCTGTTTACCTGACATCGCAAGAAATCATGACACTTGCAAAACATGCGCGCATTTTTGTTATCGATCAACCAAGAGAAAACGAACCGACCAGCTTACCTGCTGATACGTCGGTACTTTGGAAGCAAGAAGCTTATTTCCGTTGCTCGCTCAATACATTTTTAGATTCTCCGGTTATCCGCATGGCGATGGCGCAATTATGTCAGCCACAAACATCGTTTAGTATTGGCAATCTGTTGCGCTGGGGAGCGACCGAACAATACTGGCGCACGTCTAGTCCTGAATCACTCTCTGATGCCGGATTAAATTTCGTTAGAAAGCTTAATCTTGCCGGCGAATGCCGACGCATTACAGAAATGTTTACTCATTACACCCATGTCAATTTGCACAACCTCGGCATCGAAGTTGAAAGTGTTCGTTTTTCTTCCGACGGCATTCTGACAGCGCTAATTGCAAGATGTAAACTGAAAGACAATGTCGCAATAAGTTACCTCGCGTCTGAGTTACGTATCCATGATTTCTATGCTGGCGTGGTAAATAAAATTAGCGACAAGGATATTGAAATTGGCGCGCTGTTCCATCAGAACCCACTTCAGGAAGATGGACAGGAAAAAATCGTCGTCACCCTCGACAAGGATCTAACCGCTCTTGAAAAAGACGCGGTTAGTGATCTTGAAAAGGCTGGGTGACACTTTGTCAATGAAGCTTAAATTTCTCGGGGTGCGCGGCTCGCGACCAACGCACAAAAGAAATCTTTTAGGCTACGGAGGAAATTCAACATCTCTAGAGTTCTGTCTAGAGGGTGAAAATTTTTACCTCTTTCTTGACGGTGGTTCAGGCTTAGCTTGGCGCGGCGATCAAATTGCAAAAAAAGATCACGGCAAAAAATTTCATTTTCTTGTTACTCACACGCACTGGGATCATATCCTAGGTTATCCATTTTTTGCACCAATCTATGATGAGCGCAATACTCTGATTTTTTACGCTTCAAAGACCACGCGCTCGTCTTTCACTGATTTATTTTTCGGCTTGCAACGAATGTCAAATCTACCGGTGCCGATCAGTCATTTAAAAGCAAAATTGAACTTTGAAACGATCGTGCCAGACTCAACGTTCTTGATCGAAGATAAAGTTACAGTTAGCACCATGCAGCTTAACCACCAAGGCGTAACTCTTGGCTACCGCATTGAGCATGGCAATGACAGCGTTTGCATTATCACTGACAATGCTCCCATCGAAAATGGCAATTTCCTCGGCGAAAATATGTTTACTGATGAGAGTTTGAGTTTTATTGAAAAGCAGGAACTCTTTGAGGCCAAACTTGTAAAATTTCTGACCGGTGCACATACTGTCGTTTTTGATACACACTTTACCGAAGACAACTTGAAACCGGATTGGGGACATTCAACTCCACACCGAGCCCTAGATTTCTGTAGCAAAGCCGGCGTAAAACGCCTGATTCTATTCCATCACGCTCCAGAAGAAAACGATAGCGCTGTTGATGATAAAGTCCAAAGCATTTTCACAAAAGCTTGCCACCTCGGCATCGAAGTAGTAGCTGCAAGTGAAAATGAGGAGTGGGAACTATGCGCGTAAAATTCTGGGGCACCAGAGGCATGATTTCTTCTCCCCGACTAGAAACCGCAATTTTTGGCGGCAATACGACCTGCATTCAGGTCTTGCACAAAGACAATCTCATCATTGTCGACAGTGGTTTTGGTATCACCAACCTTGGCGACACTCTTTTTGATCGCATCATAGGCAACAAAGAGAAGCTAAAAATCCATATTTTTTTTACGCATTTTCATTGGGATCACATCCAAGGATTGCCGTTTTTTAAGCCGATCTATTTTGATTCAACAACAATGCATCTCTATTCACCGGCAAAAAGCGATATTATGCTTGAAAATCTCAATGTTCTTTTTGATGGTAGTTATTCGCCATTTGAAAGTTTGATGTCGATGCAAGCTAAAATCAACCTGCACCAATTGACCGGCCAAGTTGACATCGATGGATTAAAAGTCGAATTCCAAGCTGTCGACCATGGTAATGATGGTGCTAATATTGTTTATAATGAGGCATTTGCTTTTAAATTTACCAATGAGGAAGACGCATCGGTAGTGATTATTACCGACCATGAAGCCAAACCGTCGCATGTCAACAATGCTCTTATAAAATTCGCAAAAAACTGTGATATACTTGTTCATGACGCGCAGTACACTGAAACCGAATACATCCAGCACATGGGCTGGGGGCATTCCTCAGTGAACCAAGCGCTAGCTAATGCAACAAAGATCGACGCGGGTCTTACCGTTCTTACCCATCACGCTCCTAACCGCAATGACCGAGATCTTCAAACGCTGCACCGCACATTGCTGATGATGAAAAAATTTAAGAATCTGAATTTTGAATTCGCACGCGAAGATACTGTTTATGATGTTGCAAAAGTCAAAAAAGAAAAATCCGCAAGTTAACTCTTGGAGTCTTTTTGAACTGGCTCGTCGAACAATGCTTAAGAAACGAGGGCTTTTGGGTCGCTTCCAGCCTTCTTTCGTTAGGCCTTTTCCTCTTTGACGAACGCTCTTGGCACGGACTTGCTAAGAGTGGTTACCAGTTCGAGTTACAACGCTACCGCACCCGCATAGTCACCCTTGCAATTCTTTGCACTTTTCTACCGCTTGCTGCAGTTCAATTTTCAGGTTTAGCGGGAAAGATTGGAGTTACGGCTGCTTCAGTTGCCGTGTTCCACGTCTATCAAAAATTAGCGTACGAGTTCAGTGGCATCAGCAGATCTGGAGCTAGTAAGCGTATCCTCCTTGGCTTGTTGATCGGCTTAGTCATTGCATCGATGGTTTTCGTAAAAGCGACCTTCGTTCCACTTATATTTGTTACTGCTGGGTCCGTTATTTCCCTATCCTCACGTAATCACTTGTTTTTTAAACTCTCGCAAGAAACTGCCGCACTGCGTGAGCGCTTACACTCTGAACAAGCCGCTCGCCACAACCATCATTTTTTCGTTCCAGCTACCGCCTACACTCATTCCTCAGATGACATTGCTCCGAAAGCAGGATAAACAATTTCCCCTTAGGTAAATAGTCCCTGCGAGTTGCATCTTTTTAGGAGCTGAGTCCCATGAAGACTTTTGACGTTGTTGGTATTTGTAATGCTTTAGTCGATATCCTTGTTGAAGTCGAAGAGGCTGATATCAAGGCTCTAGGCTTAACAAAAGGGATCATGCATCTTGTAGACTCTGAAAAGCAGATTAAGCTTCTTGAGTATTTTTCCGGCAAACAACTCTCCATCGAACTAGGCGGCTCAGCAATGAACGCTATTCGTACCATTGCCAGCCTCGGTAAAAAAACCGCATTCGCCGGTATGGTAGCAAACGATAATTTCGGTGAACGCATTCGTTCGCGCATGACTGAACTCGGTATCAAAGCATCGCTTGGCCAATCAATCGAACCTACCGGTAGCTGCGTGATCTTGATTACTCCAGACGGCGAACGAACTATGAATACCCACCTTGGTGCTAGCCGCCTTTACACAGACGCTCAGGTGCCAAAGGACGACATCCAAAACGGTCGCATTCTACATTTTTGCGGCTACCAGTGGGATACCGATGGTCAAAAGCTCGCCATCAAACACTCAGTACAAATTGCAAAAGACCACAATACTATGATCTCTTTTGACGTTGCCGATCCATTTGCAGTAGGGCGCAACAGAGATGAATTTATCCAAGTCATTCGTAACGATGCAGACATTGTATTTTCGAACAAAGAAGAAGCGAAGATGCTTTTTGGTTCACCAGAATCAGCCGCAGCTGAAATCGCAGCTGCCGGTGCTATTGCCGTCATCAAACTCGGTGCCGAAGGCGCGCTCATTCGCCAAGGGGACAAAACTTACAACGTCAAACCAGTGCCTACGACTGTTGTTGATACAACGGCCGCTGGTGATATGTTTGCTGCAGGGTTTCTCTTCGGTGTTGCTTCCGGCAAGCCGCTTGATGTCTGTGGCGTGATGGCTGCAACTATGGCAAGTGATGTAATTAGCCGTATCGGTGCAAGTGTTTCTGAATCAGCTCTTAAAAAAGTAAGAACGCTATAAAGCACTCTTCATGGTCTGCCAGTGATTACCAAGGCTCGGGTTCCATCGGCTTATTGGTAAAGCGAATGGTCTGAGAGTCGGGTAGATAGAAGTCAGCTCCGCGGATGAGATTCCAATAATAGGTCTCAGCCGCTTTTTTATTGCTAAACTCGACCTGCGCTTCGCGGTACTCTTTTAACTCCGGCACGGTGTAGTTGACGTAAACGCGGTATCCACCCTGAGGTTTAAACATAAACGATACTTTGTTTGCAGTATAAGCTTCAGCACTTCTCGCCCAAACTGAGCAATTTAGCAGCAGTAAGAGCACAACCGAACTATACTTTATGAAGCTCAAATACACTTTAATCTCCCTAGAGCCCTTTAAAACTTTCTTCTAGGTTTTTTTTCGGCACGAAAGCCCAGGATCTTGAGCCAGTCTGGTGGCTTTCTGTGAGACTAGACCTTCAATTTTTTTGATGATTTATGGGGTAGCGTGATATATCAATGGGTACCTAAATTCAAACTGGAGCAATAGCCGTTGAGCAGCAACACGACCAATACTAGCGAGCCCTCTCAGACCGCAGATATCAAAAACGAAAAACCAGGTTTTTTCAGCACTGACAATTTAAAGTCGATGGGCCTACTGATACTTGTGATTCTGGCGCTACGTTCTAGCGTTGCTTCGCCTTATCACGTTCCAACTGCATCAATGGAACCGACAATTAAAGTTGGTGACCGACTGCTGGCATTCAAAATGGCCTATGAAGTTAAGGTCCCTTTCACGAATATCACCATCGCTTCATTCGGCACGCCGAAGCGCGGCGACATCATCGTCTTTCGCTATCCTAAAGATCCCGAAATCGACTACGTAAAAAGGGTGGTCGGTGTGGCGGGCGATGAACTGCAAATCATCGACGACATTCTTTACGTTAACGGTAAGGCTATGGAACGTGTTGACCTCAATAATGACCGTGCAATTCTTGACGACATCAACGATCCTAAAGAGATCAAACTGCTCTACAAAGAAAACCTCGACGGTCTCAATCACTGGGTCATGCAAAATATCCCTTCAGCGCGGCAGTTTACCCGGAAGGATTGGCCGGCACCCGGCAGCGGTCCCTACAAGGTCAAAGAGAACTCGGTGTTCTGCATTGGCGATAACAGGGACAATTCTACAGATTCCCGTGTGTGGAACGAAGTGCCTCTTGAGTACGTGCGTGGAAAGGCTTTGTTTGTCATTTGGAGCCTGTTTACGCCAAGAGATGCAAATTTTCCGTCGTTTAGATTCGATAGATTTGGCAGCTGGCTCTATTAAAGTCCGGTAGTTTTGCACAGGTAACGGGCAAACGCCCCACCTGTAAGACCTCGAATCGACTTATTTAAATTAATTTTATCTCCCTTCTCCTAAACTCTAGTTGGAGCGGGCCGATACATGAACGTACCTGAAAACAGCATGTTTCTCAGGTAACATAAGCTTTAGCTGGCGAATGGAGATCGGTATGCAGGTAGATCACGAATCTTTTGTCAAAGAATATTGGACTGGTGATTCCCGGGACGGCGCTGTCGTGAACGGCGACGGCTATCATTACTACCGCATGGCTGAGGATGGGAAGATACTTGAAGCGTATGAATTCTACGAAACCGACGATGGTGTTGAAGTTGCTTCACCACTACCGGAGATGCTCAATGTCAATTGGCAAAGGGATCTGGGCTTCGATGATATGGAAGCCCTCGACAAGATCGATGAACACGAATTTTTCAGAGTGAAAGAATTAACGCAAAAACAGCGAGAAAAATCCTAAACACTCGTTTAGTTTTTAGCCGAGAGCAGATTCTTCTTCACTATAATTTCTATAGTTCTTGCGCTGCGCAAGAATATGACGGTACCAGCTCAAAGTATGCTCGATCAGCCAATGATTGGCTGCATATTGATTCGTCGGAATCAGCTCTTCACACAGGTCTAGTAGATCTTCTTCCGTCCCTTCTGGATGGTCTCTGATCCAATCTTTGACACTGCGTTTGAACTTGTTGGCATCAAACATACGTGACCCTTTACAAAAGATGGTAATACTGTCCCGGATTGAGTTATGCTCCCCGGTCCAGTGGACATGCATAT
>CAMAXT010000030.1 GCA_945862295.1 Pseudobacteriovorax antillogorgiicola
ATTCGGTACCACCAACTATCTTTGATACAACGATTCAAACCTATAGGCCGTCGCTTGATGTTACTTTTGTGACTGACAAAGGCCTGGAACTTTTTGGTGGCGTCATGGCGGAGATTCAGCCTGAAAATTCAATGATTTCTGAAACTCAAAATGGAAAATCTACGACGACCTACGGTGATTCAAAACTCTTAGCTCGTCGCTTCGGTGTTGTTAGGCGCGCAGGGGCTTGGGGCGGTGGTTTCTACTATCAGCTTAGTACGGAGTCAAAGCGCAGTATCACTCAGACTGCTTTTGACGGCACGTCAATCGATTCGAGCGAAATTATTTTCTTACCATCTCGCATGGGAATTTTCGGAGCATTTAGCGCATACAGCTTGCTCTGGGATTTTGAACTAGGTTTTATCCAAGCAAGAGGCGTTGGTCAAAAAGATGATACTGGCAACACTATGTTTACGGATCATTTTGATGCGAAACTTGGTGCGCTTTATATGTTTAGCTCAAACGTTGGCATGAAGACAGCCGTTAGTCACAAAACACAAAGTTACGCCAACAGTGCATACATCAACTTAGATACAATCCCAGCGACGACAGTACGGGCATCCATCGTCTTTGGAACACCAGATAGTAATAATTATATTGGCGTAATCTACGGCTTTGGAAGGGACGGGCAGAGTCTGCCGGAATTCAATTCTACCTATGAATACAAGGCGGCAGCTCTGACGACGGGGTTGGTTATACCGTTGTAACTGCTAGGTAAAAGGATCAAACGTCAAGATTTTTAGTGAATTTGGCGAATATTTGTAAGGGGGTTACGGCTCATGCAGGGTGGTTGGACTAAAGGAACATTGCTGAATGTTGCGCTGCTTGTGCTTTGCACGCAGCTGCTGAGCGGCTGTTACTTTTTCAACTTTTTCAAAAAGAAAAGTTCGGGCGGCCAAGCAGCTACCGATGTTTATAGCGGGACTGTCGTTGGTGAATCGTTGGGAGCAAAAGCAGGTGGCCCGGATGAAGCAGCGTTAGAAACGATCAGAGGGATTGTTACCGAAAACTCACCAGCTGCAATCAGGCCAGATCCAGATTTGTTCGTTCGTCGCCTCCTTCTTCAATACCGTAATGAAGGTGCAACTGTTGCTAGGCAGATCGGTACTGTCGAGCAATTCCGGATGTTACTGGGCGGAGCTACCGAGGACTTTGCCCAAATGCCGCAAGATTCCTACGATGCAACGTCGCTGTTAGCCGTGTTTAAGGTTGCGGAAGAAGTTTGTCGCGGCCTTGTCGCTCCGAATGCATCCGAACATGAAGGCTGGTCGACCATTTTGCCTTACGGCGCGGATCAAGAATCAGAAAATCTCACTTGGTTGGCGCAGCGCATCATCGGCATTCCAACGTCAGAGATCAGTGCCGAAGCTCTAACTCAACTTCAAGCAATTATGGCAGCAGAAGAGCCGTATATCACGGAAAACTGGTGGGCTAACGGCAATCCGTACGTCAAGTATATCCCAGCATGTGCAACGCTCGCGCTAGATGCCGAGTCGATGTATTTTTAACGAGGTACCTGTGAACTATTTTTTTAGACATTGCTGGAAAAATGTGCTTCTCCTAGTGGCTTTAAGCACATTTACCTCAGCATCATACGCCGAGGCTGATCTTAAGCGTGCGTTGAAGAGGACACAGTACCTTCTTAATGCGACTACGCCGACTGATGATCAATATTCCGCATGGACCACGTCAACTCAGTCCTACAACGAAGCGGTACGGCACTTTCTCGAACATCCAAGTTTTTACGAAACCTCGATGCGTTATCACGAACGTTTATTTGGCACTGGCTTACCCGCTGATTATTTAGATGAATTGCAAAATGATAATATCGATAACAAAGAAAATAAATTTGCCCGTATCACCTGTTCACGACCAACCAGCAGCGATCGCTTTCGCTGCTTCTGGTCGAGCCGAGATGACGGCGCAAAAGTTGGTTCGTGCCCCCAGTCGTGGGAGCAAGCGGTATCTGTTTTCTGGTACCCGGGAATCGTGGCCTGGGTGTGCCCGACTGTCGTCCAAGCCTGCGGTAGTGATTTGAGCCGCTGCTTTATAGAGTATGATAACCAAAATGAGGCCATGAACGCCGAACTCGGTACGACGGAGATTTTTGACTCACGCTTCTCTGTAGTGAAATCCTTAAGTAAACAGTCAGCAGGGCTGGCGACGGCTGTTGTTGTCGCAAATTATCCTTACACTAAAATTCTCGAACCCGGGCTTACCGCCATCGATGGCGCAATTTCACATTTTATGCGTCAATCCCATCATTTTGATTTAACAAAACTCAACCTACCACCAGCACTCAAAGAGGTCGTCAACGAAACCAGTCTCACAGATACTAAGTTTCGTCTTATCAATACCGGCAACGCTTACGAACAGGCTGGTGTTTTATCGACATTCGGTTGGTTGCGTCGTTACGAGAAAAACAGGACAAGAGCTAACCAAGTCTACGAACGCCTGCTGTGCAGAAAATTTACCTCAGAATTGCCGCGGGTCTTCCCGCAAGATCCGGGAAATTTACGCGATACCCCAGGATGTAGCGGTTGCCACTCGACGCTTGATCCACTTGCTGACTTCTTCCAAACTTGGGGTGAGGGTGGTGAACTTTATACCGGTCAAAAATCGACTATCGTTACGAGCTTCGGTGGACAGAGTGGTTCTTACCTCTCTGATTTAGCAAACATCATCCGTAGCGATAACGCGTTTAGTACCTGCACTGTTGAAAATGTCTGGAAGTGGTTGATGGGCCGGGGCTTCTATCGTGATGAAGCAGATTTGCGCGCCGCATTGACCAGTTATTTTGTGACTACTGGTTACAGTTTTAAAGAGCTTGTCTACGCAGTGGCAACTCATCCTGGTTATATTGAGGGAACACGGGAAGACGCCCTTGTCGGTGATCCTCTCGAGCAACCGCCGCTCGGTGAGCCGCCAGGGGGCAATACGGAGCAGCCTTGCGATACAACCATTGTTTTCGCAACCCATATTCAACCGAAAATTTCCCAGTGCACGAACTGTCACAGTGCCAGTGCTGCACCGCGCCAAGATTTATCAACAGAAGCTCAGTGGCTCCAGTTGGGACGACTTGCGGTAAACATGATGGCTAGTGGCAGCATGCCACCTGGTATGGCGGGACCGCCATCGATTGGTCCAGTGCACGAACTCAAAGAAGCAGTACGCTGCTGGGTGGAGCAACAGCCATGAGCAGAAAAAAAATTGACGATAACGTTTATAATGGGATTCTCTCGGGAGGGGTTGACGCTGTTCTTCCGAGTGAAGTTGCTGAAATTTCACGCCGGCAACTTTTAAAAACCGGTGTTTCGATGACTGCCTGGGCGACCGCTGGGCAAATGATCGGCACGAAGGTGGCTCTTGCTCAGACCACGAGCTATGCGCCCATAAGAAATCTTATTTGGATCTCAATGAATGGTGGTTGGGATATTTTAGAGGTTACAGATCCCAAGCCGTCATCGACCTCGGGCATCGACATGTCCTATACCTGGGGCGAAGCGCGCGACATCGCAAACTCGACCGATGGTTCAAAGATTGGACGCTGGTTGCCGAACATCGCCGCTCTTGGCCAAGACCTTCTTGTTCTTCGCGGCTTAGCGATGGGGACAACGTCGCATATGGCTGGCAGTGTTTACATGGATACCGGTATTTTGAGTAATGCTGGCCGCGTTAACGCTGCATCGATCCCATCGATTGTGGCTTCAGAGAGTGTGGCAACGATTCCAATCATTCAGTTGAATGGTGGTAGTGAACCACAAACCGACCGTGGTTTGTTAAAACCAGTGTCAGTGGTGCGTGCAGGCAACCTAGAGCTTTATCGTTCGATGTATCCCAATGGCGAAGATGCACTGCAGCGTAAGATGGCAGTGCTAGATTACCTACGTCAGTCAGTTACGAGGCTAGAAGGAAAAGTCGGTGCCAATGACCGCTTGTCTGGCCTGCAAACAGCAGAAGAAAAAGTTCGCGCGCAATTTGCTGCCAACGTCGGCGCACAGTTAGCTTTGACCGACTCGGATCGCACCCTATTTCGAGCCAATGCGCCTCAAGGCATGAACAACGGTTCTATTGATGCGGTTGCGCTTGCGCTAAAAATGATTAACAACAACATCTCAAACTGCATCAACCTTGGTTTTGGTGGCTTCGATACGCATCAGAGTCAGACGGCAAGACTGCAGCCGATTTTAACAAACGTTGACTTCCTGATCGCAAAACTCGTCGAAGGTTTACGTGCTTCAGGAAAGCTCGATTCTACACTCATCGTCATGTATTCGGACTTTGGCAGGACTCCTAAGGTCAATAGCTCTAGTGGGCGTGACCACTGGCCCGTCGGTGGCGCGGTTGTCATGGGTGGGGGCATCGCTGGTGGTCGAAGTGTTGGTTCAACCGACGACAATCTTCAAGGTGCCGATTATGTCGATCCTGGCACCGGATTGGAGACGACAAGTGGTGGCGTCGGAGCAGTTCAGTTAAATCCAACTCACCTTGGCGGCATGGTGCTTGAGTTGACCCTTGGCAGCGCTTACTCCCAGTACCGTCCTTATCTCCAAGCTATTCCGGCGTTGACTCGCCTTAAGGGGTCATGATGAGAGTGAGCTTGCGTATAGCGGGTGTAAATTCCAGAGTGGCATGGATTACGGCTTGTTTAGTTTTTGGCCTTTCTAGTGCCAACGGATTCGCTGATATGGCTGAATCCAGTTTACAAAATGCAACCGATTCAGCTGCAACACATTTATTCCTCCTCAATCCTGCGATCGTCAAACCTAGTGGCACCAAAGCTAGCGCTTTAGCGATACGAAATACTAAAAAGACGACGCTGAAACAGGAAGCCGACGGCGGTGATAATATCGAATCAACCACGAATGACGACTACTTCGTGCTCGGTCTTGGTGCAGATCTTGGCGCAGGGGCAGGCCTCGCTCTTTCTCATCAAGCTCTCTACCGCAAAGTCGATACCAATCTCGCCTCGCGTGGTAGCCAACCAAATTTGGTAGAAACACACAAAGTCCAGCATACCGCCGCAAAGATCTTCATCGAACTTACAGATCAAATCCGCGCCGGCGTCGCCATCCGCTACATGTTTAGCGATTCAAGTATCTTGGGCGACCCATTTATTGGTCAAACCGCTTTGACCCGCTATAAAACAACACTCTTTGGCTACGGCAGTGGCTTTGCTGCAAATTACGGTGATGCAACTTTTGCCTACACTTATTTTCCACCGTTAAGAGGAAAATCTGAGATTTACGGCGAAGAGTTTATTGTCGTCGAACCAGGAGAAATTGCTGCAAATGCTGCTTATAAATTTAATTCCCTATGGACCCTTGGAGTCCTCGCTAAGCGTTGGATCAACGAAATCGATGACCGGGCTGCTGGTACCACGGATGCTAGCAATCAAACAAATATCTCCCTTATGGGCCTTGATCCTGACCAATACTTAATCCCAAAGCAGCTAATGATGATTGGGGGCGATTTTGAATTCAGTAAAGCTCTTACTTTTAAAGTGTCAGTAGGTCAGGAGCAGGCCGGTTTTAATTTCAGAGACTATGTTCGGTATAACCGTATAGATGTCCGTCAGCGAAGTACGCAAGATGAGAACATTAAATACAACCGGGCCCGGGCTGTGGTAAGATTTATAAATAACAATATTGAATTAAACGCAGGTATAGGACTTTTTCAAAGAAAGTTCAGTTTTCCTGAAGCCATGAATTCTGGCGAGTACGAATCTGGCGGTAAAGAGTTGTCTGCATCGGTCGGCATGAAAATCTGAAAAGTTCTCTGAGCACCTTAGTGGTATGCGTATGTGATATGAACCACATAAAAGAGAGAGACTATGAGGACACTTGTTTTAAATGCCGGCTACGAGCCTATGCAGCTAATTAGCTGGCAACGAGCTCTATGCCTAGTGATGTCTGACAAAGCTGAGGTCGTGGCCCGCTACGATACTGAAGTGCGCTCTGTCAGCCAATCGTTCAAGTTACCCAGCGTCGTAAGACTCGTGCGTTATGTTCGGGTGATCAGCCGTTTCGGAGTGGTGCGTTGCACCCGCAAAAATGTGCTGATGCGCGACACCTATCAATGCCAGTACTGCTCCGTGAAATGCCGGGAAGAATCGATCACCATCGATCATGTTGTCCCCCGCTCGAAAGGTGGTAAGACTACTTGGAATAACGTCGTCGCTGCTTGTCATCCCTGTAATCGCAAAAAAGGCTCTAAAAATCTTGGTGACACCGGCATGGTGCTCCTAAAGCAGCCGAGACGACCGTCGTTCCGGGAGTTAATGGGGGAAAACGGTCAAGAGACCTTGCTAGAGTGGTTACCCTATATCAGCCAAGCCGGTTAGCTCGGGTGGTTGGTCGGATGGAATTCGGTAAGCTTGCCATACAAATCCTGATACAATGAGTCTATTAAAATCATAGGTAGGCGCCTCCCATGAGTCACTCTTCATTCTTGCGGCTAGCTAGCACAATGCCTGCAGACGTGCTCTTATCTGATTACGAACCATTTAACATTATTGGGACCGGTAAGTACGGCATTAGTAGCCTTGATTCTGTATCCGATAAAACAGAGTCTCAGGTGCGTTCAAAGTTAGCTCCCATATTTAAGAAGCAAAAAACAGCAGGATATTCGCTATTAAAATCTGTGAAAGCAGTATTTTTTGATTTGGATTCAACTGTTGTGGCGCAAGAAACCATAGTTGAGCTTTCGCGGTTTGCCGGTAAAGAAAAAGAAGTTGCCGATATCACCGAAAGAGCAATGAATGGCGAGCTGGATTTTGCTGCGGCACTCGCAGAACGTGTTGCAACACTCAGCGGGCTTTCTGATAACGTCTTTGAAAAAGTTGCGACAAGCATGACCTTAAGTAAGGGCGTGCAAGCATTTACCGGTTTTTGCCGAGAAATTGGCGTTCCGGTATTTCTTGTATCCGGTGGATTTATGCAGGTCGCGGAGCATTTTCAAAGAAAAATCGGATTTCAGAGGATTACTGCTAATGTGTTACAGGTCGAAAAAGGCCTTCTAACAGGTCGCACCGCAGGACCCGTTGTTGACGCCAATGCGAAGTTAGCATTTATGAAAGACATCTGTGAAAAACTCGGCGTGCGCATGTCAGAGGTAGCAGCAGTCGGAGATGGTGCAAATGACCTTCCGATGTTGCAAGCTGCGGGCGTCGCCGTAGGCTTTTGTCCTAAACCTCTGCTCTATGAGCATGTTCATGCGGTCATTGCCGATGGTGACCATGCGTTTCTTGCGCCGCTACTCTTTGGTCGCAGTATTCAGCATCTTAGAAATCGTTGAAACAAGTAAAAAGGGCGTCTGCTGTTAGCAAACACCCTTCGGGTTTTGATATAGGGCTGGTCTAAAACTTAGCCCTTTGTAGGACTCTGAGTAGGAGTCTGAGTTGGACTTTGAGTCGGCTTTTGACCTGGATCGTTTGGTTTGCCGTCATCTTTGTCGTCGTCATTGTCCGGTTTGCCTTTGCTTGGCTCTTCTTTTTTCGGTTCTTCTTTTTTCGGTTCTTCTTTTTTCGGTTCTTCAGGAATAAAGCCGCCTTCGTCGCCTTTGGTTGCATCGTCAGTGTCATCTAAAGCGACTTTGCACTGGGTACCAGCTTGGATATCAAGAAGTGTAACGAATGTATGAGCTTCAGCTGTATTTGGATTCAAAGTATCAGAGATTTTAACTTGGTGTTGCTTGCCTTCGACTTGTTCGAAGTCCATGCTACGTGCGTAGTTTACTGCGCCGTCTTTAACGCCGAGTTGGAATGCTAGTTTATGAACAAAACGGTCTTCAACTGCTTTTCTTTCGATGTCCATTTTCGCTTGTAGTGTTTCAACAGATGCGTCAGGAGCCGTATGTGCGATTTCGATCAAGGCATTGAATGAACCGATATAATCTTCGCCGAGGTCACGAGTAAAGGTCATGGTAAGAACTTCAACTGCGTCGCGTTTCTTAGTCGCTTCGTCGATTTCTTCGCCTGCGATTTCGTTCAATGAAAGTGCGAAGGTACCAGTTGTTTTAGTTGCACTGTCAGAATTTTCTACGTTTACGTCGCCTTCGATTTTAAGACCAAGTTCCATCAATATTAGTTGGCCAATCGCTGCGATTTCTTTTGAAAGGCCTGGATTAATTTTCGCTGCATTTACCTCGCTCATTTTAGCAAGTACGGCAG
Organism: Pseudobacteriovorax antillogorgiicola; assembly: GCA_945862295.1. Taxonomy (GTDB): domain Bacteria; phylum Bdellovibrionota_B; class Oligoflexia; order Oligoflexales; family CAIYRB01; genus CAMAXT01. Next base: position 8,210 of record CAMAXT010000030.1, read on the forward strand.
TTTTAAGAATAATTCCCAGGAAATTGTTCGCTTCGTCCATATTGAAACTTAGGCCAGTTTTACGGCAAGAGTCAGTTCCATAATAGAAGCTATCATCGACTTTTACTTCTTTAGTTGAACGCTCGATAAGGAACGTTCTGTAGTTTCTAATCGCGCTACGAACTTCTGAACGGTAGTCACGACGTGCTAGTTCTTTAATTAGGAGATCTACTGCGACAACTTTCAAATTGTCGACATGCTTTAAGAAGTCTTGGCTATTCTGCAGATTTAAAGCACTGAAATTTTCCAGTTGGCTCAGATCTACATTTTTTGGTTTCTTTTCAACCTTAACAACGATGTCACCACATGCGGTTAACATCAGTGTGCTGCAGGCTACCGCTACCGCTTTCACAACAGTTCTACTCAGTTTCATAACTACATCCCGTACAATATCAAATCAGTCCAGTTTTGCGCAGCCCGTCTGCGCGTTCCCATAGCCCCATTTTGCAAACGGGTAGCCAAGTCTTTGGCTCGAAACCGAAACTCGCACCAACCATGTATTATTCAATAATATCTTAATGTTATGACAATATCTGTCTAGTTTTGCTGTGTCATAGTGGGGGGCAAAAAACCGACTAGAGGCATGACATTGACTAAAAGTTTGTCGCTAAAACTATAAAAAACCGCCCTCCCGAAAGATGAGCGGTTTTAAACTAATCAAAGTCTCTTAAAATTTAAATATATAGCCAGCTCGCATGGTGGTATCGACGTAATCAAATTCTAGTCTAACCGCCTGCTTTTCCGAGACATTGAAAAATCCTCCGACTGAGAAAGCTAAACCGCTATTATTCTCTGAGCGGTTAAAGTCTTTATGCTCTTCGTTACGTAATGCAATGCCAGGTGCACCAAACACTGTCCAAAGAGGGATGAGGTTGAAGTCCCAACGCATGGAGATTGATGTCACCATGCGTGTCCAATGCTCCGATTGACCACGAAAGATACCTGCCTCAAAACTCACAGAGTCATTGATTGGTTGGACAAAACCATTTGGAAAAGGCTCGAAAGAAAACTTGCCGCCGATTTCAAATCCAGATGCACCGTAGGTGCCGACCATTGGACCTGCAGTCATAGTGCCGTAGGGGGTTTTGTTGTTTTTTACAAAATATGTTTCAACAGTTTCCTCAGCAAAGGCTGGGTTTGCGGAAAGGATTAATGCTGCGATTGTTGCGGAGATAATTTTCATGGTCCATCCTAGGTTGTTTCGCCAATAGCTGTAAGTGCGCGTCCATTAAGCTTATATAGCATCCTCCAGCTAGCCCCCGCTAGTTGCAATCTTGCAAAAGCGGTTGCTTCGTAAAAGGATTTATTTTCCTGTAGTAAAAAACCTGCATGGAAGCAGATTTTACTAGCTTAGCGTCTGATAGCTTTTGGATCTAAGGCATCTTGGAGGCCATCGCCAAGAAAGTTGAAGCTGATTACAATGATCAAAATCAAAATTCCAGGAATGACAGCCAGGAGCGGCGCAGAATAGATAATCTCTTGGGCATTGTTAAGCATATTACCCCAAGTCGGAGTCGGGGGCTGAATACCAAGGCCCAGGAAGCTAAGGGCTGCTTCAAAGAGGATTGACGAGCCTACTGTTAATGTTACTGAAACAATAACCGGGGTCATAATGTTTGGCAGAAGCTCTTTCATAATGATTGCGAAACTGCTCATGCCTGAGGTTTTTGCCGCTAGGATATACTCTTGTTCTTTCAGAGCTAAAACTTCCCCTCTAACGAGACGACCTTGTACCATCCAAGAAAAGGTCAGTAGGACAAGCACCATTTTTACAATGCTGATCGACTCAGGAGAGATCAAACTGAATAAAGGGATTTTTGTGTGATCGACACTCGCCATGATGATCAAGACAGGGATCAATGGCAGTGCTAGAAGTGAATCCGTCACCCGCATCAAGAAGCTGTCGATAAAGCCACCGAAATAGCCAGCGATTGCTCCAACGCTAATACCGATGATGGTGGAAGAAATCGCTACAAGAATTGCCACCATCAAACTAATCCGTGTGCCATAAACAAGACGAATCAGAACATCACGGCCTACTTCATCAGTTCCCAGCCAGTTTTGCGGCGTCCAGGGACCGTAACGGTTCATAATATCTTGGGCATCCGGGTCGATGCCGGTTGCCCAGGAAATCACATCGGCAAAAACAGCAACGCCAAGAAACAATGTGATTACGACCAAGCTAATTACGGCAAGCCTGTGCTCGAAAAGCTGAGATATCGCAATGCGAAGCATGCTCTTTGGTTGAGACTTTTTAAGAGCTTCGCTTGCCGGCGGTAAGTTTGCAGCTGTAGATGTATTTGTAGCCAAAGTTTTATCCTTTGTTAGTCGTCTAAATAATTATGTGTAGCTGATCCTTGGATCTAAATATGCGTAAAGTAAGTCAGCAAAAAGGTTCATCATCAAAACCATAAAGCTTGTGATAATGAAGCTGCACATTGCCATATTGTAATCGTTGGCAAAGATGGAGTCGAAAATGAGCTTGCCGGCGCCGAGGTAGGCAAATACAGTTTCAGTAATGACAGCTCCAGAGAAAATACTGGAGAATCCAAGAGCGATAACAGTAACAACCGGAATAAGCGCGTTGCGAAGTCCGTGCATGTAAATGACGCGCGACTCAGGGAGGCCTTTGGCCCGGGCAGTTCTGATGTAATCAAAGCGCATGGTTTCTAGCATTTTTGCCCGTGTATAACGCACCCAAAAAGCGACTGTTAGGAGCGATAGTGTCGTGACTGGCAAAACCAGATGGTTGATGCGGTCCCAGACAATCTCGAAGGTTGAAATCTCACCCTCGAGGCCAATAGTCTCAATTCCTGATGCCGGAAAGATCTGGAGCTTTACAGCGAAGATTATAATGAGCATCAAAGCCAGCCAGAAACTCGGTATCGAAATCCCGGCAAAGGCAAACATGTTGAGTGTGTAGTCAAACTTGGTGTTGGGCCGCAAACTTGTAAACACGCCCAGAGGTATTGCTATAATAATCGATAAGACCAGCGAAGTTACACTCAAATAGAGCGTATTGATAAGGCGTGGGATAAGGATGTCAGTAATTGGCAAACGGTAGGTGCGTGAATACCCCAGATCACCCGTCATGAAACCCTGAAGCCACTTAAAATAACGAACATAGACCGGTTGGTCCAGGCCGAGGGCTTTTTTCATTTGGTCAAGGTTTTCAGGAGTGCAGTGCGGGTTTGCTTGGCAAGCAATATCCAAAGGATCGCCCGGCATTAATCCCATCAATGCGTAAGAAACGAAGGAAAGTAAGAGGACAACGATGATTGTCTGGATAAGTCGTCTAATAATATACGCTGTCATGATTGCCCCGGTTCGAAATAATTTAAAAAAATCTTACTTAGTGACCTTGTCCAGAACCATCAAGCGACCAAGTGTCGATATTGAGGGTTGAGTGGAATTGGTGGCCCGGCATTTTAAAGCCCTTTAGATTTGCAGGAATCACGGCGACATCTGCACGCATGTAAAGCGGCATGACGGGAACTTCGTCTGTATAAATTTTTTGGACTTCCTCCATCATGACTTTGCGTTTTTGCGCATCAAATTCTTTAAAGATATTTACTAATAAATCATCAATGCGCTTATTGGACCAGCCACCAGAGTTTTGGCCATTCCAGCTATTTTCCAGAGTCGGAATTTCTTTAGAATGCAACGTTGAGCGCGGAGGATTGTCCGGTGAAGAAACCCAAGCATACATTGCCATGCCGGGGTAAGCAGCTTTTTTAACAGTCTCGCCGAAGAAGACCCGCGCAGGTTCGTTATTGATAGTGAGTTCGATGCCGATCTTTTTCCACTGGTCTTGCAAAAATACTTCGACCAGTTCGCGCGTCTTGTTTTGGCTGGTGGTCATGATGTTCAAAGTAAATTTTTGGCCATCTTTTTCTAGGAAGCCGGAACTTGCTTTTTTCCAGCCAGCTTCTTCTAGGAGCTTGAGTGCTATCTCTTGCGAATATTCGTACTTGGTGACGTTTTCAGCGTAATAGATGTCACGTGGGTGAATCATCGTCAGGGCTTTTTTCTGGCGATTTTCAAATAATGCTTCACAGAGTTTGTCACGGTCAACTGCATGTAACAGAGCTTTACGTACTTTTGCGTCTGCTAGGATTGGGTTTCTCAGATTAAAGTCGATATGCTCATAGATCATGCCATCGATATATTGGACCGCGTACTTTGATTGCAGGGTTTTGTCTTTGCCGACTCTTTTTTCAAAAGCAAGTGCTTGGTCAAAGCTCATACCGAGCTCACTAATCATGTCGATCGATCCTGCCATTAGGTTTGATTCGAGAGTCTGTGTGTTTGGAATCAGCTTCATGATAATGCGGTCAATTGCCGGTTTTTTACCGTAGTATTTTGGATTGCGGTCGAGAATGACGTGGCTACCAAGCTTGATCTCTTTAACAATGTAAGGACCGTTATAGAGGGCTGGGTTTGTCGGGTTGATATTAAAGGTCGTTTGCTTCTCATAAGCACCTTGCTGGGTCTTTGTTTTCGCAAAGACTGGGCCTTCGATATGAGCGGGAACGATGTAGAGGGAGCCTAATTGGTAGTAGTCGTAACGCACTTCCTTAAAGACCATGGTGAATTTTTTCGGGTCTTTAGGATCTACGGCTATCGATTCTATGCGTTCATAAATGTCTTTTGATGGCGTCGATACGTTGGCGTTGAGGCCAATTTCCCAGCTCAATTTAACATCTTCTGCAGTGACAGGCTGTCCGTCACCCCAAACCGCTGTTGGTTTAAGTTCCCAGCTGACGTGCAACTTTTTAACACCTTTTTCGTCGATGATCTTTGCAAGGCCGTTTTCGATTGTTGGCAAGGTCGTGCATAGCCAGCATTGCCATTTCCAGTCGGGATCGATTGCGACTAGTGGGTGCGACGCCATAAAGTAGATGTAAGATGATGCTGACATGGAAAAAATGATTGGGTTTAGATTTTCAAATTCTTGGGTGATGCCAATTGTAAGCTGTTTATTGCTCGGAAGTGCATGACCATTAGTAGATACAACAGTCGATACAAGAAGAGTTAGTAGTAATTTTTTCAGCATGCAGAGTCCCTCGTTCACAATAAACTCATTAGTTTAAAGCTTGGTTTCCTGGAAAATGTGTTTTGCTACTAACTAAGTGGCAGGCCACTTCGTACGGCTTAGCTTCACTGCCAATATTGCGAAGAACTGGTCGATCTGTTTTGCACTTTTCGACCGCGAACGGGCAACGTGGATGGAACCGACAACCTGATGGTGGGTTAACGGGTGACGGTACGTCACCAGAAAGGACGACGCGATATTTTCGACGCCCCATTCCAGGAACTGGATTTGAAGCCATCAATGCTTGCGTATATGGATGTTTTGGTCCGTCAAAGAGTTCTTCTTTGGTCGCTAGTTCGACGATATTGCCTAAATACATAACTGCGATGCGGTCAGACATGTGACGCACAACTGCAAGGTCATGGGCGATGAAGAGATAGGCCATCTTCATTTCGTCTTTCAGATCTGACATCAGATTTAAAATCTGTGATTGCACTGAAACATCAAGCGCAGATACGGGTTCATCGGCGATGACTAGTCTTGGTTTAAGAGCAATCGCGCGAGCAATCGCAATGCGCTGACGTTGGCCGCCCGAAAATTCGTGCGGATAGCGGTCTTGGGCCCATTTTCCTAGTCCAATTTTATCAAGCAGCTCGGTGACCCGCTTCCGGCGATCGTTTAAAGACACATTATGAACCAACATCGGCTGATCGATGATGTTTGCAATCGTGCGGCGTGGATTTAGGGAGCTGTAGGGATCTTGAAAGATCATCTGGACGTTACGGCGAAAGTCCATCAGTTCACCTTTGGTCTGGTGAGTTACGTCTTTGCCGTCAAACTTGATCGTTCCTTCCGTTGGATCATAGATACGAATGACGGTGCGGCCGAGTGTTGATTTGCCGCAACCACTTTCGCCGACGACGCCGACTGTTTCGCCAGCTTTGACATTTAAGCTAATGCCGTCAACAGCGTAGACTGTTCCAGTCTGACGAAGAAGGAGACCGGATTTGATTGGGAAGTGTTTTTTAACACCTTCGATTTTCAGAAGTTCATTAGCCATGAATTCAGTCCGAGGTCCCGAGGTTAATAAGGATTAAAACAAGCTATTTTGTGGTCTTTGGATACTTCAGTCAGTACGGGTTCTACTTGCCGGCATTGTTCCAACGCGCGTGGGCAACGGTTTTGGAATCTGCAGCCTTTTGGCAAACTCAAAATCGATGGTACAACACCGGGAATAGTTGGTAGGCGTGCTTGCGTCCTATCAATACGCGGAATTGATTCCAAGAGACCAACAGTATAGGGGTGTTTTGGTCCAGCGAAGATAACATTAGAACTTGCTTCCTCAACAACAGTACCTGCGTACATAACGATTACGCGGTCAGCGATCTCAGAAATTACGCCCAAATCGTGCGTAATAAATTGAATCGACATCTTGAATTCGTCTTGCAGTTTCTGCATCAGATCTAAGATCTGGGCTTGAATCGTCACATCAAGAGCGGTCGTAGGTTCGTCAGCGATGAGTAGGTCTGGATTGCAGCTTAGTGCCATTGCTATCATCGCTCTTTGGCGCATACCACCAGATAATTGATGGGGAAAATCATTGATTCTCTTCTCCGGGGAAGGAATGCCAACAAGCTGTACTAGGTCCGTCGCTCTCTTGTGAGCTTCGGCTTTGCTAATGTTTTCGTGTTCAAGAAGTTGTTCGCAAATTTGATAGCCAACTTTTAAAACCGGATTAAGTGCAGTCATCGGTTCTTGAAAGATCATGGCGATTTTTTTGCCACGAACTTTGCGCATCTCATCATTGCTTAGTTTGGCTAGGTCTTGGCCTTTAAATAGAATCCGGCCACCCGTGACGCGTCCAGGGTAACTAAGAAGTCCCAAGATTGAAAAGCTGGTGACGCTTTTTCCGCAGCCACTTTCGCCCACGATTCCGAGCGTTTCAGCTCGGTTGATATGGAAGGACACTCCATCGACAGCTTTGATTGCACCAGCTTTTGTGAAAAAGGTGGTCTCTAGCTTATCCACACTTAAGATAGAATCGCTCATGACGCCTCAGGTTGTAGGTGCTTGCGCGCAAAATCATGGCGCACCGGCAGAATCATCAAAACCAACAATCATATCCGAACATTACTCTTTGGGGGAGCACGGGCAACCCCGCGTTTGTTCTGCGCTTATACTGGTAATTATCATAAAGATCAAGATTCGTTTCATTAAAGATTCTAAGAATCCGCCTCAACTAAACCACTAAAAGTCCGAATGATAACGAGTGATTCACCTTAGGACATGCGAGGCGTCTTGATGAAATCAACCGGGCAATCCTGGCTTGCAACCCCCAACGTTAGTTGGAAGTGGGTCACTGCGGCTGTGTTGCTTTGGGGTGCGTCATTATTCTTTCTCTACAAAAGCGATCTCGGCGATTACCTCGATTCAAGAATCGCTCGTCCTGTTGATTTCGCTGCAAGAACTTGGCTTGGAAAGTCTCCAGTCCGCAGCGAGCAACTCAAAATCCTGAGCCTTGATGATTCAACATTTGCTCAACTGGGTAAATCAACGCTGCATCTCGACGAATGGCTGAGTCTGTTTAAAACCATTGCTGAAAAAAAGCCACGCGCCATCGTCATTGACGGCATGTTTTCCATCGCCGATAGCGATGGAGAAAACCTCGAACGGTTAGTCGAAGGTATTAGAAACGTTGGTGTGCCGATCGTGGTCGGTGGCTTTGTCGTCAATTCAGAAATCAACTTTCGCAAGCCTCTCCGCTTAGACCGCCCTGAATACGATGTCGCTAAATTGATGGGAATTTCAGCAATAGCGGATGCAAAAGGTGATGACATCCCGCAATTCTCCAGAGCGCTAAACTGGAAGGCTTACGGTCCTGCAATTGAATTGCAAAATGCCTTCTCACATATTGGACACTTCGTTTACAACGGCGGCCGCGGCAAAGTTTCGCCTGTTTTTCTCTTGGACGAGAATAGTGCCATTGCCCACCTTTCACTCTACGCCGCAAAAGAGTTAAAAATCTCTCAAGGTAGACTCATAGTAGACTCTCAGGTCATACCGATCGATGACCGGGGTGAAGTGGTAGTTAATTTCTTACCTTCAGAAGAATTAAATAAAGCCAACAAATCGTTGCGCTGGATTTTAAAGCGGTCGCTACAAGGTCAAAAGACCGCCATGGTCGAAGAAGGCGATGTCGTTTTGATTCTTCCACTGATGTTCACTGGTAACACCGACTTTAAAGTTACACCGTACGGTCATCAGCCAGGTGGTTTTATCATCGCTTCTATGCTCAACTCTGTATTGACTGGCCAGTGGATAAAAACGCTTAAAGGTACTGAATTTTTTATCTTCTTGTTTGCTCTGGTCGGAGCCTTTCTTGGTATGCGCATGCGGTCGAGTTATTTTTGGTTGTCTCTCATCGGAGGTTTCGGAGTTTGGTTTGTTGTTAGTGTTTTCGCCTTCTCCTGGTACAGCATCGAGATCGCTTGGCTCTTTCCGGCAGTAGCTTTCTTCGGCGCTGGTATTTCGGTATTCGCGGAAAAAACCCGTGTCGGTGAAAAGAAAGTTCAAGCTCTTAAACACGCTCTCGAAGGCGCTGTTGCTCCCAATGATTTGAAAGACATTCTAAAAAGACCTGAGCTTGTAAGTCTTGAGGCCCGCGAACGGGTTGTGACTTTGATGTTTATCGATGTGGTTGGCTTTTCACTACTCGCTGAAAACATGTTGCCCCGTATGGCCTTTGAAAATCTTAAAAAGATGCTTTCAAAGATCGGCGACACTGTGCATGAGTTTGGCGGCATCATCGATAAAACCCTCGGCGACGGTCTTTTATGCTATTTCGGCTATAGTTTTACCGAAGACAGCACATTCCCTGATCATGCTGAGAAAGCCCTGCGCTGTGCCATTCGCATTCAAAAGGACAGCCTGCAATCCAATTTGGAAGCGTCAGAAAACGGCGAGCCAGTGTATCCCCTTCGGATCGGTGTAAACACCAGTTCATGTTACTTAGGTGATCTCGGTAACTCGACTAGGATTGATTTCACCGTTGTTGGCAATGGTGTGAACTTCGCGAAACGGCTAGAGGGTGCATGCGAGATGCATAGCGTTTTAATGGGTGCGACCACCTATGACCTAGTTAAAGGTATCGGTCTAAATTCATCAGCAGTTGCAAAACGATTTATTCGTATCAAGCATCACAGTGAGCTTGTTGAGTCTTACGAATACGATCCCTTCATCGATCAAATTGAGTTGCGTATAGCTGCCATTGAAGGCTTTCGCAAATGCGCAAACATTGAACGAGTCGATCAACGCTGGCCTGTGCATGATCCTGCAAAAATTCAGCTCCATACTGACTTTGGTAAAGGCGATCTCGTTAACTTCTCCCATGCAGGGCTAAGTATTCGGCTGCCGCACCCATTGGCTAAAGGCACGCGCCTTAATGTCACATTGGATTCCGCCGGCGGTGTGCTTGGGAACTTATTAAAAGCAAAAAATATTTCTGTTCTTCAGGGTGAAGTTCGCTGGGGATACACCGAGGACAACCAGTTTGTTCATGGCGTGATAATTTCTAACGTTACCGAAGCCGAGAGTGACTATTTAGTTCAGTACCTGTGTGAATTTGCTTTCACCAGGGACGCAAAGAACTCAGCGTCAGATCAGGCTTCGTAAGATGGTGGGTCAAATTGTGGGTATGGCATGCAAATCACTTCTTCTCGGTCTTCTTTTTTTTGGAGCGGCCGTCGGCTGTGTGCCGAAAGAAGAGCTTGATTCAGACGACCTAGAACCATCAATGGATTGGGAAGATATCATGTCCCATAGCGATGTCCGGGGGGAAGATCCTGCGTCTTCTGCCGCAGTTCCTGCGCCAGTAATGAGTAAGAAACAAGCAATGGATGATTATGTTGGTAAGAGCCGTCAGGCGTTGTTAGGTGATATTGAAAATGCCGCTCCTTATGCCGGCGGAATTCTTGGGATAAAAGGCAGTTCTAAGTATTTTATCGCCAGTGTCAGCTCCATTCCAGAATATGATCGGCTCTACTGGGTCATCGTCAAAGTCCTCTCTGAAAAGTACTCCTGCTTCATCAGTGCCAAGCAGGATATCGGTTTGATGACGCGCTTCACTTGTCGGGATAAAAGGCAGGTACTTTTTTGGAAGAAAAGGAACGACCGCTTCATAGAATTTACCTCCCGCCAATTCGATCGTGACGGCTTTGAGATCAAAGTTGTTCGTAAACAGATAGTCCGCATCAGCAGCCAAAAGGTCATTTAACAGAACTTACCTATCTTGAAATCTAAGATGTGCAGAGTTGGTATTGCCACATATCCGCGTCATTTTGGCTCACAACGTTGAAATCACTGGGGAATACGAGGACGAAGACTGGGCCACTTTTGTCCGGTATTGGGCCAATAGTTCGCTTTTCGATCCACTGCTGGATGCAGTTTCAAAATATTTTACCCAAAACATCAAAAGTATACCGAGATTTTAGTGGGATTGAGGTCTTGAATAGGTGATTTTTCCCGGTGATTACGGCTGTGAGCCTTGAAAATTCTGGCTTTTGTACTTTTCTCTTATATCTGCAGAAAGTTGGCACTCGCTTTGCAATATGTCTAATGTGACGACGCGGGGCGATGTGAATCCTCAAAATCACTCTCCAAAATTTCTTCAGAGACATCTCCGCAAGGAGACAAGCCAAACTTCTCTTCAAATTTCTTCAAACATCGCCAATAAGTACGACCCGGGGGTGAAAAACCCCGGAGGTCGCACGTTTTGTTTTTTTAAACTCAGCGCTTCATATCGCGGTCGAGAATGTCATTGAGCATCTGACCGCCCTTTTGAATTTCATTACCAGCATTTGCATTGCGAAACCGGCGCAGGGAATTCCCTTCGCTGTAGTCACGTAGCACCGACAGGAGGTCGGACCGGCCTATGGTGTGTTGCAGCTGTGAGGACCGATAGAGCGAGAAAGAACAACAGGTTGTTTTTAAGGTGAAGTCGTTAGGGGCCTGCGCAGTATCGCCCTGACGGGAGATGCATCGAATCCTTTTAATTTCAGTGGTAGTGCTATGAGCTCATAAATACCGTCTTGAGCATGAGTGAGGTCTAGACACTCGAGGTTGCGGATATTGTGTTTCATCAGCATTCGGTGTGAGGGCAGTGTCTTTGATTCAAAAAGATCAAATGATGCCGTGTCGATTCCCAAAAGCACCATGCCATTTTTGCCGCACCATTCGATAGACTCAGGGCAGAATGCTGCAAAATCCGTATTGAAATGATCAAAGCGCGGCTGACTGCCTGTTCGAAAGAGAAGGCGGGTTATTCCTTTTTTTACGGCGGCAGAAAAATCGCTGGGTTTAATTAAACGATCGCTCTCCAGGAAGACAGTGATGACCTGGCAGGGGCCTATGTAGTGATGCAGTGGGACTTGATCAATTGGCGCGCCGCTTTTCTCGTAGTGCAGGGGAGCGTCGGCATGAGAACCGCAATGAACGGTGCTGGTAAAACTGGATAAATGGATATTAGCGCCCGATTGGATATCGAGTTGCACAGAGCGAGAAAAAGGAATATCTCCCGGCCAAACTGCGGTTTCTTCGCAGATTGGTGGGGAGATATCAATGATTTCAAATGAGCTTTGCAATGGATTTTTTACTTATAGAGTGATGCCGCCGCCTGCAGTGATGTTCCAGCTACCTTGCGTTACCTTTACGCGGTCACCTTGATTGAGTGGTGCGCGTTGAGTGCGGTCGGTATTAGCAGCAGAGCGAGAGTTATCTGCCACGGTGTAGGATGCGCCGTTGTCCATGAGGTAACCGAGATTTAAAAAGCCGTTGAACTTTTGCACGAAAACATCGCCGCCAAGATTGAGTTTGATACCGCCGATGTTTTCATGCTCTAAAGACGCATATTTTTCATCTTTGTACGACGCTTGGATATACTCGAGGCCGCCTTTGATAGCGACCATTTTGACCGGCATGAATTTACCGCCAACGCCAAGTCTGATGTGGTCGGCGTTACGGCGATCGCCACCAAGTTGTCTTTGATTTGAGTTCCCAACTTGCTCATAACGCAAGCTGTATTCGTCGATTTGTTCAGAAGCTTGACCTGTTAAAACGTAAGCGAGGGATGCTCCGACTTGGCCTTGGCCAAACTTCAAGCGACCATCGACGTGGATTTCAGCCGGGTTACGACGAACAATATCGAACTCGTTCTTGTCTTTGTTTTTGTCAACACTGCTAACCACCGCTTCGCCCATACTGAACAGGCGCATGCCACCAGTAAGGTCGACTGTTTTTGTTGACAGACCACCGAAGAGGCGAGCAACCGGCATTGCAGCGGATGAAATTTCTAGTTCGTATTTATCTTGGTCGTAGGAAAACTCTCTGGTTTCAGCGCCGAAGATCATAACGCCAAGACCGCCGCCAAACACGAGCGAGTTCGTACGGTACAAACCAAAAAGTGCCAGTTCGTGCTTATATAGACCTGAGTCAAGGCGTGTCTTCGGAGCTTGACGTGTTTGCTCTTCATCCGTGTCACTTGCTAGAGTCACTGTCGCGTAACCGGTTACTGCGAAGTTTTTATTAGGAGCGAAACCGCCACCTGCTGAAACAACAGACCGCAAAGTCGAGCCGCTGATTTTGGAATCTGGATCTTCGTTGACGGTATATTTTCCCCAAGCCCGTTTGAATTCGACGTTGGCCTCACCTTGAATGTTCTCCATGTCGGCAAATTGGGGGCTGTCACCTACAGGACCATTTTGCATCGTCCTAACAGTTCCAAATTCTCCGGCTAGAGCTGCGCAGCCAAAAAGCAGGGTTCCAGAGGTAACAGACAAATTGAGCAGCTTGAGGGTCATATTAAAAAACTCCTTAAAGTTTGTTTTATTTGTTAGTTATCACATATTGTGCAGCAGTATCCGCCCGAGCTCAATATAAATTCGGTGGAAGATTGAGACCGCTGCAGATATGAATGTGGCAACATTTTTTTTCGGAGCACAGATGGTTAACAAAGTAGCAGTCGCGGCATTTCATTTGAGCCCGTTCGTGCCGTTTTATCTTGGCTATAGATATGTCGGTATTGCGATGATCTTATTGGTGGGGCTTGCTTATATGAAGACGAAAAAACTGACCGCTGAGTTACAGGAAAAGAGAGACCAGAACGCTCCCCTAAGAGATATCAGGCCACTAGAGCGGACAAGAAACTTCTGGAGGCAGCTTACATTCCTGCCAAATCCTGACAGCTAAGCCTTTTGGAGGCGTTTTTTAATCGTCTCGACTGCTTTTACATAGGATAACTTAACGTCACTTTCACCAGCCATCGTCAGCTTGCGGTCTCTGAGAATAAATCGACCTTCCACCAAAACATGATCAACATGGCCCGCATTAGCGCTGTAAAGAAGATTGGCCAGAGGATTGCTAGCCGGCAATATATCAACAGCAAGGTTGACTAGGACTAAATCCGCAGCACTGCCTGTTTTTAAAAGGCCTGTTACATGCGACTTACCGAACAGGTTTGCGCCATTGACGGTCCCGGCTGCTAAAGTGTCTTTAAAACTATAATCTTCCAGGCTCACTCCGCGGTCGCGCATCAGCAAGCTAAAAATACGCATCTCGGCCAGAATATCGCTGGTGTCGTTGCTGGCTGCGCAGTCGGTACCCAGGGCAGTTGTAATACCGGCACGGAAAAGGCGGTCGACTGCCGGCAAGCGCTCGTAGACGATTTCACTCACCGGGCAAATGCCAGCGGTAACATTATGGTCCTTCAAAATCTTAATATCGTCGTCATCGCAAGCTATAAGATGCACTGCGAGTGTGCGTTCACTGAGTGCGCCGCAGTTTGCTGCATAGCGGACGGGAGATATGTGCTCTCTCTTTTGCACCCGTTGCAGTTCGCCGGTGGTCTGTGCCAGGTGCATATGCAGATGCATCTTGTTATTGGCAGCAAAAGCTCCTAACTCGGTCAGGAGTTTTTTCGAAACGGTGTCAGCTGCGTGCGGTGCGACCGACGGCGCAATGCGGTCAGAAAACTTCCAGCGTTCGAGCATTGTGTGCATGCGTTTTGTTGACTCGGCACCAGGAAATGCGCCACCAAGATCAGCAACCGTTTCGCCAATAATGCCGCGAGCCCCTAGTTTTTCTATGGCCCGACCGACACCTTCAACAAAGTAGTAATGATCAGAGAACATGGTGACACCGGCGCGGATGCCGGCAGCAATGTAAGAAAGGGATAGATCCTCTAGGAGTTCTGGTGTTAGGGCTTTTTCCGCTGGAAAAAGAAAGTTTTCGATCATATCTGTTTTCCCATGGCCCAAACCACGGAAAAACCCCATCGCACAATGAGTGTGAGCATTGACGAGGCCAGGGCAGATGATGAAATCGCTGCAGTCGTAAGTCGGGTAACGCGGATCAGGAACTTTCGAGCGGGCAATAATGCGGCCATTTTCTATGGTTAGGCAGCCAACTCCTGCCTCCTCTGGACCAGCGTCGACGAGGACTGCTGATGCAAGAGTGTAGGGTCCTTTTGGTTGGTTCCCCAGATCTTTGAGTGGCAATAATTTATTTGTTGCGGATGTCATTGATCTGCCAGTCATAGCTAAAATCGAAAGCGCTAGAGAATTTTAAAGTGATTTTGCTGCGGTCGTTAAAATTATCGATCAGGTGTTTTTGCTTCCACTCGCGGTCTTTCGTTTCAGGACGCATGAACTGGCCCAGCCAAGTGCCCGCGCCGCCTTTCTTATCTTGCTTAGCGCCATAAGTTTCAAAATCAGCGTAATACCAAAAGACTATCGAATTTGCTTTTAGCTTGCTGTCGACGACTTTGGAAAACTGGGCTTCAGCTGAAACGAATTCATACATATTTTCTGTTAGCATTGCGTCGATATTGGCAGGGCGGTAGGCTTTTTCTCGAACGCGAGGACAGCTAATAGCGGCGCAATTGACGGCCGCGTGAATTCGTGGATCAAGAGCTGAAACCGCCATTTTTTTCAAGGCGCCGCTGGCGTTGCCGCGAATCAGATCATGCTCGATGTTATCGAGGTTGATGTCTTGTCCGCCGAGTTTGACTTTCATATTGCCGTTCCAGATATTGCCGCCAGAAACCTTGATGCTGTTTATTTCTAGACTGGTGAATTTTTTATCAGACAGCGCGATTTTTTCGTTTTCGGCGTAACGCAAGATATTGAACATCATGGTAGCGTTGTAGAGATTGATGTAAAGCGCAGTCTTCGCTTGATCTGTCCAAGTGGATGGATCAAGGGTCGCGTGCCCCTCAATAAAGCCCGACAATTCGCTTTTGTCGGCCGAGATCCCTTGATAGTCAACACCTCCATTTGCCCGCACATGTTTTGTAAGTAAGCTGTCCCACTTATTTGTTAGCTCCTCGGGAAATTCAGCAGCGTAAACAGTATTGCCATTTGGAAGGATTAGGAGCGCTGTAATACACAACTTAGACAGCACAGTTCTCATGATAGCCTCGCAGCAAACTGTATGGAATGGATGAATATGATGGATGATTGCTGGGTCTTTGTCACTCATTTTTCAGGTTTGCGTCGGTGTAGGAAGTGAAGATAAGGCTCTGGGAGTTCGTAACGTCACACTGAGATATTTGCGGCGTTTCGCGAAAAAAGGTAAGCGTCGCCATATAAAGTCCAAATCTCGCGTTTAAAAGACAGAAAATATTCATGCCATGTGATTTAATTACAACTAGGATTGGTACGCAAATTTGTTTGACCGAGATTCGATTGGTTAAATGGTTTAGTTTATAGGCCATCCACGAGCTATGATACTGAAATTAATGAAACTTATCCGGGGGCAGTGTGATCTTTCCATCCGACGCCGAGATTAAAAGTAAACACCCAGACGGGAATACCTTTGTCTACACGACTGCGATTCCCTTCGATCACGAAACCGCTGTGACACTTGCTGACCGATTTGCTGGTGAGGACCATTTCATCCTCCTTGAGTCCGCCGCTTCTAGTCCTAATGCTCGATATTCTATCATCGGCTATGACCCCCTGTGGATCTTTCGCAGCGAAGGGAACACCTCCTCGGTCGAAACGATCGGCAAACGAAAAAAAACTTTAAAGGGCGATAACCCTGTTTACGCCCTTAGGCAGTTGATGGGTGGTCACCGGATTGTGCCGGTCTATCCAGTCGGAACGCGGCTAGGGGGACCAGATATTGCGAAAATGGCGGGCTCGGTGGGCTTCTTTTCCTATGATATAGCGTCGGCCCTCGAACCAAGCGTCGGTGCACCGCCACCAAAACAATTGGGCACGCCAGACGCCTGCTTTTTTCTGCCGAAAATCATGCTGGTGATGGATCATTTGTCTCGGCGTTTATTTATTTCTCGCATTGTTCTAGGCGACGATGATGATGTGACTGGGATAGCGAAAAAAGATTTAGAAGCTCTACTGAGAACATTGTCGGTGCCGCACGTCCCGCCCGTTTTAAAAATCGCCGATGCACCACCGGATTACGAAAGTTGTACAGCGTCTTTTGATTTTAAGACTTTCAAAGAGTGCGGCGAGCGTTGCCTCGAAGAGATTAAAGCAGGTGAAATCTTTCAAATCCAAATTGGAAATCGTCTGAGTTGTGCAACAGGTGCGCGTCCATTTGACATCTTTCGCCATTTAAGAACCTTAAACCCATCACCCTATATGTTTTACTTTCGCTTCGGCAAACACCATATCCTCGGTGCGTCACCCGAGATGATGGTGGGTGTAGATGGTAAGAAGCTGACCCATCGTCCGATTGCCGGTACTCGTCGGCGAGTTTGGAATCATGACTTCGATCGTCGGATGCGCGAGGAGCTGATTACCAGCGAAAAGGAGCGGGCTGAGCACGTGATGTTGGTTGATCTTTCGCGAAATGATATTGGGCGTCTGGCTGCTCCCGGTAGTGTGAAAGTAGAAGAACTGATGAACGTCGAAGAATACAGTCACGTCTTTCATATGGTCAGTCAAGTTACCGGCATGCTGAAAGATGGCGCTGACGCCTACGACGCCATGGTCGTAAGTTTTCCCAACGGCACTGTTAGCGGTGCTCCAAAGATTAGAGCCATGCAGTTGATCTCCGAGATGGAATCAGTAGCCCGCGAATTTTATGCTGGTAGTCTGGGCTTATTCGATTTTTCCGGCAATCTACGCTCCACGATTCTTATTAGGACGATTCATGTGGCCGATGGTTTGGCATCGACGCAGGCTTCTGCTGGCTTTGTTTATGATTCTATACCTGAACAAGAATGGCAGGAAACGCGCAACAAAATGGCAGCATGCCTGCTGGCTATGCAAAATACCCAGTAAAATGCTCGGGGTGGGCGCAACCCGGAGGGCATCACTATAGGTTTAACCTATAGTGAGGATTGACCTTATGAATTATACAAATAGGCGCAACTGCATAAGACTGGAAGACTCAAACAAGTAATTGAGGAGATCATTAGATGACTAAAAAAATCGAACGCCGCCAACTCTTTAAAATATCACTGGGGGCACTTGCTAGTGCACCGTTACTAACAAGTGCTGGCCAGGCTGTTGCTGAAGTCTGTGCAGGAAAAACCCCAGCCCAAACTGAAGGCCCTTTCTATCCAGTTAACACCCAAACAGAGCGTGACTGGGATCTAACTGTTTTAAACGGTAGCACTGTTTCTGCAACTGGCGAAAAAGTTTATATCGTTGGTCAAATCGTCGATCAAAACTGCGATCCAGTTAAAGGTGCCATTGTTGAAATATGGCAGGCTGCTGCATCGGGCCGTTACAATCATCCAGGCGACACAAGTGGCCTAGCACTTGACCCAAATTTTCAGTATTGGGGACGCGTCTTAACAGACGACGACGGCCGCTATCTTTTCAAAACAATCATCCCTGGTGATTATCCAGCATCTTCAACTTGGCAACGTCCGCCACATATCCACTATAAAGTCCAAAAACGCGGTTACCGTGAACTCACAACGCAGATGTACTTTGGTGGCAATGACTTGAATGACCGTGATTTGATTCTTAGTGCGATCCCGGTTGCGGATCGAGGAAAAGTGATTGTCGACATGCAAGATGCTGGCGTTGATCCTGACACGGGCGCATCACTCGATTTGCGTTGGGGACGGTTTAGTCTCGGTATTGTTAAACTTGGATGAGCGGTTTGAGCGCGGCGCATGGCGGCGGATGTCTTGGCGCCGCCGCTTTTTTTGTCAGATCTATTGTAACAAAACTCAGTCGTAGTTTTTTAGGCGCCGCCGGCTGGCTAAAGTCGCAGCCACCATGTAGCTGAATGCAATGGCTGTGATGATGAGTAACTTAGAAAATTCTAGGTCTGTGTCCCGACCAAGACCAAGAATTATAAAGCAGCAGATGACTATTGTGATCACGACCAGGGCAAAATGCAAGATGCCAATCTTGAAGCCGTCGATGAGACCGATCGCTGTTAATCCAAGTGGCAATAAAATAAAGACCGCAACCAGTTCAGTGCGGAGGAGATCTTCTGGAAAAAACAAATACGCAAGAAACGACGGCCAAAAAAAGCAGGCGAGAAATGTGCCGGTATAAATAGCTGCCGTCATCACAACGGAATACAGCACTTTGAAGTCTTGGCGTTCGTGCCCATCCATTATGACAAACCCTTTGCAAACGAGGCAAAATTAGCGAGCATCAAGTGACCGTGCTCTGTTAACACGCTTTCCGGGTGAAACTGAACGCCTTCGATCGGCAGAGTCTTATGGCGAAGTCCCATAATTGTGCCATCACTAAGTTCAGCTGTTATTTCCAAACAGTCTGGTAGACTTGCTCGTTCAACAACAAGGCTATGATAGCGCGTTGCGACAAAGTCTGGAGGTAGGCTGCGAAACATGCCGAGATTTTTATGGATAATTTTTGCAGTTTTCCCGTGCACCGGTAATGTTCCGCGCACCACGTTACCACCAAATTCCTGGCCAATTGCCTGATGACCTAAACAAACACCAAGAAGCGGAATATTGTTCGAAGCGCAAGACCTTATCAACTCAAGGCAAATGCCGGCGTGATCTGGATTTGAAGGACCTGGCGACAGGACGAAAAAATTTGGTGGTGATTTTATGAGCTGATCGACAGTTTTCTCATCATTGCGCATGACTTTTATATCGATGGCGAGTTCTTGCAGGTACTGCACAAGATTATAGGTAAAGGAATCGTAGTTATCGATGACGGTCGCATGCATGCCAGGAAATGTCGGAAAGGGATTCATCTAAGAGCACTTTCAAATGTTGGCATTAAGTCAATTTACAAGCGGCCGCGAGGCGAGCTCCTAAACCGTCTGTCTCCAGACATATCTTCCCATACTCTCTTTGTTCTTCCAAGATTTCTCCGAGGATCTGTCTTGTGGTCAATGGATTGGCTAAAACGACGCGAAAGACATTGAGAAGCGCATGATGCTGATGGTGGCAAGCAAAGCGTGTCCGGGAGACAAAAGATTGTCCCTTGGCGCGCTGCATTTTCTGAATCTGCTCGGTGAGCTCATTTAAAATGACGTTAATGACGTCGGCTTGTTCTTTTTTGGCACCTGCAAGCTGCTTGCGGATGGTCTCGGGAACCCACCGGTAGGTGAGAATGTTGAGTTCTGGTTCGCTGATGAGTTCAAAATCAGGCGCAGCCTGGATCATTTTTGCAAACTGACCGGCTTTGCCAATCCCAAGATCTATCAGCAGCTCGTAACCCTTGCGGCCGATGATGCGTAGCCCTGAATGCACCAACATTGCCATGCCAGGGCGGGAGCCCTCAAGTGTATGCTTGCCGATATCCCGGGAGCCGTAACGGATGATGTAGTTCGCATGATGTTCAATGTGGGTCAACGCGGATTCATCTTTAAAGATTGCCATGCCAGCGCCCATCGGCACGTAGAGTTGTTTATGAGCGTCGATGGTTACGGAGTCGGCTAACTCTATGCCTTTGAGAAGCGAACGGTAGCGCTCGGAAAAGAGTACTGGTCCGCCCCAGGCGGCATCGACGTGAAAATGGATCTTTAGTTCGCCAGCTAACTTTCCCATCTCAGCAAGGGGATCAACATTCCCTGTTTCGGTCGTACCGGCCACCCCAACAAGAGCGATCACGCCGACATTCTTTTCTTTGAGACGTTTTAGAGTGTTTTCTAAAGCGCTAAGATTCATTTTATGATGGCTGTCGACGGGCACCGTGATCAAGTTATCGCGACCGATGCCTAGAACATTGGCTGCTTTTTTCAATGAATAGTGTCCTCGTTCAGAGACAACTATAGCGAGATCGGAGTAGCCGCTCGCCTTAAAGGCTTTAAATAAGCCTGCGTCAGATATGTTGGTACCTGCACCCTCTTTGCCAGCTAACAAGGCATTGCGCGCGACCCAGAGACTGGTGATGTTAGCAATGGTACCGCCGCTACAAAAGACACCTAACGAGTGGGTTAGACTTTGAGTCCAGGTGTCATAAAAATCTGTACTACGGTTGTAAATCAGCCGGTGCAGCATACCGATCACTTGCCGTTCAAGTGGTGTGAATGCCTTTGAGGTCTCTATTTTTACAAGATTTTGATTCAGCGCCATCATGATTTTTGCGAGCGGCATCATGAAATAGGGGATAGCACTTGTCATGTGACCGATAAAACTTGGTGCTGCCGTGTGAACAGATTGAGCTACGACTTTTTGTAAAAGAAAATCGACCTGCTCGGACACGAACATCGGATCTTCAGGAATAGCGGTATCAAGGAAATCTTGTTCTAAATTCGCAGGCGCGATATCGCCGGCGACGATACGTCCACCGAGAAAACCTAACAGATTTTCGCTGATTTCACGGTCCATACGCGCGAGTGTCGATTGATCAGACTCTGGTAGAGTGAAAACCTTGCGCATGGTCTCAAGGGTTGCCTTGGCCTTTTTCGGAGTCTGCTTGTTGTCAGCTTCCTGCATAGATCTTCATTTCTTTAAAAGAGAAATCCTGGTTGTTGATGATCGTGATCCTCGATTGC
>CAMAXT010000031.1 GCA_945862295.1 Pseudobacteriovorax antillogorgiicola
TCGACAATTGCTTTTCTATGCCGATAATCGTCTTTGAATTCTTCCGAACGGCACTTTTGTATATGACTTTTTAAAAAGTCCCTGTTCTGATCGTCCCAAACACTAATAGACTTGTTTTTTTTCAATGTGCATTGATTCGCATATTCGCATATTCGCATATTCGCAACCTTCGCAGAATCCCGAAGGTTTTTTAAACGACAATCATCGGCTACAAGGTCACGGTGAGTGAATGCAAATAGCTAGCGTTCAAGTGTCTTGTCGGATTGAAACATCGGGAACCCTGGTGAAGTCAAAAAGGTGTCCCATTGATTTATCGCAAATTGAAACATAAGTTAACTAAATGCGCCCCGGGCTCTCGGGTGGACCCGGATTAGCCGGTGGATTCGGATTAGTATTTGAAGCTTCTATTTAGCGGCTGGAACTTTGCGTTGTATAGAGAATATTTCTACCCAGCTTGTTGGCGGTGACGAGATGATCTTCCGTCATTTTTTTCAAAATGCGCTTGGTCGTTGCTGGAGAGATATTCAAGCGAATAGCGAGATCCGCGCTCGACATTGGCGTGTCTTTTAATAGGCGGACGATCTCTTCGTCTGTTTCTAAGCCTTCCTTGCGGATCGGCTGAATCTTGATGGCTTCTTTAAAGAGCGAGATGTTTTCAGCGTGCATGATGAGAGGAGCAATCGTGTATGGGAAAAAGTCTCTCAGCCTCATGATCGTGTTGCGGATTTTTTGTTGCCAGCCTTGACTATGCAAGCTTTGTTTCCAAACCTGAGTTTGAATATCAGAGGAAGTGGCGCTATATGAGCTTTTTAGCATCAGAAAATGCAGGAGTTCTGCTAATGATGGATGGCGTTCGAGACTCACTACATAGTGTTCGCTAACTTTGAAGTGTCGGTCATCGATCGCTTCGATAGAAGGAGCAAAATAGGTTTTAGTATAGCGGGCCATCAAATCACTTTGCCACTCGGCAGTAAGCCGTGATGATTTGCCATCAAGAGTTGATAACCAACCATTAACAACAAACTTATCTGCGAAGCTAATGCGCGTGTTCTTACTTGCTTGTCTCAGAATTCTAACTGCATTTTCGAAATCACCAGTTTGATAGGCAATAGCAGCCTGAATAAAGTGCACAGTCGTCTTAAGTGGTGTCTCGCCGATGCGGGCAACAATGACTTCAAAATCTCTCAAATAATCAAAGCAGTCTTTTGGTTTTCGCTGACGCAGACGCGACTGGATCAATCCTAGAAGGCCGAGTGCTTCGTGAAAGCGGTCGGTTGATTGACGACCTCTACTAAGACACTCGTTAAAGAAAGCCTCTGCTTCAGGGTACTCGTCCTTATTGAGAGCGAGTTGACCACATGAATAGAGGAAATCTAACCAAGCGTAGGGATTTTTCTTTAGCGATTCGTCAATCTTATATTTTGGCTGAACTGTTACCGAGTTTAGCAGCGATTCTTGAATGTTAAAGCGTGTTACAAATGCAAGTTCTTCAAGAGTATGGATACCCTTTGTTTCTAGAATAGAAATAGTTGGCGCTAGAATTTCTTTGCTTTCTTCAATCAAGCCATCTTCCCACGATAATTCAGCGCGCAGGTTGATGTAGCGAGTTTTGAAGCGCTCCGATTCGTCGAGTGCTGCTAGGTCGAGAGTTTGTCGACCAAACTTTTTCGCAAGGTGATACCGACCCATAGCAATATAAGTAAACGACAGCATCGAAATGATATGTAAGCGTCGGTAGCTTTTGTCGTTGATCGGTAGGTATTCGAGAGCGCGCCGAAAGTGCTCCCGCGCAGCTGCGTAGTCTCCGCATTGATAAGCATCCATACCGTACACAGCTTCACAATGAGAAAGTGGACCGGGAAGATTAGCGGCCTCTGCCAGCTTCCTGCACTCCTCAATCATTGCAAATGCTTCGTCTTTCCGTTTTGTACCGGAATTCAAATAGCAAGCAGCTGCATTGAATATCGATTTTACGGCGTTTTCCCAGTCTTGAAGCTTCTTGTATTGATCTGCCGTTTCGTAAAAAAGTTCTGCGGCTTGTTGGTATCTACCAAGGAGAAACTGCATGCGCCCCATGCTTGTTAAAAAATCAGCTCGTTCACTTTCAGTCAGTTCTGGTTGCTTGATCGAGTTTCGAATCATTGCAAGCTGTCGGATTGTTTTTTGTCGTTTGCCTTCTTCTGCGTAGCTGTTGGCAGTTAACATCTCAAGTTGCAAACGTTCTTTCGGCTTAACGTTTGCAAGTCGAAGCGCTCTATTGGCGATCTCTCTTGTTTGGCCAGGATAGCTTTCAAGATAAAGTTTAGCCGCTTGAATTGACAACCCAGGCGAGGCAACTTTTTTTGAGAACTCAGCGATCTCACGGC
Source organism: Pseudobacteriovorax antillogorgiicola (assembly GCA_945862295.1). Taxonomy (GTDB): domain Bacteria; phylum Bdellovibrionota_B; class Oligoflexia; order Oligoflexales; family CAIYRB01; genus CAMAXT01. The sequence continues at coordinate 2,367 of CAMAXT010000031.1, forward strand.
CTAGCTCCAAGTTCCAACTTGAGTGGCAACCTTGAACGAGTTTTTCCCAAATAACCGGATCATACTGAAGGCATTGCGGATCTGATTTAAGTAGCTTGTAAATTTCTTGTAAAGGTCGGGAGTTATTTGTGGACGCAATAGTATCCCCATGCAAAGCGAAAACGTGCTCCCACGCGGCTTTCGTATGGCAGTCCTTTGCCAGTCTTACGATGGCATCCCAGTTAATCAAAATATTCCCCAGCTATTCTGTTTATCTATATAGCAGAAAACGCAGAGCTAAAAAACTGGTTCTGTAACGGAAAATCTATTTTTTTGCCTTTTTTTAAAGGCTGTACTGAGATGAAGACTGAGCCCTATTTCGGAAACAACTCCCTGCGACCGGACTTTAAATATATATTATTACTCGTTTTTTTGGGGCCCATCGGTTTGTTTACTGAAAATGCCTTGCTCAATTATTGACCAACCATCTGAAAATACTAAAAAAAATCTACTAATTCACATGATATTAGTATGTCATCGGGCCTTTGCTACGTTAGTATGGACACTAATTCAGTCAGCTTTAATTTTTGTTTTGTGGGGCGTAAAGACTATGTCCGCTTTTCTGCGCGTTTTGACGGCAAATGGAATTGTCTTCAAGCATCTTGCGACGGTAGTAGCAACGGTTGGAATTTTCTGTTCATTGAACAGTGAAGTTCGTGCTGAATCTGGCCTTGAATATGACGATGTTGAACTAGTCAGTTCGGTCATGTGGCAACCATTGCAGAATGGAAAAAAATATCTTTATCCGCCTGGGATTCCTGCAGTCCTAAAAAAGACGGATGAGAGTCGTATGTTCAAAGTGGAGCAGTACTACAATACCTATTTGGGACAAAGTCGAGTTAAACCACGTGTGCGTGGAACTTGGCCAAAAACTCCTGAATTTGAATTGAAGTATAACGAACTTTTCGGCTTCTGGTCGAATCGCTATGTAAGGGTGACTAATCCATCATGTGATCGGGAGATAACCGAATACGGTTATCGCTGCATTATTGAGTTCAAGTTTACTGGTGATGTTCCAACAGGAACTGTCGGTATCAGCATTGGTACAATGGTTGAGGATATTGAATTCACGCACCCAAATGCTGTGTTTTGGATTTTGTTGCCTGATCAATATACCCCGCCTGCGCGTGCTGAAAGTGTGACTCCACCACCATCCGCAATGAGAGACTACGATGGAGAAGTTGATCATGCTCGAAAACACGTTGTACGTATTTCTTTAGGCGGTAGTTTTTCATTAGGATCAGGGTTTCTGACTCGAGATGTTGAGCCTTTGCGAAAACTATTCCAGCCGCAAGTTTTTCAAGCGATCGCTATGAGTGACGAATCCGATATCTTCGTTGTCACAGCGGCGCACTTGTTTCCGGTAGCTTATAGCTATCAAACTTTGACTGATCCATTTGTTCTTCCAATCAATACTGGTGCACCTTTTAGAAGTGGCTACACCTATGATTTGCAAGTCGATGGAAAAATTATTCCTCATGCAGCGGTGATCTTGGGACGCAATATCGAGTCCGATATTGCGATCATGCAAGTTCGTCGCACAGCACTAAATCAGCTAACGCAAAATCTCGGCGTCAATTCTGCGGCCGATATTGCAGGGCTTAATATCGCTGATTTAGATTTTTCGATTGATCCAGACAATTCAGAAGCTCTACGTGTTCTAGGCTTCCCAGCAAACGCTCAGGGTATTCTTGTGCAGCGTCTTGGTAAGATCATGCGCGGTGAGATACCGACGGATGACACCTCAAATTTTGGTCCACTGAGAAAAATGAAACTCGAGGCGATCGATCCTTTCGTGACCGATTTCGCAGAGCCGGGTATGTCTGGTGGCCCAATCGTAGATTCTCAAAACCGGGTTGTTGGTTTGACTGTTGAAAAACCAAATGACACCAATAGCTTGATTGCACTCGATCTGACTTCGATCGGTAGCCTCGAAAAAGGTTATGCCCTCGATGAGCGTAAATGCATGATTCGCTTTAATCCCTTTGACCGCATCCTAACACTCGTCAATAAAGATCCGGCATGCCAGTACGGTAGATTCGGAAGCCAGAAAGAATTCAATAACCTACAGGGCGAATGGACTATCCAAGAGATTCTTGGTTTCGCTGAAGAATCCACGCTCGAATCTGGTGGACGACATCAGTACACTAACGGCCATTCCATCATCAATGGGCATGCGATTATTAACGGTCATACAATTATCAATGGCCACACGATCATTCGCCAAACCGTATTGATTGTTAACCGCGAGAACCTTGATCAGATCAATAGCGAAGAGATTCACCCTGGATACATGCTAAATCCTGATTCCTTTAAATCGTTTCTGCCTAAGGGTGTCCGGATCTTGAGTTATGCTGGGGATCAGACGAATCACTTGCCACTTGGCAGTCTGATTTTAGGCACGAAACAAAACCGTTTTGACAGTCGTTACCATCCGGTTTATTCGATTAGAGAATTTGTTATTTGGTTGCACCAAAATTCAGATCAAGAAAACTACGAAGAGTTGCTGTGCACTACTGAAAGCGTATGTCAGAGTAACTAATGAGTTTCAGTTTTGATCTCGGCTGCGAAGGGGAAACTCACGCAGCCGATTTTTTTTGATCTCTGATAGCACCGGTTATGGCATCGAGTAATGGACGAACCGTTTTTGAAGACTTAATCGGTGCGCTAGCTAGAATTAAGAAAGCCTTCCTAAGTATTGCAATATCCGGGGTCTTGTTAGGGGTCATACGTGCACCACCCATAAGCTGTGAATTGGTTCCTCCTGCAGATTTACTGGTCCAAAGTCTGTCGTCTCGAATTCCGACTTCGTAGTAGCTATCACCTGATTTAAGAGTGATGAGTGTTTCCATAACTTTGTTTTTGCTATCGTCTGTGTGCAGAACAATATCGACCGGTCCGTCACCGCGAAAACAATGCCAATTGTTGCCCTTATACTGTTCCGATCTGAATTCTGAGTTGAGTTCTTCTAATGAGCGACCACATCGAATAGGTTCGATTACTTCTCGAAGATAGATAAGCGTGTCTGGTGCGGTATGTTCAAAACAAAAGCCGACATAGAGGGTGTCTTTACCATTAGGTATCGTTCGGACTGTTTTCAGCTGAAATTGGTGAGACCGACCCAGAATCTCTAGCGTGCACGAGGACAAAGCAGAGACAGACTCGGTAAGATTGCAGTTTGATGATTCGAAACTAACGGCGATGCCGCCGTAGCTTATATCTAATACAGATCCTCTCCAGCCACCCGCCATAACGACCGTCGCTTCGCCATTGAATGAGACTGGGTAACGTGAATGGCTGCGCATTTCTTTGCGAACTTCTTCCAAGCTGGCGCTGCTTTTTCCGTTCTCGGAGGACGAGCTGAATTTACTTTTTAATTTTGAAAAAAGACCCATAACTCGTGACCTCAAGGGTGCAATAACGTTGCTTTCAAAGCTCTAGAGTTGTCGGTCCGGTTCTGGGTAAGCTTAAGATCATTTGTTGCGTTTCGGTGATTGAGGACTGCAAGATCTATATAAAAATAAGTAATATTAAAATCTTGTGCTAACCCCAGAGCATTTGGATGCTTGTGGATAAATAGTGGATATGCCTTGAATCTGAATAGTATATATGATATCCCCTAACCGTTATCTAACAGAGCCCTTTTTATATTGTGAAACCACAATTATTTCACGTATATGAGGCCTGTGCAGCCAGCCCGTAAGGAATTGGTTCGCATCTGGGCCTTTTTTGTTTGGGGATCGGTCTTATGGATCGTCAGCGTTTAGACAAAATAATCGATTTGGCAACAAGCAAACTTGCGCCAGAGGGCTATCGTTGTATTGAAGCAGAGTGGGATGGAGGCGAAAAAATTCTTCGTCTTTATGTCGATCGCCAAAATGCGGAGCCAGAAACGATCATTACTATAGATGAATGCGTTGCTGCGAGTCATCTGCTCAATGAAGTTCCTGAAATTGATCAGGCAGTATCGTCAGGATTCTTTCTCGAAGTTAGTTCTCCTGGTATCGAACGTCCCCTCCGATTGGCGGACGACTTTCGCCGGATGATTGGAACAAAAGTTCAAGTGAAATTGAGCAAGAAGATTGACGAACGTAAAAACGCAATTGGTGTCGTAAAAGAAGTCGCTCTTGAGACGGTTGATGCAGCAGGAACTAAAGTCACGCTGGAAATAGATGGTGGCGACTGGAGTTTTGATATTACGGATTTAAAAAAGGCGAATCTTGTTTACGACTGGAATTCGCGGGCTTAGTAATTAATTTACAGTGAGGAATATAATGGCAGGAGCTAGCACCTCTGAACTCGATACGGACCTTACCCGGGTCATTAGTGTCGTTAGTAAAGACAAAAACCTTGATAAGGCCATCATTATTGATGCTCTTGAACAAGCTGTTTTACATGCTGCGAGAAGAGATTTTGGCGTCACTGCCGATCTTGAAGCTCACTACAACGAAGAAAGCAACGAGATTGAACTCTTTCAATTCCGTACAGTCGTAGATGATGTCCAGGACATCGTCCGCGAAATTTCTGTGCCAGAAGCACACAAACTTGATCCAGGCGCAAACGTTGGCGATGCCTTGGGTATCAAGCTCGAAACAAACAAATTTGGACGAATTGCTGCGCAATCTGCGAAGCAGATTATCGTTCAAAAAGTCCGTGATGCTGAACGCGCACAGATTTATGACGAATTCAAAGACAGAACTGGCGAAGTCCTCAGTGGTCACGTTCGTCGCTTTGAACGCAACGATATCATTGTTGACCTTGGTCGCACTGAAGCGGTTATTCCTTACCGTGAGCAGATGCCAACTGAGCGTTTCCGGGTAAAAGACCGTATTACAGGATATGTTCTTGAAGTGAAGAGATCATCTCGCGGTCCTCAGATCGTTATGTCGAGGGCTCACCCAGGATTCCTAGTAAGACTATTCGAACAGCACGTAACTGAGATCTATGACGGTATTGTCACAATCGAAGCCGCTGCTCGTGATTCTGGCCACCGTTCAAAAATCGCTGTTTACTCACGCGATCCTTCGGTTGATCCAGTTGGCGCATGTGTAGGTGTTAAAGGCGCACGTGTACAAGCTGTTATCCAAGAGCTTAACGGCGAAAAAATCGACATCATTCCTTGGGATCAGGATCCAGCACGCTTAGTGTGTAACGGTCTAGCTCCTGCTGTTGTTAGCAAAGTTATCGTCGACGATTCTAATCACAGTATGGAAGTTATCGTTGCTGACGACCAACTCTCACTAGCTATTGGTAAACGTGGGCAAAACGTGCGTCTAGCAGCTCAACTTACTGGGTGGCGATTAGACATTAAGAGCGAAGGCAAACTTGAATCCGAACTCGTCGGTGCAAAACTCGCAGTTGCTGCGATTCCAGGCATTGGTTCTATGCGAGCTGAGATTCTTGTTAACGAAGGTCACAAGACGCCTGGCGATGTAGCTGCGTTGTCTCCTCGTATCCTTCAGCGCTTGCTCAATATGGAAGAAGCTGATGCCGAGAAAGTACTTGAAGAAGCTGCTAAATATGCACGTGAAGGCAAGAAGCCTTTAGCTCCTGGCGATATTTCTGATACAGAGCGTCAGGAACTACTCGCGAACTCTGTTGCTGATCCACGTGCACTAGAGCGAACATCGCCAAAAGAACCATCCGTTGTTGAAGATTCAGCACGTAAAGACCGCTTAGCAATGTTTATGCGTCTTAGTGGTGTAGGTGAAGCGGCAGCGCATGCATTGGCAGATGCTGGATACGGTACAATCGGCGATATTATCGCTGACTCAGCAGACGAAGTGTCTCAGAAATCAGGTCTGTCTCTCGGTATTGCACGCACCGTACAGATCGCTGCTGATCGTCATTTACAGGCAGAATTAAGTGCTAATAGTTCCGATGAAGACTAGGCCCTACATGGTGGGTCTGGCTGTCTATCAGGGAACCGGGTAAATTTATAAAGGGTTATTGATGAGTAAGCTGCGGGTCTATGAACTTGCTAGAGAATTGAATATTGAAACGAAAGTCCTAATGACCCGTTTAAAAGGGTCAACTGTGAAGGTTGCTAGTCATCAAAGCACTCTTACAGATCAGGAAATCGAAGATATAAAAGCCCTTGTGGGCGCGAATGGTAGCGGTGTCAGCGCTTCTCCTTCGCCGACCTCCAAGACTGTTGTTAGACCAGCTGCAGAATCTGCCGCTGCGTCAGCAAAACCTACGGTTATCATCCGGCGCCGTGCGGCGGCTGAACCTGAAGTTGAGAAAGTCGAAGAACCAGTAAAGGTTGCAGCACCAGTAGCTGAGCCCGAAACTGTTGTTCGCCGCAACGCTCCAGAACCAGTTGTTGAAAAAACAGTCGAAGCAGCGCCTGAAAAACCTGTCGTTAAAGCGGTTGTAAAACCGGTCGAGACAAAGGTAGAGGCGGCTCCTGCTACTGTTACGGCACCTCCAGTTGAGCCAGCGCCTTTGGTTGATGCTCCTGAAGTTGCAGAAGATGATGTGGAAGAAGAGCAAATTGCTGCAAGCGCTCCTGAAAAAGAAGCTCCAGCGCCAGCTCGGAAACGAGAAACCATCGGTGGCGCTACGATTGTAAGGCGTGCAACCGCTGCTGAAGTCGAAGATCTCGAAAGTAAAAACAAGAAAAAACCAGGTAGAAAAGAAGACCACCGGGGCACTCGTGTCACCGGTATGGGACTCTTGTCTAACCGTTTGACTGCACCCGAAGGCGGCAACGCTCCTCAAGCGAAACCAGGCGACAGACCGAACCGTCCCGGTGGACAGCCTCCTGGCAATCAGAGTGCTGGATCAGCTCCTGCTCCTCGTGAAAAAATCGAGAAGATGGATTCTGAGACCGATGAAGCCTGGGCAATTAGAAAAGCCAAAGACCGTAAGAAAGAGAGCGAAGAGGAAGAAGCAAGGCGTAAAGCCGCTGCCGCGAAATCAAAACGTTCTGCGTCTGGTTTCACAACGCGTGCACTTTTAAGTCAATTCTCGTCTACTGATGAAGATGATGAATCTGTTGCTCGTACGGATCCATATGGCAAAACCGTATTTACTCCGCAAGCTCCGCGAAACAAACGCGATTTAAAGCGTAGGAAAGACTTGAAGAAAACTCAGATCACTGTGCCAAGAGCATCGTACCGCGTTGTTGAAATGGGTGAGACCATCACCGTTGGTGAACTCGCTCGTGGAATGGCGATTAAAGCCGCGGACATTATTAAGAAGTTAATGGCGCAAGGCGTTATGGCTACGATCAACCAAGAAGTCGACTTTGACACTGCTTCGATTCTTGCTTCCGAGCATAACTATGAAATCGTGCAGAACATCGAATCTGTTGATGATATCTTGCAGAGCGAAAAAGCAATGGATATTGGTGCAAACCAAAGACCTCCAATCGTTACAGTCATGGGTCACGTTGACCACGGTAAAACATCAATCCTCGATGCGATCCGGAAGTCCAACGTTGCATCTGGCGAAGCAGGCGGCATCACTCAGCACATTGGTGCTTACTCCGTCATGCACGGTGAACGTTCTATTACATTCTTAGATACACCTGGTCACGAGGCGTTCTCGTCTATGCGTGCCCGCGGTGCGAAAGTTACAGATATCGTTGTTCTCGTTGTAGCAGCGGACGACGGTGTGATGCCGCAAACGATCGAAGCGATTTCTCATGCTAAAGACGCGAAAGTTCCGTTGATTGTTGCGGTAAACAAAATTGACAAACACAACGTCAACTTCGACCGCGTTTATACAGAACTTACCGAACACGGGATTCAGGCCGAAGAATGGGGCGGTGAAACCCAGTTCGTTAAGTGTTCTGCAATCAAAGGCATCGGAATCGATGAACTACTCGAAGCTATTATTCTCCAAGCAGAAGTTCTTGATCTAAGAGCATCTGAAGACGGACGCGCTGAGGGTGCGGTTATTGAAGCCCATCTCGACAAAGGTCGTGGTCCTGTTGCTACTCTCGTTGTTCAAAGGGGAACATTGGTCCCTGGAGACTTCGTTGTTTGTGGTACGGAAATCGGCCGTGTACGTGCAATGGTTGACCACAATGGTGCGCAGCTTAAGAAGGCTGGTCCTTCTCAAGCAGTTGAGATCATCGGCCTTAGCGGTGTGCCAATGGCTGGCGATATGTTCAACGTCGTTCAAGACGAACGAACCGCTCGCGAAGCTGCTGACTTTAGAAGTGAGCAAGTTCGAAGAGATGCATCGCGCAAATCATCTGCTGCAACGCTCGAAGATTTACTCGCTAGAGTTAAATCTGAAGAGGTTCCAGAAGTGCCGATTATCGTTAAGGGCGATACTCAGGGTTCTGTGCAGGCGATCTGTGAGTCGATCCTCAAGCTTAGTACTCCGAAAGTACGAAACAAGATTATTCACTCCGCAGTGGGTGGCGTAACTGAGTCTGATTTGACTTTGGCTTCGGCATCAAAAGCGATTGTTATCGCGTTTAACGTTCGCGCTGCTCGCGGAATGGAAGACTATGCTGAAAAAGCCGGCGTACTGATTCGTTACTTCAATATCATTTACGATATCGTCGACGCGTTGAAATCGATCATGGTTGGTAAACTTCCTCCGATCATCAACGAAGTTGTCACTGGTCATGCAGAAGTACGCAAAACTATCAGCGTACCGAAAATGGGAACAGTTGCTGGTTCTGCCGTTACTGACGGTAAAATCTCACGAAATGCTCATTGCCGCCTAATCAGAGACAGCATTGTTGTGTACCAAGGCAAGCTTGGGTCACTGCGACGCTTCAAAGACGATGTTAAAGAAGTCGTTCAAGGTTACGAATGTGGTATCGGAATTGAAGGTTATAATGACGTCAAAGAAGGCGATGTCATCGAAGCTTATGTCCTCGAGGAAACTGCTGCTACTCTCTAACTTCTACCTATTAGTACTTAACTTCGGCGGGGAATCCCCCGCCGGGTTTTAATTCTTGTTCAGGAAAATTTATGGGACTTAGAAAAGACCGTCTTGCAGACGAAATTCGCGATATTGTAGGGGCGTGCTTTCGCGGTGGGATCATGAGCGATCCACGACTTGAAGGTGTGACTATTACAGCCGTGAAACTTTCGGGTGATTTGCAAAACGCATCAGTTTATTACCGCGTCTATTCCGACGATAACATCGAGTCTTCCGCCAAAGGTTTGAAGAGTGCTGCAGGTTTTTTTCGCAAGAAACTCGCCGATGCCTTAGACATTCGTCGCGTACCGGAACTTCGCTTCTACTATGATGAAAGTATCGAGCACGGTTCTCGTATTGAAGAGCTACTAATGAAGGCTAGAGAAGATAAATAATGCCTGAGGGCAGAGGACGGTTCCTTGGCTTCAATCACTCTTCCTATCCATGGGCTTCTACCAATCAACAAGCCGTTGGGACTAATCTCAAAAGACGTCTCCCGCAAGCTTATTAGAAAATTTGGCAAGCTACATATCGGTCACGTTGGCACCTTGGATCCGGCTGCCGATGGGGTTTTGCCTGTTCTTTTGGGACGGGCGACTAGATTACAGGATCACCTACTCGAACTTCCTAAAAGCTATACCTTAGAAATAACCTTTGGCTATGAGACCGATACTCTCGATAGCGAAGGCAAAATAGTCAAAGAACTGCCTGCAGACTTTGTCACGGAAGACATGGTTAAAAATGCAATCCCCTTATTTTTAGGGCCTATTGAGCAGATTCCGCCAATCTATTCTGCAGTGAAATTAAGGGGCAAACCGCTTTACGAATACGCGCGATCGGGCAAAGAAGATCAGGTTCAGACGGAGAAGCTAATACGTTCCGTTACAATTTACGCGCTTGATTTCCTGGAATTTTCGGGTAAAAAAGCTGTGTTATCTGTTACCTGTTCTAAAGGCACATACGTTAGAACCTTGGTGAAAGATATTGCGACTTCAATAGGAACCTGTGGTACGTTAACGCGACTTACGCGTACTGTCGCTGCAGGTGTCAACTTGTTGAATACTGTGGACCTTGATCAAATTGTCGATGATGCAAATGCCGCACTCGCGGATTTTGTTATTCCGATGGAGAAAATCAAGTTTGGTTTTCCTAAATGGAAAACTCCTGATGAGCGGTTTGTTGCTCGGTTGATGAATGGTCTTGAAACGGTCATCGATCGTCAGGTTTTTTTTGAGGGGTTAGGAAAAGATCAGGAAGAATTCGTTCCTGGTAGTTTGTCGACCCAGGTACTTTTAGTGAACGAAAACGATTTTGTTTTCGCCATTGGCGCTGTTAAAGCCGGTGATGGGGATAGAGTCATAGTTAATATGAAGAGAGGACTGAGATGAGTCAGCAATTAGGCGATTATTTATTTACATCTGAATCAGTAAGCGAAGGTCACCCGGATAAAGTCAGTGATCAGATTTCTGACGCCATCCTTGACGCTATTTTGGCTCAAGACAAGTACTCTCGCGTAGCGGTTGAGACTTTAACAAAAACCGGCCTTGTTGTTATCGCTGGTGAAGTCACGACGAAAGCTCGAGTTGATTACGCAAAAGTAGCTCGCGAAACCATCTCTGAGATTGGTTATAACGACGGTGCTTTGGGTTTTGACGCGAAAAGCTGCGGTGTTTTGACTGCGATTGAAGAGCAGTCTCCTGACATTTCTATGGGCGTAACAGCTGCTGGCGATAAAGAGCAAGGCGCTGGCGATCAAGGAATGATGTTCGGATTTGCTTGCACCGAAACTCCTGAATTCATGCCTGCTACTATCTCATATGCACATAACCTTCTAAAAAACTTGTCTGACATCCGTCGTTCAGAGCGCGTGAAATTCCTTCGCCCAGACGCGAAAAGCCAAGTAACTGTAGAATACAAAGCCGGTAAAATGGTTCGCGTTGACACAGTTGTAATCTCTACTCAGCACGCCGAAGACGTATCAATGAAAGAGCTAGAGTCTTTCGTTATCGAAGAATGCGTTAAGAAAACAATTCCTAAAGAATTGCTACAAAACACCAAATACTTCATTAACCCAACTGGCCGTTTCGTAATCGGTGGACCACAAGGTGATTGCGGTTTAACTGGTCGTAAAATCATCGTCGACACCTACGGTGGTCACGGCGCACATGGCGGCGGAGCTTTCTCTGGAAAAGATCCATCTAAAGTTGACCGTTCTGCAGCTTACATGGGTCGTTACATTGCGAAAAATCTCGTTGCTGCTGGCTTGGCAAGCAAATGCTTGGTCCAGTTAGCTTACGCAATTGGCGTTGCTGAACCGGTCAGTGTTTTTGTTGATACCTACGGTACTTCAACACACTCGCAAAAAGACCTCGAGAACCGTGTTCGTAGCGTCTTCCGCTTGAAGCCGCACGAAATCGTCGAGCAGTTCGACCTACTGCGTCCGATCTATAAGAAGACAGCTTCTTATGGTCACTTTGGTCGCCCTGAGTTCCCTTGGGAAAAACTCGATAAAGTCAGCGCACTTAAATCATAAAAAGCGCGATAAATTTTTCTAATTGGGGCAGACTTAGTCTGTCCCTTTTTTTATGGATCTATTGCTCAATGGCGAAACCAAAACCTACTAAGCGCATTTTTTTGATCAACCGCGACTTTCAATTGCGCTACATTCGCGCGGCAGTTTTGGTGGGGCTCTGCTCCACGGTGCTGACGATGTTTTTGATCCTCTATCCGCTTTTTTATCTTAAGGTTCTGCGTTTTCCTAATTTTCTGCCAGCTCCATTCTTGATTGCCTGTGCAGTTGCCGCACTTTTAAACTTTTTTATGATCGCTTTTCTCGGAATCAGACTTAGTCACCGTATAGCAGGTCCTGTGTTTGCTATGGTGCGCTATTTGAGAGTTCTGCAAAACGGTCAATATAGTGAGCGCATGCGTATTAGGGAATCTGATGAGTTGAAATACTTGGCGCGCCATCTCGGTGATTTAGGCGATATTTTGCATGCTAAGACCACGACTGATCTTACTCATCTTAATGAAATAATTACAATTGTGGGAAATTCGCAGGAAGCTTTGACAAAAGAGGATAGGATTCGAGTATTAACGACTTGTGAAAAACTGAAGACCGAATTATCCGCAAGAATCGCCCATACAGAACCTGAAAAAAGTGGAATTTAAATGATTGAACACCTCAGTGGTACAGTCCTCAGCCGCACTGAAAAATCGATAGTCGTTGATGTCAACGGCGTCGGCTATGGCATTGAAATTCCTGAAACCTTACATTCACATACCATTGAGATTGGTGACGCGATCCGAGTTTGGATCCACACCTATGTTAGAGAAGATGCCATTCGACTCTTTGGTTTTCGCTCGTTCGAAGAGAAGCAGATTTTTAATCTTTTGATTTCGGTTTCAGATGTCGGCCCGAAACTGGCAATGGCGGTACTTTCAAATGTCGACATTATGACTCTCGTTCAGGCAATCGATAGGGAAGACGTTGCCATCATCGAAGAAGTGCCAGGAATTGGTCCCCGCAAATCCAAGAAAATTCTTATGGAGCTTAAGCCAAAGCTAGAGCGTTTATTAAATTCTGGTGTTTTGAAACTTGGTCTTCTCAGCGCCACGGCGGTTGCTGGTGCGAAAACAGGTAAACAGTCTGGTAAGGTCGAGGGTGCAAAAGGTCTGCAAATCGACCGTGCGTCACTCCTAGATTTGAAATCTGCTTTGAGCAACCTCGGTTACCGCGAAAAAGAATTTTTACCAGTTATTCGCAAACTGGAAGCTGCGCCACCTTCGCTTGATTTGGGCGAATTGATAAAGGCGGCTCTCACCGAGCTGTCGACCGGTGGCCGTCCGATTGAAGCTATAACAAAGGACTCTAAACTTCAGGAGATCTTTTGATGGAAAAAAATACGGTTAAACCTGAACGCCGCGTCACTGTCGATCGTGTCGTTGCTGGTGTTAAAGTTGAAGAGGATCAGCATCTAGAGACTCAACGTCCAGAGATTCGTCCTCTGAGCTTTGATGACTACACAGGTCAGACCAATGTAAAAGAAAATCTAAAAGTTTATGTTAACTCAGCGAAGAAAAGAGTAGCCCAACTTGACCACGTGATTTTGCATGGACCACCAGGTCTCGGCAAAACAACGATGGCCCGGATCATTGGCGCCGAACTCAATGCTCTGGTTTTCGAAACCAGAGGACCCTCTATAGAACGCCCAGGTGACCTAGCGGGAATTTTGAACCAGCTCACACCAGGCAGTATTCTTTTTATTGATGAAGTCCACCGCCTGTCCATCAAAGTAGAGGAAGTTCTCTATTCGGCTATGGAAGACTTTCATCTTGATATTATTGTCGGACAAGGGCCGGCAGCTCGGGCCATCAGGACATCGATTGCGCCGTTTACTCTCGTGGGAGCGACGACAAGACTCTCCTTGCTTTCAAAACCCCTACTTGACCGGTTTGGCATTCAAGAGCGCCTTGAATTTTATGATGATGATGCTCTTACTACAATTGTGAAGAGAGCAGCGGATATATTTGGAATCAGTATTTCTGAAGGTGGCGCCAGGGAGATTGCGACCCGTTCAAGAGGTACGCCACGTGTTGCCAATCGCTTACTTAAGAGAGTATGGGACTTCACAATTGGTGCTGGCCAGTCAACCGTTGACAAAGAACATGCAGACCGGGTGTTGTTGCGTCAAGGCATCGACCGCATGGGTCTCGACCGGATTGACCGCGAGATTCTAAGAGTGGTCTCTGAACAATATGACGGCGGCCCAGTCGGAATTGAAGCCCTTGCAGCGACTCTTAACGAAGACCGTGCTACTCTTGAAGAAGTTTACGAACCATATCTGGTCTTCAAAGGTTTTCTAAATCGCGGACCTCGCGGCAGAGTTTTAACTGCAAGCGGGCAAGCGCACATAGATGCTGTGTTGCAAAGGGATAAAAAGCGCGATGGATCAATATTCAGCTGACAGGAAAGATCATTTGAGCTCCGGAGTATTAGAGCCGGAACAAATGCCTGGAAAGTTGAAAAAACGCGCTAAAAAGCCCATCAACTGCACCGTGACTATTCATGACCGGACCCAGATCGAAACCATTTTCGACTATTACTTATTTAGAGGGGCGGAGAACAAGGAAGCTGAATTTATCAGTTACCGCGTCGATGCTTTTTTTTTCTACCCAGATCAGTTTGGTTTGAGCCCATCTAGTTACCCGAAAGAAAAGTTTTATAACGACATCCGACCACTGATTCGCTTTAAAGAGCCGAAACTGCGTTATAAGCGCATTGCTGGCCAAAAAACGGATAAGAAGTCTCCGATAAATTACCTGCGTGATTATCATGACCTGCTTCAACAGGGAAAGATGACTGAGCCGGTGCGGCACGCCCTAGATGAAGTCCATCTGTTCGCTTGCACGTTCATCAGCACTTTTTTTAAGAGCGTCGATCGGACACGTACTAAGATTGAAAAAATTGCTCGCAACGGTGATTTTCTCGCTGATCCTGTGCTGGTAGATGAACTTTTTTCGAAAATCGGTCAGTTTTTGCAGCGAGCAGACGATGCATTAAAAGAATTCCGTAAACTCGTACCGATGTATGCCGTTGTGCCCGAGGGCTTTTCGAGCACAATTTACCGAGAATTACGCTTGATTGACGAATATTGCTACTACCGGATGAGAGATGGTATCGCACTCATTTTGGAAACAATTAACACGATCAGGTCGTCGGTAAAATTTCCATCTGTTGATCAGTTTTTTGTCCAAACTGAAGCGTTGATTAGAGAGCATGACAAATACGCTGAAGAGCATCGATTTATTCTAATCACTGAGCGCAGTCCGCTCGTTGAAAAAGAACGTTATCTGCACCGAAGAAGCGAACTAAAAAAACGAATTTGGAAGGTCCTTTTCGTTGAGATTCGAAATAAACCGTTATTTGCTTTTCAACGTCAGTTTGGCGCGATGGTAGCAGCTGGTCTTGCAGCAGTATGGGCTGTTATGGCGCAGATCATTCTAGTCCGTCAGGTGATGCTGACAGAGCGTGCGGTTGACATTTGGGGAATGAGCGGACTCTTATTCTTAATCGCAGGTGTTTTCGCTTACGTAATTAAAGATAGGATAAAAGAAATCGGCCGCAGTTACTTTCGCGGTGGTTTGTTTCAGGAAGTGCCGGATCAAAGTGAGACAATCTTTTATCGTGATAGCAGCGGTAAACAAACGCCAATTGGTTCTATTAAAGAAAATGCTAGATTCGAAGATATCGCTAAGCTTCCTAAAGAATTGCTCGATGTTAGACATCTACACGACCTAGAAAACTCAGAATGTGAAGAACAAAATAAGCTTGTTCTTCATTATAAAAAAAACATCACTCTCACTAAAAAAATTAAAATTCTTGGTCGCTATCCATTGCGAGCAGTGCATGACATTCTTCGTCTTGATATTGAAGAGTGTCTTTCTAAATTAGGAGAACCAGTCAGATCGATTAAACATGTAGGTTCTGGGATGGACATTCTGGATATTCACTTACCTAAGGTCTACCACCTCGATATTGGCCTTGTTTATTCCCGCCTCGATGAAAAGATGAAGCCTACAGAAAAAAGCTATGAATATTTTCGCCTCGTGGTTAACAAAGACGGTCTGTTAAGGATCGATACATTGTCTTAATTGTCGGTTTTGGATCGTAATATCAATTTTTAACACGCCCGCTGATTATAAAATAAACAATTCTATTGTTTAAAAAATATGCAGATCGACAAGGCAGTTTTATCCGTAACCTACACTGTCGTGTTCTTTGTAAGCGTTGATGCTCAATGCATTGAGAGATTTCAAAGACGTTAGGAACTATCGGATATTTTGAGATCGGGAAACCTGAGTAATGTTTTTTTACAATCTGATTTACGGTTTTAGTTTGAATAATAATTTTTTTTAATTAAACTAGAGCGATATATATTGCAGTTTGCGTAACATTGATATGAGGAGGAGAAGCCGTGCTGCTTTTTAACGCGCGACTAATAGGACTATCAATCGCTGGATTGGCCGTGTCAGGTTTAGCACTGGCCCAAGAAGGTAAAACTGTCACAACTGGAGCTGAATCAGCTAAGTTGGGCGGCGAATTCAGATCAGAGTTAGTTTACTCAGATAATGGTTTGATGAAGCAAACAGGAGTTACTCCAGAAGCTTCGACTAGAATTGGCGTTTCTACAGTCAACATCAAGTTGGACGGAAAAGTTAATTCTAAAACTGATTATCAATTCCGTTTTAATCTTTTGAACCCAGGCGCACGTGGGCCAGTCGACATTGCTTATGGTAAGCACTGGTTCTCTAACACGATCGGTTTTTCAATCGGTCGTCAAAAAGTGATCCAAGGTGGATTTGACAACATTGAAGGTGGCTACCGCGCACACGCTGTTGGCATTTATGCGAGCAACCTACCTTTCTATGAATACGAAGACATGATCGGCTTACACGTTAAGTTAGCTGGTGATCTTACAGTTCAAATTCTGAACGACCGTATGATTGGCGAAGCTGGACGCGAAGGTAGCGCTCAGTGGAACAACACCGCTCATCAAACTTTTGCTATCGGTTGGACCGGCGCATTCGGCCCACTATCTCCAATGGTTAACATCGGTTCATACGACAATAATAAGTCACGATGGATGGATCTAGGCGTTAAAACCTCAATGAACGGTTTGGCTGCTTCTTTGGACATCTACCAAAACACTTGGACCAACAAAGTTGTTGCAGCTGGAAAAGCTGAAGGCAAAGCTGATGTCGCAACTGCGATCACTCTTAACCTTGGCTACACCATCCCTGGCACAGCGACTCCATTCTTGTACTTCTCTACTTACGACAACAAGCAAGAAGGCACAGACTCCAAAGTTAACATGACAACTGCTGCTACAGCGACTGCGCCAGCATCTATGGGTTGGAATGACAACGGTATGGTTTGGGCAATTGGTTCAGACTTGCACATGATGGGCAACGGTTGGAGTCCATTCGTAGCTCTAGTTAACCGCTCAGGCAAATGGGCTGACGCTGCAGGCAAAGAAGAAACTAAGTCTGAAATGATGCTAAAAATCGGTGCACACGCAGAAATCTAAGCGAACGTGATATCTTTCTTGAGTTCCTGCTGATTCTGAGTTGATTGTATTTACTGACTGGGTTGAAGTTCTAACTCTCGTTCCGATATCAAATAGCTTGAGGCTTGTCCCCCTGTGGTTAAACACAGGGGGATTTTTTCTATTCAATTTCTTATATATTGCAGCATCCAAGCACGCGTGTTTAAGCTACCCAGAATCATGATATCATAGGGAGTTCTTGTCTTTTTAAACTAAAATTTAAAGTATTCCGGGGGTATTCCGATAGTGAGTAATCAGACTCTATCGCTAGGAATATCTTTTACGTATGATTTATCTACAAGAATTTTTAGTTAGATTTTTAAAGACTTCAGTAACTTGGATGTCTTTGATTTTAGTGTCGTGCATGCCGCAAGGTGGAAAAGAAGAACGCATAAAACACAGCCATGGCGAGGAAGCACACGATCATACAGAGAAGCCCAAAGATGGTGATGCGGTTCCGCTGAAAGACTGCGAAGAAGAAGCTGGTCATGAACATGAATTGCTACTAGTTGAGGATCATGAGCACGAAGAAGCAAAAGTTGAAAACAAAGTTCCGGCAAAAAAAGAAGACTGTAAGAAGAAAGAAGCGACAAAAGAGCCAGAAAAACACGATGATGACCACGAGTAGGTAATAAAAAGTGTTTAGTTTGCAGAAAAAAAGAACTATCTCCAAAACAGCAGTGACGCTGAAGGCGGTGTTTTTTTTATTGTCTGTGATCTTTCTTCATCCGACGGTTAGCTTCACAGACCGATGCCTCGTCCATAGCTTCAACGACATCAAGGAACTTGGTCGTCACGCTATTCATGTCAGTGAGCATTTAAGTTATCAGAAAAATATCGGTGAACTAGAAACGCATATCGAAGAGTCGGAAGAACAATGCGTCGGTGCATCAAGCTCATTCATTCAATCGAATGGTATTAAATCACCAGCACTCAAAGCTGCATTCGTATATGTCTTAGCTGAAGTTCAAACTTCAGACTGTAGTTTCGAACTAGCAACTCATGAAATCACTGTCAAAAATGCCCCGTCTCAGCATCTTGCTATCCTCAGGTCCATTGTCGTCATCATTTAAACCCAACAAAAATTTCTAAAATCTCAGGAACAATGCTTAACCATTTTGGGAGGTGTCTATGTACCGCTTGATTATTGCGTCCTTGCTACTGTTTGGTGTGTTTTTCAACGGGCAGTCAGCGGCTGCAAAAGCAGCAAAAACTGGTTATCACTGCGAAGTGAAGAAGAATGGAAAAACAAAAGACGACATTGACATTAAGACTCGGAAAGAATGCAAAAAGAAAGGTGGAAAGTGGGTCAAGGCTCACGAAGATCATGACCACGATCACGACAGCGAAGACCATGAGCATGAAGAAGAATAAGGGTAATCTCTGAATCCAATCCGAAGTGAGAGAAATATGCGATCAAGAGGCATCAACTTTCTAAAGTATGCCGTCGTATTGAGCGGAGCGACACTTCTTGTCATCTGCTTCAATGACGCGGATGCTAAAACAAAGAAACGCTCAAAGCGAATTAGTTCGCATGGACATAGTCATGGGCACGGTCATGGACAAGGATTCCTTCAAGATGACAACGGTCAGTCTTTCTTGGAACCCGTCCTTAAAAAACGGAAAATTCATGCACTCAGGCACCTTGGGTCTGGCGAAAAGTTATTACTCAAAAACTATTATCGTCGAAGAAGAAGCTGAGAGTGGCAAGACGTCCTCGAAACCTTCTAAAAACTTCTTACTGCAAGAAGAACATGAACACGAGGAAGAGATTACCGAAGAAGGTGAAGACTTGGGAACGGGTGATTGAGAGTTTGACCGCTACTCGGCAAGCACCAGTGTCAATTACAAGTTAGCAAAATCGATTCTTGTCGGTGGAGGTCTGGGCCTCGCTATTGTGAAAAAACAGTTTGGACCAACCCAAATGGAAACGAATGCGACTATAGCCAAGGGTACTTACATTTGGAATTCCGTTTCCACGACGTTATCTCTCGGTGTGTCAGCAAGCAAAGAAACGTTTTCCGTACCTAATAGCCCTTTCGCCTCTTTAAGCTTGTTTTATAATTACGAATAGCGCTGTACCAGTTAGGGTGATCTATGTTTGATTGGATTATTAAAATAGCTCTGAAAAACCGCTTAACAGTTGTTGCTCTAGCAGCGATGTTGGTTGTTTGGGGTGGATACGTCGTAAAGCATCTACCGATAGATGTTTTCCCTGACTTAAACCGACCAACGGTAACAATTCTTGTTGAAGGTGGCGCTTTAGCTCCTGAGGAGATTGAAACCCTTGTTGTAAATTCTATCGAAGGTGCCATGGCCGGGCTTCCTGGAGTTATCCGGGTGAGAAGTTCATCCAGCGGTGGCTTTGGGATCATTTGGGTCGAATTTGATTGGGGAACTGATCTGTTAAGTAGCCGTCAATTAATCTCTGAGAAGTTAAATTCTATCAGTGCGGGTTTTCCGGACAGCATCGCTCCCAAGATTGGCCCGATATCAAGTCTCATGGGTGAGATTATGTTGGTCGGGATTTCTGGCGACAAAGATCCAGCGACCTTAAGGCAAATTGCAGATTGGACTGTGCGTCCCAGATTGCAAACAGTCCCAGGTGTAGCGCAGATAATTCCAATTGGCGGTGGCGTCAAGCAAATCAGCGTCGATGTAGATCCAGTAAAGCTTCGAAAGTTCGGGATAGATTTCGAAGAAGTTCATACTGCGGCGGTAAATGCTGGAGCGAACTCCTCAGGTGGATTCGTCGATGACGTCTACCGTGAGTTTCTGGTTCGTAACATAACCCGTCCGAAAACGATCGAAGAAGTCGGCCTTACCAGTGTTGTTGTCAAAGATGGCGTACCGATTAAGTTGAAAGACGTCGCGGACGTCAAATACGGCATCAGACCGCGTCGCGGTGATGCCGGAATTTCTGGAGGTCCTGGAGTCATCCTAGGAGTACAGAAGCAACCGGGCGTCAACACAATCGAGATCAGTGAGAAGCTAGAACAAGAACTTCTCATTATTCAAAAATCGATGCCTGAAGGAGTGAAACTTCAGACTCTTTTTGCTCAATCACAGTTTATTAAGATGGCCATTCACAATGTTGTCGAAGCATTGCGAGACGGATCAATCTTTGTAGCTATAGTTTTATTCCTATTTCTCTTAAACCTTAGAACTACCGTTATTACTCTGACAGCGATTCCGCTCTCTCTCCTGATCACTTTCGTCGTACTAAAGCAGTTTGGCATTTCGATCAACACTATGACCTTGGGAGGACTAGCAGTTGCGATCGGAGAGCTTGTTGATGATGCCATTGTGGACGTGGAAAACGTTTTTCGACGGCTTAAAGAAAATAAGCAGCTCTTATCGCCGAGGCCATTTTTACAGGTCATTTTTGAAGCATCGTCGGAAGTTCGGAATTCGATTGTTATGGCAACCGTCATCGTCGTCTTAGTGTTCCTGCCGCTTTTTGCTCTAGATGGCTTAGAGGGACGATTCTTTGTACCGTTGGGAATCGCTTATGTAACGTCAATCTTAGCTTCTTTGGTTGTCTCTCTTACTGTCACACCTGTGATGTGTTCCTATTTTCTCCCAAAAGCAAAAGCGATAGCGCATGGTGAAGACGGTTTGATTGTTAAAAAACTGAAGGCTTGGGATAAATCGATCCTAGACCGGACGCTTGATAACCCGAAACCGGTTTTATTCTCTTGCGCGTTACTATTTTTTGTTTGTGCCGCGTCTGTCATTTTTATGGGTAGGGAATTTTTACCGCCTTTCAATGAGGGCACAGTAACAGCCTTTGTAGCGACACCTCCTGGAACAAGTCTCGAGGAGTCAAGCCGTGTTGGTAAGATCGCCGAGCATCAGCTTCTCACTATTCCAGGCATAAAGGTGACCGGACGCAGAACTGGCCGCGCAGAAGAAGATGAGCATGCTGAAGGCGTTTACAATTCAGAAATCGATGTCGATCTAGCTCATATCGAAGGGACCCGCGACGAAGTTCTAACTGCTATGCGGTCTAAGCTCGGTGAAATACCGGGAATCAGCACCTCTCTTGGCCAACCAATTTCGCACCGCTTAGACCATATGCTTAGTGGTGTAAAAGCCCAAATTGCCATAAAAATCTTCGGTGATGATCTAGCAACACTGCGTGTTAGTGCGGAAAAAATTCGTGATGCGATTTCTGAGGTAGACGGGCTAGTCGATTTGGAAATTGAAAAAATCACCAACGTTCCCCAGCTGCAGATTGTTTCTGATCCTGTTAAAACATCAGCGTACGGGATTCAACCGGGACAGCTTTCGGAATACCTAGAACAGGCGATGTCGGGTGGTCATCCAGCGTCGGAGATTTTTGAAGGGCAACGGCGGGTTCCCATCGTTGTTCGATTTAATGAAAAGACCCGCTCGGATATCGAAGCTCTAAAAGTCATTCCCGTAAACGCCGGTACTGGCGCTATTGTTCCCCTTGGGCAGATCGCTACGATTGCGCAAACAACTGGTCCAAACACTATCAATCACGAGAACGGCCGTCGTCGTATCGTTGTTATGGCGAATACCTCAGGACGCGATCTAGGGTCGGTAGCTGAAGACGTTAAGACAGCATTAGATACCGTGGTGCTGCCGGAAGGCTATTTTCATGTTCTTGGCGGCCAGTTTGAAAATCAAAAAACTGCTACTCGCAATATCGCTTTACTATCAATAATCTCCCTGACGGGTGTCTTTTTCGTTCTTCTTACGAATTTCGGTTCGAGTTTCATCGCTCTGCAGGTCATGCTTAATATTCCACTAGCATTAATTGGGAGTGTGATTGCCGTCTATTTAGCAGGCGGCGTGTTCTCGGTCGGTACGCTGGTTGGGTTTGTCACCCTCTGTGGTATCGCGAGCAGAAACGGCATTATGATGATCTCCCACTACCTGCATTTGATGGCCTTTGAGAACATGAAGTTCGACAAGGACATGATTATCAAAGGCAGCTTAGAGCGCCTGGTTCCTGTGATGATGACAGCTTTAACTGCGGCATTGGCATTAATACCGATTGTCGCTGCCGGTGGCGAGCCAGGCAAAGAGATTCTGCATCCAGTTGCCGTGGTGATTCTTGGTGGGCTCGTTAGTAGTACCCTTTTGGATATTTTCGTAACCCCGGCGGTGTTTTACCGCTACGGCCGTAAATCTGCAGAAAAATCACTCGCACGCTATGTCGAAAAAAATAAGTTCTCGGCCTTAAATGCCGGACAGCATGCAAAACATGCGGAGGATAAAAAGTGAAACGTAAAAATATGATTATTGTGAAAGCGTCTGCAGCATGTTGTCTTTTCTTGACGACATTCATTCATCAGAACGTCGCATTTGCCCAAGGTGTTCTTACTTTAAAAGATCTGACCAACCATGTCCGGCAAGTTCTGAAAGCTGATGAAGCAGGAGCGAATCTAACAAAGATGGAATTACTGGTCCAAGAATCTGAGTTGAAGCTTTTTGGCGCCACGGAATTAGAAGTAGAAGCGGAACTGAATAAGAATGGTGTCACTGATTCGTATCAAGTGATGGTAAATCAGCCTCTACTATTCAATGCTAATGCCGGTGCAAGCCGGATAGCGGGCGAGCAGCTTGCCCGATTAAGAGGGAGTGAGTTTGATCAGGAGCTTCGGAAAGTCGTCACGGATGTGGCGAGCATTCTGATCGAAGAGTCTTTTACAGCGAAAAAAATCGAGATCCTGGCTGGAGGTGTCAAAACCCTAGAAGATATGGCTTCGTTACTCGAAAAATCACGAGGCCAAGCGACTGCGATTGCGGCCAGCCAAACCGCTGAGAAGCTCCGCCACCGGCAAGAGATTTTGAAAGCGGAAACCGAACATTTAGCAAGTATCAGAAATTCTCTGGCTCTGTGGCAGTTAAAGCCGGACACCAAACTCGAAGTTATCGTTCCTGAACTGAGTGAACTTTTGGCAAAGGTCGATCGCCAACCTGAGATTGAGCAGGCTTCCATGCGCGCTGCCGTTGCGGAAGCGAAAGCTTCCGCCGAAAGCGGCAAGTTTGAAGTGTCACTTGGTATTGGTAGTCATATCAATCAAGTTAATGACGAGAAAAGCTATCTGATTCGCCTTAGCGCTCCGCTCGGACAAATTCACACCAACCGCTATTCTGTAAATCAGTTCCTGCAAGAAAAATCGGTTCTGACAGATAGAGTGCGCATGCTTTCGGCTCTGCAAACAGAGCGTGTGTCATCCCTTTATGGCGAACTGCGTAAAGAGAAAAATCTGCTTGAATCCCAGCGTTCGAGTTTGGTCACTGCCGAAAAGCTTTATGAAATGACTAAACTAGGTTTTCAGAATGGTTTCGTCGATTTTGTATCTTTAAACGATGCGTTTGACCGTTTTTTTGATGCGTCAGAATTAGCAAACGACATGGATAAAACTTTTCTTCGCCTCAAGCTAGAGGTCTTTAACGTATCCGGAGGATGGCTATGAGAGGGTTAGGAAGACTACTGTTTTTGGTGACTGGAATTGCATGCCTTGGCCAGACCAACTACGCCCAGGAAGCGAAATTTTCCTATTCTGGTGATGGGACGTTGACAGACTTTGCCATTGAAGGTGAAGGGACAAAGTTTCAACTTTTTATTGCGACAAAGGATACAAATGCACCTTTAAAAGGTGCGCAGATTGAATTGGTGCCTGACGATGAGGCAGTTAAACCTATTAAATTTGCCGAAAGCTCCCAACCCGGTGTTTATTTATTCGAGCATCCAGAAGCTTTGCCGGAAGGAAATATCGTAGTATCTGGTCCTTTAGCAGATGATATCGAAGTATACCAAAGCGAGTTAGGCTCAAGACACGACAATCATTCAGGACACGATCATGGTGGAGCGAAGTCAGGACTACCGAAATTTTCGGCCGCGATGACTTTAGGTTTTGCAGGGGTATTTTTCGTAGGGTTTGTGCTTGGGCGGATCTTATCCAGGAGCAGAATGGCCCCGAAAGTAGCGCTAGCAATTGTTGTAATGTCGGGCCTATGGCAAACACCAAAAGGCTTTGCAAATGAAGGTCATGCCCATGGCGAAATGTCTGTCGACACCAGAGGCGGTGAATACGGAATCTTTGTCAGTAAAAAATCTCAATTTCTACTGGGGTTAAGGACTCAAGCTGCAGTGATGTCGGTACCAGAACAAAGCATTCAGACGATCGGTCATGCTGGGGCTGCTCCGATGTATGATGCGACGATAAAATCTCCAGCAACGGGAGAATTTCGGCCTGCGCGGCAACTACAGATCGGAAGCAAGGTAGCAAAAAACGAAGTTCTCGGTTGGGTAGATTCGATCGGCAGCGTTGCAATCAAATCACCAATTTCTGGCAATATTGTTTCTCTCGATATTTTCGCTGGACTTAGAACAGAAACAGGCAATGCCTTGATGAGGGTCACCGACACCAAAACCCTATGGATCGATGCCGAGGTTTTTCAGCAGGACCTTCTAAAGATCAGAGAAGCCCGGTCTGTATCTGCCAACATCGATGGACGAACCATCAGTGGTAAAATCGTTAGCTTCCAGACCAATGTTTCAGAACAGACTCTTTCAGGAAAAGTCTTTGTCGAAATCGAAAACAAAGAAAACAACATTACGCTCGGATCGGCAGCGACGGTTTCTTTTATTACTGGCAAGAGCGGCAGCGAAGGCTTCGTTCTACCCCGAAGTGCGGTGCTTTTCCGAGGAGCTGAATCAATTGTTTTTGTTCAAACAGGACCGGAAATTTTTGAGCAAAAAATCGTTACTTTTGAGCCGGCGGCGACACCGGATATTTTGATTGTCAGGACAGGATTAGATCCCGGTGACCGAGTTGTGGTGTCGGGGAATTATCAGCTCTTAACCGCCGCGCGTTAGTTATGCAAATGTTATTTTCTTGATGCTTCAAATTTGAATTTTTGATTGCGCCTAATTTTATCAGATTCTTCTTGCGTCAAACTATGCCCATTGATGAGCAAATTGCCTGACATGGGCAGTTTGTCTAAGACCATATTTTTATAGTTTTCAAGGGTTTGATACCTTAGTCTTTGGTTCGTAGTCCAAGCTGTTATCGGCGTTGAAAACTCTACGCGTGGGAAGTTATCTGTATTTAGAACCGCATCCCCCCTCTTTGGCCAATCGCCGGTGTACAAGTCGAAGAGATCATCAATTGCGTGAAACCAAGACTTATCTTTAGGCAAAGGTGATGGTTGTTGTTCGAGTCTTGCGGACAGACTTTGAAAGTTTACGTCAATCGGAAGTGCTGATCCCATGAGGCCTAGGATGCTCCACTTAAAATCATTCTTCCCATAAAAGACTGAAGTGTGGGGAAAAACTTTGGCAAAAGAGTCAGCAATCATTTCGAATTCTTTCTGCCCAAGCTGCCAAAGTGGAATCCATTGGGTGAATATGCCGTTAGGTGTGAGCTTTTTCAGAGCTTCCTGGTAATGCTCCACCGTGTAAAGGTAGCCGGTCATACTTTCCCAAGGAACAAATAGGTCAGATGTAATGACATCGTAACGTTTTGTCGTTTGCAGCCGTTGTGTTCAACGCTGAGAGTCTAGCAACTTGCTGTTCGACGGCGACATTTTTATCAGTTTGCAACCAGGTCCATGGTAGTAGCATGCCGCAAATCGAGACTGGAATCGCAATAATTGCCAGCGCAAGTCCCGCGCAACTCAAAATATAAGTCGTGAAATTGCCAACGGATCCGAAGTAGCTGAGATCGGTAATGACTAGGAACAACAAAGCTGAAATAGAAACGGCTACGCCACCTGTCTGTTGAAGGGCAGCCATGTTGGTCGGAATGCTTAGAATCTTGTTAAACCTGGAGAAGAGTAATGACGCCGCGGATAGCGCAATTAGAAATGCCATCACAACGGTGCTGAAAGAATAAGTGCTGTTGTGGAATACAAGTGAGAAAAGTCTGGTGTAAAGAACCTGAAGAGCAAGTGTACAAAAACCCGAACATACAGCTAGAGTGCAGTTTGTTAAAGAGGGCCATTTTGAGACTTCTTTGAAGGTTGCATTTGACGCTAGAGTCTGAGTAATTGGAAGAGTC
>CAMAXT010000032.1 GCA_945862295.1 Pseudobacteriovorax antillogorgiicola
CTTTAAGGCATCTGGATCCTGCGCCACTTCGTTTGCAATATCAGGAGAAAGATAAAGTCCGAGAGCACCCTTGATCTTCTTTTTATCACGTTCTTCCGTAATGTATTTGTAAAGTGTCGTTGAAATGTAGAGTGAGGAGATCTCAATAAAGGGCATACCAATATAAACCCACTCACCTTTTTGAAACCAAAAGAATTTATCAAAGTAGTAGTAACCGATGATAAAGAACAATGCGGCAATACCAGAAAATACTGCTTTTCCGAAGACCATGATCGGCGCAAAGACAATCCCAACGCCGATTACAACCAGCATCTCGGTTAAAAATATTTTTTCTGTACGGCGCATAAAATTACCGCTAAGGACGTTATCGACAACGGCCGCATGGTTCTCCACCCCGTTAACACCAGCATCAAAAGGGTTAGCTCTCTGGTCATTGATGGCAATCGCCGTTGGACCCAAAACTAGGCTCATGCCTTTGAGTTTTGCTTTGTCAGCATCTGAAAGCGTGTCATCGTAGACGTCGGCAAGACTGAAGTGAGGCAATGTCTTATCTGGTCCGTAGTGATTGATAAGAATCCGGCCGCGGCCGTGATGGTCGACGGGAATCTTTATGAGGTCTTGGTCGTCATCTGGATTCATCAGAGAAATTTCCGTGATACCCGAATTGTCAAAGAACGTTACGATCTCGCGTCCGAGAATTTTTGAAGCAAGTTTCAGCGAGAGCGACGGCATCAAATTGCCATCCATCTCTTTAACTAAAGTCGCCCAACGCATAATCGCGTCGGAATCAGATTCGTTATTGAAAAACGCAAAGTTTTGCCCGCTCGCAGAAATGAAAGGCGTATTACCCACAACGCCATAAGCTTTAAGCCCGTGGAAGTCTTTGACCTCCATTCCATCAGGCAAAATAAGCGCTTGAATTGCTGAATCAAGCATCAAGTCTAAACCCTTGAATGGAGTCGCACCTAGTGCCTGTGATTCCGACTTACTTGCGTAATAGAAGTAGCCCATCACGATCTTCTCGTATTCGCTAATCATCGTCGCTACAGACTGATCACCTATACTCGCTGCCATTGCTGTTTCAATTTGCTGGAGTTGATCTTTAACAACCGCGCCCAAATTATCTGGAGCAGCATTTTTAATTTCCTCTACATTTACTTTGATGTCCTGCAGTAGCGGTCGTTCAGGCTCACTCCACACAACGTCGAATCCTACCCATTCAGCTCCCATTTTCTTAAGATTCTTAAAAGCTGGTTCGTAGTCTTTACGGGCGATCGGCCAGCGACCGAAACGTTGGAGGGATTTTTCATCAATCGCTAAAATTCCGACTTTCCCAGACGGCTTAGTTTCTCCGCGCCATAAGAAGCGGATATCGAGCGCTTTGTTTTCCATCATGGAAATTAGATCTTCAGAAAATGCCGGCCTGCGGTAATGACGTATCAATACGCTGAGGCAGACCAAAATAATGCCTATACAAATAACAAAGGCGATTAATTTGTTTTTATGCTTTGTTATCCAGCCAGACTTCGATTCAGACACAAATCCTCTAAAATCAATTGGTTACGAACATAACAGCAGGGATACACACCGTTTCCAAACAATGCTCTGCCATTGCAAGGTTTTCATTGATGAGTTAAAAAACTAATAACAATCACGCGAACAGAACTTCGGTAAAAACCGAAATTTTCTTAATCAGATATCGGAGTTAGACTTTGTTTTCAGGTTTTGATTCAAATAAAAAGCGAGATAAAAGTCGAAGAGATCCGAATATTGGGATCAGCTCGACTGAACAGCGTTCAACACCCATGACTGGTGCCTTCACCCATGGTCAAGATCCGAGGGAATTGGGTGGGGTTACTATTCAAGAATTTTCCAAAAGCCAAAAAATTCCTGAGCCAGAAGCATGGCGCCAACTCCGTCGCGGCGAACTCGTTGGCCGCACGTTTGAAGGTCGCCTTTACGTCTTCACCAACGTCCAGGATGCTTTGCCGAAAAATATTCTGGGTCAAATGAGCCCGGCACTCAGCGAACTACTTGCAGATGAAACCGAAGATACGCAGAAGCAACGTGATCTTTCCTCACAAGAAGATTCAGAAACGACGCAGGAGTTGAGCATGGATCAGCATTCAACTGGTACTGAAGAATTAGTTGACACTACCCTAGCTTCAACTTTTTCAGCGACTGCTTTGCCACCGCTGCCAAGTGATGAGTCTCAATCTTTTTCGGATAACGACCGTCAGTTCCACGGCGCTAGCAGCAATCCACAAGTGTTACCTGTGGCGACCGGAAAAGTTACCAACACCGAACTTGCACTTCTTCTCGACCACTTAAGTCTAGCAAAAGAAGAAAACCGCGAAATTCTCAAGATGACGCAAGAATCTATTCGAAAAGTCACAGAACTTACTGACACCATCGTTGAAATGAAAGACACAGTCATTGATGCGAAGGAAACTCAGATCATATTTCTAAAAGACCAATTAGAAACCAGAGAAAAAGAGATCCGCAAGCTTATGCAGCAAAAAGAAGATCTAGAAATACTGGCGCAAACCATCATGGCTACCCAGCACCCAGAGAAGCGTAAATAAATCTAGAATGTCATTGAGGACAGTAGTGTGATGCCAAACCTACGGTCCTTTCTCTGACCTGGATACTCGCCAAGTTCTACCGCATAGTAGCTCATGTTAAGCCTCGCAATAAAAACATCGACAAAAGCACCAGTAGTTAAGTAGCCCTCGTTGATTCCGGCCATCAGCCCAATGTCATGATCACGGCTGATGTAGCTGCGGCCAAGTTCTGTCCCAACGTGGAGCAGCTGGAGGTAATGAAACTGCTCTGGATTAACCACGTCCTGAATATCGACCAATGTGTCCCAGTGCCAAGGCTTCCAGTCGACGCGGTAATTCATTCCAAGATTCACGCGTTGCTGATAAGGCTTTGGCGGCGTTTTGAAGCCACCTTGATTGCCCGCGTATCCCAAATTCTCAACGAGAAGACCGAATCGCCAAGCCGGTGTCGGCTTCCAGATTGCGCCAGTGTCCCAGCCAATTTGGAAGCCCTCACGCTTTTCAAAAAGATCTTCAAGCTCGAATTCATCATTATCGAGAACATCGATCAGGTCGCCAAAACTCATTGTCCCTGAATACACAGTCCTGTGCGCAGGGCGCATCGTCAGACCAAAATTGAGCGTTTTTCCAACGGCAAACGCAAACGAGATATTCATACCCGCCATAGTATCCGAGTAGAGTTCGACCTCAGGCGTGGTTGGTAGACGCATATCAACAAAGTTTGACGTTGAGAAAAAAGGTGATACTTCAAACCACATGATTCGCATTGAAAGGGGTGAAACTTGCATGCGCGCATACTGACGTTTGCCAAATTTGTCTTCAAACGTTTCTAAAAGTTGAATAGCAGAATCTTCACCACTCATCTTTGTCATGTCACCAATTGAATCAAGAGAATTTTCGCCAACAAGCAAATCAAGCTGCAACCAACGCAGCTGAAACTTAATCTGGGCTTCAGAAAGTGTCGCTGGATTTGCTCTACTTGCCTCGTCAGAATCGTAAGCTGCGACATAGGTATTCCCCCGCCCATGAAATCGTGATGATTCCAGTGGGCGTTGCTGTTCAGCAGCCATTGTTTCATTTGAAAACATCAGAAAGACAAAAGGCAGCAGGTTTCGGTAATGCAAAGACAAACCCCTAAAAATAAGAAAGACACCAAATTCGTCGCTAGGAAGAGACGTCCGATGCGTAACGGATTTGGTTCAATTATA
Source organism: Pseudobacteriovorax antillogorgiicola (assembly GCA_945862295.1). Taxonomy (GTDB): domain Bacteria; phylum Bdellovibrionota_B; class Oligoflexia; order Oligoflexales; family CAIYRB01; genus CAMAXT01. The sequence continues at coordinate 3,773 of CAMAXT010000032.1, forward strand.
CCGCTAAAACAGTAAATGCTGTTAGAATAGTAAGTAGTACTAACCACTGTTGTGGCGTCGACGGTCCCATGAGCTGACATTTTATTGCCCGTGTATTCAACTGTAATCACAACCAAATTGCGACCAAACATCAACGTTTTACCAGCTGCGTCGATAAGCAATATGGAAGACTTTTTCAAGGGACTTATCGTGCGAAACGTAGCACACAAAATTTGTCACGCTGCATTAGGCTTAAGCTTAGGCTTGAGTTCCTACGCCAAGGCAGAAGAAGTTCCTGAACATTTTACACCTGTCCGGGCAATCGGCATGGGTGGTGCGTTTACCGCTGTCGCCAACGATGAATCATCGGTTTGGACCAACCCAGCTGGGATCGCTAGATCTAGAAAAGCAAGATCACGCAAAACTCTCAACGTTACTAAGGTCCCAAACATTATCGCCGGTGCAAACTCCGAAGCGAGAAATTTTTATAGTGGCTTTAGTTCGTCTCAGGACAAAAGTGTCGAGAACGTCGTTGCAGAAATGGATGAACTTGGCGACAAACCTTTTTGGGCCCGGGCGGCACTTTTTCCAGTTACACTTTTTGATGTCGCAAAAGATTCTCCAATGGCGTTTGGCATGTATTCAAACACAAACATCAAAGCTGTGATCGCAAAAGAAACCCCCGAAGAAGCACGCATCGAAGCTGTTTCGGATTTCGGTTCGGTCATAACATTTGGTATGACAAATCCATCAAACCGCTTTAATGCGGCAGTCCAGGTGCGACCCATCTGGCGTTATGCCTATGAAGACCGCATTCCTTCAGAAGACCTCGCAAACAAATCCACGATGCAGTCAAGAATGAAAGACGATGCGAACAGATCACAAGGATTGGGCGTTGACTTCGGCATGATGTATACCATCGCCGATTTCTGGTATCCGACGATTGGTCTAGCCGCATTAAACCTACCGACAGGATGTAAGGAAGACTACCTGAACCCCTTCACTGAAAAGCGCCAAGCCGTCTGCGGAACAAAATACACAGGCAGTTTCGGCAACAAAGATGCTCTCTCTACTGTCGATCCCACCGACCTCCGAGTGGGACTATCAATCACGCCAAGGCTGGGACGAAAACTCGCTATGCGCTTTGCCCTGGACGCCCATCAACTCCCTGTCGGTACTCCAGAACAATCATACGGACTGCAGGGAATTGAGGTCAGTAAGCTTTTGCATGCCGGAGTCGAGCTGTTTGCCGGAAATCCACTTGAGATCTCACCGTTTTCTGTGCGGGCTGGTTACAGTCAAGGATTTGTAACTACAGGTGCTTCGGTCAATTTAAGTTTTGTCGCCTTTGAATTTGCTTACTATGGTCGCGACGTTTCTAGCTCTTCGACACCAATCGAAGACAGACGCTACCTAGGCTCCTTTTCTTTCGATTTTTGAACTGATCTAACCCCGTCGTTGTGATACGGTGAACCTACCTATTTAGCTACTTCAAGGGACCATTACATGAGATTAAAATTGTTTAATAATCTATTACAGTTTGTCTGCCTAGCGACTTGGGTTTTTACTTCAGGCTGTGTAACGACTCCCAAGAAAACAACTACGACGAAAAAACAACCGACCGAAGTTGTTAAGACCAAACCAGGAAGTAAAGACAGCCCCGCTAACGCCCAAGCCGTCGCCAAACCTGAATTGCCTCCAGCGCCAACGACTGATCAGCAGCTAAATTTTTTTCGTAGCCACGTCAATGCCGATTCCGCTTTCGGCGACGAAGATATTTACTTCTTGTCCACCATTCCAAAGAGTCCAGAAACAGGCTCTGTTTCCGAAGCAGTCTTAACGATCGGAATTTTACGGTCAGTAATCAATCCACTCGCAAATACCATAAAACCAACCTTTGAAGAGCAAGATCTAAATAACGGCGGTAACGCAGCTGGCGCAGCGAAACCAGCAGTTGAAACAACCGCTCCTTCTATTGAGAAACTTTTTAAAGACCAAAAAATCGATCTCGCTGATGCGCTCTCTGAGAATCCTTTACTCGCTTCATGGCCGGTAGCTACAATGGTCCGCCAAGCTCTTGTTGCTGGATCTGATACACCCGACTATCAAAATGAAATCGTAAACATCCTAAAAGCCACAGCAGCCAAGTGGAGCCAACTTAATCAAGGTCTCGGTGGAAAGGATCCTACTGAAGCACCCACGCATGAACCTAAAATGATGACTGATACTTATGGTAACGTCTATGACGCCAACGCACCAACCAACGGTGATGATTCTACGATTGCAGAGGCTCAAAAACTCGCAGACGCTGGCAAATGGCAAGAAGGTATTAAATTGGCAAGTAGCGTCGGGAAGGATCACCCTTCGTATCCTCTCGCTCAAGAGCGCATCAAGGATTATTCAAACAAAGCCGTTCAAGTCTTAAGAAAAAAAGCTGCCGCCGCTTTTCAAAGCGCTATTCCAATCACTGATGCGAAGACACGCGCTCAGTATCTGCGCCAAGCTAAAACATATTTGGAAGACGCAATAAAAAATTATCCACAAGCAAGTCAGTTGCCGACCGTACGAGATAATTTACGTGTGATTAGTAGAGACTTGGATCAGTTAGAAACAGAAGCCGGTGGCTAACGCTACCGACTTCTCTTGAAGAATAAATTTAAAAAGTCTTAGTCTTCCGCTTCGCCTTCACTTGCATCAGCTTCGCCCACAACCGCATTGCGTGGTCGACTACAAGCTACTGCTACGCCAAGCTCAATGCCATTCAAAGGAACCCGGGTAATGCCTGGGTGTTTGCTTTCAAGGTACGCGGCAGCGTCTTCCACTGCTTCGAATATTGGATGACGACTTAGGAACGCATAGGAATCGAGAATCTTTTGCGGTTTATCCATCACGCCAGTGAAAATAAATGGAAACTTCAATCGTTTCGCGAGCTGCATCAGTTCTTCTAGAAACGATGGGCAGATCTCTTTCTCATCTTGTAGATCGATAAGAACATATTTGATTTCGGTGTTCATCAAAGTGTTGTGAACGGCTACAGCAAAGTCAGGGCAATTGCCGCAGATGTTTCTGTTAGCGTTGCAGGACTTGATGACATTAAACACCAAAGTATTCTTAACAACTTCTGGAACAAGTTCCATTAGATCCCCTTGCTGGAAAATCAGGTATTTGAGATTTCTAACAAATCTCCAGGCACAAATAAGTTTCGGGCACTCTGACAGATATTATTTTTCAGCGCAGCCGGTCAATAGCAAAGAAAAAAGTGGGCCGGCCCTCAAATCTCCCATCATGGTGAGAATCCGGCGCAAACCCACTTAAAGTAAATATAATCAAGATGTTATGCCATGGCACCGAAGACTCTGGTCTGGTCGATCCAGCGGCCTACCAGTGATCTTTTAATTTCACGAAACGACGAGAGTGCTACTTTATCGCGCGTTTCTGGCAGGACGACCGCCAGCATCCTTCTAGCATCCTCTTTAGTCATGGCCTTGCGCTGAATAGGTTTCAAATTGATATCGATAGTATTTTCGCCCATGAGCTCGATCAAACGACTATCGAGCTCAGGTTCCAGGGTATGGGTTTCGACCAATGTTTTAGCATTTACCTGCGCAGTAAGGTGCAATGTCAATGTCCACGGTGCTTCGCGTGCAGCTGGCTCGGGGACACGCGCGATCTTAAGATTTAAATTCCAGGCTAGGCCGTCACCATCCTTAAGAGAAGAAAAATTGTTTTCCTTCAACCAATAATCAAACTCAGCATCGGCAGCAGTTTTTGAAGTGACTACCGGTCTTTTTGGCAATTTATCATTGTCCATGATAGACATAACTAATGACCTCCTGGCGCCGGTGTTATCCGGACCTGATTGCGATACTAAATTGTAGTGGTTAGCCCATGGTAAGTTTATCTAATCAGCGGGAAAAAGCGAAATTGAATTTTTGCCTACGCAGCCCTATGAGTATTCAACCAAGCAAAAGAGCCATTTTGTCGGTGTATTTTTGCCTGGCTTTCACCGGATGCTCATATAAATTTTCAAATAAGAATCTGCAAACCCCTGAAGGGGTACGTACAGTTGCAGTAGAAGCGGTTTTTGACACGAGCCGTGAGGTTGTTCATCACGAACACCTTTGGTCAGAACTACAAAAAGCCTTTGCCAGCGACGGCCACCTACACGTGGTACAGGTCGGCAAAGCCGATGCTCTCGTTCGCGCACACCTTAAAAAGGTATCACTCGTTCCTGCTGGCGAAACGTTTACCAACGGCGTTGAAAAAGATCCGAGTGTTTTTAACCGCGGCGAACCCTCACCGCCTGACCGATTCAAAGTGCTGACGCAAGCCGGCAAAGTTCGTAACAAAGTCGTTCTCTCGACTGTAGTTGATGTCGAAGTCTGGAACCTTTGGACTAAAACCCTGATCATGCGCCGCACCTATTCACTTTCAGATGCTATGCAAGCTATTCATGCTACCAACAACATCACGACGAAAGGCAACGACTTTCTTCGCCTCGAAGAATCCTCCGACGCGGTGTTTCATGAAATCGCAAAAAAAGTCGCTAACCAAGTGGTTCGCGACCTATTCATCAACTAAAAAACTATAACTTTTATCCGTAATCAGTCGGGTGGACCCGGATTTAATCAGGCCACATGTGTAGAACGCCGCGCATCTCGCGCTTAATCATTTCCATGTAACCTTTGGTCTCATCACTTCCGACCTCTACTGGGTCACGGAAGTATGACGATACATCGTGCTTAACGCGCAGCATTTTTGTCTGCCAGATGTTTTCGCTTTGCAACGCTAGGTCGATGCAGTGGTAGTCAGCCAATACGCGCTCGTCGATATAGTCTTGAATACTATTAACTTGGTGATCCATATAAACACGGCGGCCATCTTCATCCCTGGTGAATCCGCGCACAACATAGTCCGCTACCACGACATCCGCGTCGAAGTTTTTGAACATAAAGTTCAGGGCTGTTAGAGGCGAAATTTCGCCGCAGGTAGAAATGTCGATATCGATCCTAAAAGAGCATACCTTTCCTTGATTGTGAAAATCTGGATAGGTGTGCGCACAGATATGACTTTTATCAAGGTGCATTGCTGACGATTTAGGGGAGCCGTCAGAATCAACGCCACCGCCTTTAAGGTCACTCATCAGTACCATTGAGCTTGCGCCCCATGGATCGTAGTCCTGATCAGACACTGCCAAGACCTGTGCCTCAATGATGTCACAGATACCTGTTAGAACCTTGGTGACGTTTTTCGCATTATATCGTTCACTGATATATTTTTGGTAAGATAACCGTTCTGATTCGTTACGTGCTACGCAAAAATCATACAGATTAAAACTAAGTGCCTTCGTAAGATTGTTGAATCCAACGAGTTTTAACTTTTCACCGATCACTAGTTTCTTCATGTTCTACTCGCCATCCTATGGGCAGACCACATCATGTGGGGAGGTACCTACCTAAAACGTCAGGACTCATTATCATCTTTAACTTCTCTTTCCAACCCCGGAGACATATTTGGTAGATTCCGTTCCTGTCCCATGAAAATCACAGACAATCTAAGAAGATAAGTTGCATCGCCCTCTAGCTTTAGATAGTCCTTTTCTCTAGCAAATTGCAGTCCCCAGCACTTTGAATCCGAGTCATAACGAATCCCATATGCGGTTTTGTATTCGGCGGTGTAAGAGCGCACGTCCTCGTCCGTCAAGCTCTGGCTGATCGCGACATAGGTTTGGACCAGAGGAACGAGAGATGACGCAAGACGGTAGGAACGGACGCGAGTCCTTCTCGCATCGCCGCTGGCGGAAATCTTCTTTTCCTGGCTGTAACCAAGACTCAGGTTCGTCTCAAGCACCGCAGGAAATGTCAGGCTGGCGCTAACGGCGCGAGCTGTTTTTGCATACAGATTGTAGATCATGCTCGTGCCGAGTGAGAATTCGGCATAATTGAGACCCCAGCGAGCATTTAATTCTTTCCAAGGTTCGGCCAAGACAATGCCTCTCTGTTCGTTCTCTAGGGCCTTCGCCCTAGCTTCCCTAGCGGCTGCCTGAGCTTCTAGATTTGCAATCATAGTCGCTGACTCTCCTTCAGCTCTTGCAGCTTCGGCTTGGGACTCATAGCCCTGCTGGGCACTGCGTTCAGAATCCAGCTCGGTTTGCACGGCACCTTTTTCAGTCTTTTGTCTCTCTCTTAGTTCAGCATCAAGAAAGTCATAGGCGATATCTGCCGAAAACGTCATCGGAGTTGAGTAGTATTGCTCAAACAGTCGGTAGCGGTCGACGAGGTACTCACTGGTATCTTCATTATAAATTTCTGCTTCGGAGGTTACTGACCGTTCAAGATTGAATATTAACTCTCTCCGTGCTTTATCTGCCGATGTCTCAGCATTGTTCGTCATAGGGGTAGGTGTTTGACCTTCGGCTGCTATCCTGCGCCAGTCTTTATTAAATAACTTCCAGATATGATCTGTCATGAGAGATAACCTGCGGTGCTCACGCATTCTATCTTCTTCCAAGACCTCGCGGTCGAGGTCGGTAACCGAGTTGCCTTTATCACCTGTGAAGTAGGCGTATTCGCCCGCTGGCTCTAAACCTTCCGTATAGGGGCCAACCTTAACAACCGAAGGGCGGACAGAAAATTTTAGACGCCAGTCCATCAAGTGGTGAACATGCCTGTTACTATCGGAAATTCCCTGCTGCACGCAGCTGCCAGCAGCTTCTTTTTCAGGTGTGCAGATATCTTCTTGGAACATGCCTGGCAACACACCCTTACCGTCGATCGGTAGCCGGAATTCCAACCCTGTGCGCCAAGACTTTATCTCACTGCCATTGGCTAAGAGACCACTGTGCTCGATATAACGCGCTTCCAAATCGGTAAACTGGTTTACTTGGATGATACTATCAGTCACCCACGGTGAGACAAAGTCAACTTTCATGCGCCGCCAACTACCACCACCAAGAGTCGGCGTATCGCTTCGTTCTTCTGTTTTGCTCTGATATTCTGAAATGCGGTAATGCTCTAAAGACACTTGCCCATAAACAGGAACTATTGAGCGCTCTGGCAACAACGTGAAATACAGAGTCTGCAGTTTAAAGCGCAACGGCAGTTGCTGGCCTTCGAAACGTTCGTCCGTAAGGTAGTTGTCACCAAAGCGAGTACCTAATCCTAAATAGAGCTCACGACCATCGAGGTGAAACTGGCCTTTACTCGTTGAGAAAGCAGGTTCGTTGCGGCCACCAAAAATCACGTCTTCAAAATCATCGGGAACATAGAGCTCCTCCGCGTAACGGTGATCTGTATTTATCTGCCCAGCACTGGTAAATGACAGACGTGGAGCTAAGTAAGTAACACCGCGCCAACCGTAGGCTCCGCGCCAGGTATTTTCCGGAACATCAAGATAAGATTCAATATCGTTGCGAATCGCTTTTTCATCGTCCTTTAGAGTCGCTCCACGATATCTATCTGCTGCCGCTAAATTATCCCAGTGCTCGCGTTTTTGAACTTGCCACTCCAAATAATCTCTTGGACTGAAATTTGGATCTTCGGCGCCAGAAACATTTCCAGCGAGTACATTGTCTAAACCTTGGGAGTAGATCGATCTAAGTTCACGACGCACTTCCCTATCCTCAAGCCAGAGGCGGTCGCGAATGGACTCCGCTTGCAATTCCCAACCAGAGAACTCTCGTTGCTGAAGTCGGTACTCAACGCCTATTCTTGTGCCGCGGCGCTCGTAGACATCAGTCGTAAGGGTCGCGTCAGCTTCCGGTCCAAAGTCGAAGTAAACCGGCTGACTGTATATGTTACCGGAGCGGACTTCATAGCCGAATGTCGGCATCAAAAAGCCTGATTGTCTTTGGTCTTTTATGGGAAATTTGAGCCACGGCAAATAAAGGACCGGGATGCCCTTGATCTGCAAAACAGGATGATAGAGATTTGCATAACCACCGACCTGCGCTTCAATCTCTGATGCATTAAAAGCCCAAGCAGGCGACTCACCGGGTTTACAGTAGCAGGGGGTAAACAAACTATTTCTGGCGTAAAAGTCGTTACCGTTGACCTTGACCAACGTTTCACCTTCTATATGAAAGTATGCTGACGTCGCTTCGGTTGCTGACATGGCAAGACCTGATTTCTTGCTCGCTTCCCAAAGATTTCGCCGCCGCTTAAAGGCTTCTCTTTTATCTTCCGTCAGCCGTGCCAACGTTTGGTTTTCTTGTTTCTTTACAAGGTCTTCTTGTTCTAGATAAACGGCGTATTTCTCAATCAGGTCTTCCGGCACACTGCCGTTCACTTGCATCTGCCTTCTAGCTTCAGCGCGAATGCGGTCCTTCAATTGGTTGATTTCGGTTACTCTTTTCTTACGCTCGGCTTCGAACGCAACTTCCTTGGCCGTAAATCCTAGAATAGCGCTCGTCGCATCCGATACGACTTCTGGATTATTCGAATACATAGTTGCTTGGCCAAGCTTCATATCGCCAGTTACAACATGGTAGGTCAGATCTTCACCGAGAAAAATCACATTGCGATTGACCAAAACGATGTGGCCTTTGGCCGTGACAATATTGGTTATCTTGTCCATCGCAAGATAATCAGCCGCGATCATGGTCCCAGCACCGATCGCTACAACGTTGCCCTCAAAAATATTTTGGGTTAAATCTCTGTTTACAGATGTTTTGTCGGCATCGAAGGCAATCTGGCTACCGATCGCTTGACCGATCGGTTCAGACAAATCTTGTTGAAGAGTTGCTGCAGCAGCAGCGGCGGCGTCGGAATTAAGGGGAGGCAAAGGGGACTCAGGTGCAGATTCCACTTCAGTCGACGGTTCTGCATCTGACTCAGACTCGGGGTCTGCAGTTTGCGCCGTTAGGTTCAACGAACAAAATGACGAGACACAAAGGAACAGCAGAAATAAAATCTTCTGCATCCGAAGTCCCAACGTCAGTGATGAGTCGCAGGCAGGTCGCAACGTTTAGATACCCGCTGTCATGGTTAAAGCTGTGACTACACCGGCAAATAGCTCGCAGTAGACAGCATGCAGTTTGGTCCAAAGGCATGTTTTATCACAGACAGACTGGTATTCCGGCATCAAAAATTGTCGCCTTTAACTAGAAAAACCGGCTAGTTGAAGTGCTGTTTGATGGAATAATGGTTATGGTTAGTCGGTTAAAATAGGCAGGCATTCGCATTCAAAAGCGGACAAACAGTCGTACCAGGCAGACCGTTCGAACGCGCATCAAGGAGTGTAAGTTTTGTTAACGGAGCGAGCGGAGCAACGAGTTCAAGTTGGTTGTGACTTAAATTAAGCTGCTCCAACGACGTGAGAGCTGCAAGCGCTGACACGTTCCTGATCTGGTTACGCGCTAGATTAAGAGACGTTAGACCATTGAGGGCCGAGAGATCAGGCAGTCGCGAGACGGCGTTTTCCGAAAGGTCCAAAGAGCGCAGATTAACAGGCCAAGTGAAATCTCCTAGAGCTGCTATCTTATTAGCTTTGAGCGAAAGTTCTGTGAGGTTCGTCAATTGGGTGTGCCCTTTTATATTTTTAATGCTGCACTTACTCAGGGTTAAAAAACGCAAAGACTGCGGCAATCGTCGGCCATCTATTAGCGAAAGAGGGTTCCCATCAGCCTGCAGAGTCGTTAGCTTTACAGACTTCGAAAAATCCGGCAGCGCTAAAAGTCCAGAATTATTTACATTCAAAACTTGGAGATTGGAAAACTTTCTCAGCACGTCAAAATCCGAAATGACCGCGTGCTCAAAGATCAGTTCCGTCAAATCAGAATCTTTCTCCATATCGCCGCTAACAATTCGTCCACTGCCATCGAGAACCCTTAATTTCCTCAATGAAGCTACACCAGCCACATCGATTTTTTTTGTTCCCATTGTTCCCGAGGAAAGAATCGAAAGCGTCAGCTTCTCAAGATTGACTGGCAGAATCGCCGAGGACAGGGTGATATCGAGCATCACATTTCCCAGATTCAGTTCTTTCAAACTGCTGAGGTTGGCTAACGGCGTTAGGGCGGCAATCGGATTGCTGGCTAGCGACAGATTTTGCAGTTTTTCCAGTTGGGTCAGAGCAGTAAGGTCATTGATCGAATTTTGATCGAGATGCAGCGAGACCAGCGATGTTTCGTTAGTAAGGAATGAAAGGTCTTCAATACCGTTACCTACAAGAGCGAGGCTTCGCATCGCCGGCTCCGCTTGAAAGACAATCTCTTTAATCCCTGTCCTGTCCAATGCCAATTCTGAAATTATTGGTCCAATGGTGTCCATCCCAATTGTGGAGGATTCTTGCGCGAGCGGATTGTCAGAAGCTTCAAGAGCGATCAACGCTGGAAAAGATTTGGTCCACGAAATATTTGTAAATTTATTGCCTCTGATCGAAAGTATCTCCAGATCAGAGAGTGCTAAAAGCGGAGCAGGATCGCTCAAATCCTCGTAGGCGATTGAAATCTTCTTGGTGCTCATATTCGCATAGCGGTACTCAAACTCTGTGCAGTCGGTTGCTCCGACAGAACTAATCAGTGCATCAAGGGTGAGTTGCTCTTCAGTTTTGAGTTTGCCCTGACACCAATCACCCAGGCTAAACGTTGGGTTCGGTAATGCGTCTCCCGCTGGTGGGGTCGACCTTTTTGAAGATTCACCGCATCCAGACCAAATGCCGCAAATCGTTAAAAGAGCAACTATTTGGTTTCGCGAAAAAGTCATTTTGCCGTTCCTTTCGATGCCCGCAGGCTTTGCGGACAACGGTCTGTTTTTACTCCCATATCCTAACAGAAAGCGTAAAACATGGGCTGAAAATCGAGATTTCTGATATATTTCAGTGAACAAGGACCGACAAGATTCTAGGAAAAGTCAGCGAGGAAGTGCTGAGGCGCTACCAGTAGGAGAAGGAGACAATTCCATGAAGTATCTGTTCGGAAAACTCGTCTTATCCTTAGCGGGCTGGAAGGTCAACGGCCACCCCCCTAAAGTCCCAAAATACCTACTCATTGCCGCACCACATACAACTAACTGGGACTTCGTTTTCGGGTTGGCGGCAATCTTCTACCTAAAACTTAATCTCAACTGGTTTGCTAAAGATAGCCTCTTCGTCGGTCCCGCTGGATGGATTCTTCGCAAATGGGGCGGCATCGCTCTCGACCGCAAAAACAGGTCAAACACCGTTTCATTCGTGGTCAACGAGTTCGCCAGCCGCGACTCCCTCGGTATCGGCTTAGCTCCTGAAGGCACGCGCAGCTTTACAACGCATTGGAAATCCGGCTTCTACCACATGGCCCTCGAAGCAGGCGTACCCTTAGCGCTCGCGTTTTTTGACTACGAGAAAAAAGAAGTCGGCGTCGGTATGGTGCTGAACTTGACCGGAAACATAAACGCAGATATGGAAAAGATTAGAACGTTCTACGCTGATAAGCGTGGGAAGTATTCGCAACATGCTGGGCCGGTGCAGCTTCGCGAGGAAACCTCGAAAGTTAGTTAGCCGGAGAACGCAAAGTCTGTGCCACAAATCTCCTCAGTTTACAGTTGCTCATACTTCAATACCCTGTAGTATCAAATAAACAGAAATAAACGCGGGTAAAAAGTGGACCAATCGATCACCGTTCAAAAAAGCAATACTGGCCTCGGAGTGTTCGCTGCCGAATCACTCGAACCAATGACAAAGATCGCTCAGTTCGCTGGTCCAGTTTGTACACTCGATGCCGTTCCAAAAGAACAACTCAACTACATCTTGCGAGCAACCAAAGACCTCTATCTAACTCCCGAAACAGATGCGCGTTACGTAAATCACTCGTGTGATCCAAATTGCTTTATCGACGACGATTTATTTATTGTCACGAGAACAGTCGTTCATCAAGGAACAGAACTCACCATCAGTTATAACCGCATCTCGGAATCTGAAGCTCAAGACTGGGGAAATTTCTGGCATCCTGCCTGGAGTTTTCATTGCCAGTGTGGAGCAAGCCGGTGCTGCGGATACGTTAACAAATATATTACGGATGAAGTCAGACCCTATGCAGAGTCCCCTATCTCGCGATCTGAGCCGCAACATGCCCTTAAATAGTGTTCTCGCCAATGATTTCGCCAATCGCTTTTCTGTAAGCGAAACGAACTCATCAGACGTGGAACCTATCGTCAAAATCGCAAAATCTCTCGGGGTTTTTACACCCGGAGAGCTAAATTGCCTAAGAGATGACATCGACGCATTCCTTTCTCCAGACGGCGATCCTGATAAAGTCTATACCGCAAAAATCGATGGCAAAATTGCCGGCTTCATTCACTACGGACCTCTACCAATCACCGACCGCGCGATGATGCTTTTTTGGATCCTCGTCGCTCCAGAGTTTCGTTCCACCGGTGTTGCAAAGTTTTTGATGGATATGATGGAGCAAGATGTAAGAAGCGAAGACTGCCGGATCTTGTTTATCGAGACGTCAGACAATGAGACGTTTGAGCCAGCTAAAAAGTTTTATCAAAAAAATGGTTACAAGCTAGCTTGTGTGATTCCAGACTATTATGAAGAAAATCACGACAAAGCCGTCTTTAGTAAAATCTTCTAAGTGACTCCTCGAAAGTATCAGTAAGGTTGCATGAACATGAAGCGATTGCAGCCTCGCTTTAGTGCTATTTCACCATCTTAAATGCGCTGCCTCTCGCCCCTCCACATTATATCCAGTGATAACAGTCGACTAAACCACCTTAAACAACGTTGAAATAGACCAATTTCCGAAGTATACCGGGCCTGGGTGGACTGATATCAACCTCATCCTGGACTCTTCCAATGTACAACCAAGAACAACATAATCTCACCCTCAAAGGTGAAACCGACCGTCTCTTTGAAACAGGCAAATACCCCGCGCCGTTTGCCTTCAACGACGAAGTCGCTCAGGTCTTTGACGACATGGTGACACGGTCAGTCCCACTTTATAAAGAGGTTGCTCTTCTGGTGGCAGAGTGGACCAACAAATTTTATCAGCCGCAAACCACCATCTATGACATCGGATGTTCAACCGGAACAACGATTGATCTTGCTGCTCGCTATCTCTCCCACTTTGACAAGAAAGCTAGCTTTGTTGGCATCGACACCTCTGAGCCAATGCTTGCGCGGGCTAAATCAAAACTCGCTGGCTGGAGCAAAGAGCATCAGATCGAACTCACTAGCACCAGTGCATTGGATGTTCACTACACCAACGCTTCTGTTGTGATAGTGAACTACACGCTGCAATTTATCCCAGTCGCTCAACGACTGGCGCTTCTTAAGAAAATTCATGCCGGTCTAGTTCCCGGCGGGATCCTGTTTTTAAGCGAGAAACTACGCAGCTGCTGCCCAGAATTTCACGAGTTGGTCACTGATTCTTATGAGCGCTTTAAAGAGGCACGTGGGTATTCGCGCACCGAGATCGAAAGAAAAAAAGAAGCACTCGATAATGTACTTGTCCCCCTGACGCTCGAAGAGCAGTCTGAACTTTTGAGTGCTGCTGGGTTCAAATATTTTGAGCCGATGATTCGCTGGCATAACTTCACATCATTTATCGCAATAAAAAAGTAAAGCATGGAATTCTTTGGATCGACGTTTAGCGGTCAAAAAGACTACCTTGATCAATATCAAGGTTTGCTGAAGGGTAGCATTCGGGCTTTGCGGACTGAGCGTCACGCAAAATTTGCAGACCCGCGCTATCAGGCAATGCTAAATACGTTAAGTATGCTACCGGAGATCAAAATCAGCAAATTTTCTGCGGACGCCGATACAGTCAGTATCGGAGCTGCCAAAGATTTAAATGCCGAGACCAAGACACTGATCACCCAAGCTATCGAAGCCTTCATCCCTTGGAGAAAAGGTCCGTTTGATATCTTCGGTGAAATTATCGACGCCGAATGGCGCTCTGAATTAAAATGGAAACGGGTTCTCCCTCATCTTTTGCCGCTAAAAGGTCGTAAGGTTTGTGATATCGGGTGCAACAACGGCTACTTCATGTACAGGATGCTGCCTTTAATGCCGGAGCTTGTTGTAGGTTTAGAACCGGAAAGTCGGCATGTTTTAAATTTTAATTTTCTGCAAAAATATGCGCGCGCCGAGCCGCTCTATTTTGAACCGCTGGGCATCGAGCACTTGGATCTTTATCCTGGGTTTTTCGATACGGTTTTTTGTATGGGCATTCTCTATCACCACACGGATCCAATCGGGCTCTTGAAGAAGATCTTTGCAGCTATGGCTAAAGGTGGCCAACTGATTGTTGAGTGCCAAGGTATCCCTGGTGAAGAGCCGGTCGCTCTCATGCCGGAGAATCGCTACGCGAAAGCGCGCGGCTTTTGGTGGTTACCAACGCGAACTTGCTTAGAGCACTGGATGCAACGCTCGGGATTTACCAAGGTTAAATGCTTTGAAGATCTAGCCCTAACAGGCGAAGAACAGCGTCGCTCAAGCCATGCACCGATCGACAGCCTAGATAACTTTCTCGACAAAGACGACCCCTCTAAAACTGTTGAAGGCTACCCTGCCCCGAGACGCTTTTATCTTAGCGCCATTCGTCCATGATGCTATTTCGCGGCATTTGTGCCAGAATATCCGCACAGCCCCCCTGTACTTGAAGCCTTGAAAGAATTCATGGTGGAACTCACTGCCAATCCTACTCCGAAACAAGCGCCGATGCGTGGCCTGGTTTGCATGGTGATTTCGTGTGTGCTTTTTTCCATTATGGGTGTTTGTGTTTACGCGGTCCAGGCGCGCGAGCCAGATGTTTCTCCGCTGGTTACAAGTTTCTTTCGGATATTGATTAACCTATTCATCCTCTTTGGTTGGGCAAGCACGCGCGGAAACTGGCAGGAACTTTTTGGCGACAAGAGACCGTCACTCTGGTGGCGAGGAGTTTTTGGAACGACAGCGCTCATTTGTTCATTCATTTCGATCAAAGCGATCGGCATCGGTGAGAGTTCTTTTTTACACGCTAGTAACGGTATTTTCGTTGCGACCATGGCACCGATCTTTCTCAAACAAAAAAACGACAAAAAAGCTTGGATTGCAATCATTGGTGCGCTCGTTGGACTATTCTTTTTGTTTGAGCCGCGGCTCACTGACGCTGTCCCTTACGGGCGAGCGCTAGCTCTAGCGGCGGGGTTTTTTTCGGCATTGGCCTACATCATGATTGCCCGCGCAGGCCGCAGCAACTCTCCCAATTGTGTGATCTTCTATTTTTGTGTGACGGCAACGGTTGTTCACAGCGTGCTGTTCCTGTTTATCGACACCTCTTGGCCAACAGATCATTTCACTTGGTTTCTTCTTTTTGCAATTGGCCTGCTGGGATCTCTCGCGCAGGTATTCTTAACGATGTCCTATCAAAGATCACCAGCAGCTTTGAACAGCGCCGTTAGCTACCTGCAACCAGTGTTAAATATGTTTGCGGGCATTCTCTTTTTTGCGGTAATTCCGGACAACAGAGCATTTTTCGGAGCAGCGATTGTTTTTGCCTTCGGCGTCGCCCTGCCTTTTGTCCGCATGCCGCATAGAAAATCAGCCAACCATATCTAAATTCAAACACTCCCCAAAACAGACCGAACGATAATATTTCTCATCAAACATAAGCAGCTCAAGGGCTACAGCCATGTAGATATGGTACCGAACAGTTTTTGATTTTTTACCAACCACTCGATAAAAAATTGCCAGAAAGAGATTGCGCATGCCACCGATCTCACTCATATTAGTCGGACTGAAATCAGGAAATTATGCTCATTTTTAGAGCTATTGTTATGGATTCATTTTTTGGAGGAAGATCCGATGAAAATGTTACGTTCAAAATTCCTACGGGACTCAGCGAAGCTTGTAAGCAGCGCTTTGCTCCTTGGCGGACTCGCAGTTGGTTGCGGTTCTGATGCCTCTGATCCAGAAGCGATCACCCTTGATGAGCTTAAAGCTCCGGGCAATCTTTGGATTCAAGACAGTGGAAATGGCAATGCCACGCTCTACTGGACTGGTTCTAACAACGAAGACGATTTCGACGGCTACAATGTTTATGGTATGAACAAAACAAAAATTGATTTGGGAACAACGTATTCTGAAGGTCAAGCAGTTGAACTTCTAGATGAAGCCGGTGAACCAGTTCAAGCGGCAAAAGTTTTTCTTGCTGATTTCAACTATGACACAACGAAGCCGTTCGAAGAACCAGCTGCAGCTGGCGTTGATGGCGAAGAAAAATTCAGTGCACTCCCAGTTCACCAGAAAACAGGCGAAGATGGCATCTTTCCAACTTGCGGCGTTGACGGTGGCGTTTGCAAAAACCACAGTGCAGACTTCGCTCGTCAGACTGTTAGTGATAACTCCGCACGCGGTGTTAATGGAGCTGTTTCTTACCCAGTTACCGGCCTAAAAGTTGGCGAAACTTATTGCTTCCTCGTTCTTTCGTCTATGGACGAAGGCCAAAAAGTCTCCATGACTTCAACGAACATTGCTTGTGTGACTCCGAGATTTAAATCTGAGTTTACTATCAATGTTCCGACAGCCCATGCTGACAAACTCGTTTTTGACCTACATACGTTCTTAGGTGCTTGTACGCAAACTGGATGCGCAATTGGTACAAACCTTGCGGTATCTGATCTAGGGGCAGCTGCAAAAGGCGACTCTCCTGGTCCTCTATATGTTGAGCACTATGAAGGCGGTACTTTCACTCCGGGAGAAAACACCGGTATTAGAGACCTCGGTTTCTACGCGACTGGTTTCATGGATGCAACTCTTCCAAGATCTGCACCAGCACTCGTTTTAGATAGCAACAAGGGAACAACGAGCTTGGCACCAATTATCAACACAGGCGGCTACACTCCAGCTGGCCGCTCAAGAGCTCTTGAGAAAAACCATGTTTATGTCATTGCTGTTCCTGAGAAAACCGCTACGACCTTCACTAGCTTCTACTATCACTACCTCTGGGTTAAAGGTGATGTGACCGCTGGATCTGACGTGGCTGTTGAAATGCGGGTAAGTAAAGTACTTAACGCTCGATAATAAAAAATTACTTCCAGGAGTGTATATATGAAAAGTTTAGTGAAGATTCTAGCAGTAGGCGCCTTAGCGCTGAGTGCATCCGCTTGTGACGAAGGAAGCAAAGGCAACCCATCAACAGCTGCTCGCGGTGACCTCAATCCGCCATCAGGACTTGTGACCATCACTGGTGACACAAGCGTTACCCTTCGTTGGCTCGGAAACAATACAGAAGACGACTTCAAAGGCTACAATGTGTTTGTTGCTGAAGGCGATTACTCAGGTACTGTTGTTGCTGGCACAGCTTGGACAGCTACATACCCAGCAAACGCGAATCTAACAACAGGTTCAGTTCCACGCTGCAAAGACAATAGTGCAATCTTTGAAACAAACTTCAAATTTCCAGTTTCTGAAGCTGACTGCGAAGGCGACACTGCAACTGACGACGGAGCAGGTGCAACTGGAGCTGGCCTAGCAGAAGAAGAGACAAAACTGCCATTCGCAAAATGCGACGGCAAGTCTGACGACAACCTCTCACTTCCAGCGTCTGATAAAGTCCTTGGTACTCAAGAGTGCAAAATCACCGGCCTCACCAACGGCAAAACATACACCTTTATGGTTATGGCTGTTATGGGTTCAGACTTCGAAAACGTTAGCTGGTCGTCAAACTTCGTAACTGATACCCCTGCTAATAATCTTTTTACTTCTGAAGTCGAAATCACTATTCCAATGGGCAAAGTTTTGTTCTTGTCACACGCTGACATCGTTGCAGCTGTAACTGGAACTGACCTTGCTGCTACTAAATGGGATGCCACTAAGCTTTGTACTTCTACTGCAGTCTGCGTCATTGGAGCAGCTAACGCTCAAACTGCTGGTGGTCTATACCTAGGCCGTTTCGGCGGCACGAAGCCTGCGCGGGTTTACTTCTCAACGCCAACCAAAACTGGCACTGCTACAGACAATATCATGTATCTTTACCGCGGTGGACAGACCTTCGATCCACAAAATCCTACAGCAGTTTCTGTCACCATTCCTAACGATATGGCGAACAAAGACCGCGAAACAAACTATAGCAACGGTGGTTTGACTGAAGTACTTGGTAACGAAGTTATCGACCTAGCAATCCAAAATGCTGCTAACTGGCATTTCGGCAAACTAGTTCTAAACGTTCCAAGTATGGCAACTGTTACTGATGAGGCTTCTGACATGAAAATCAAAATCTCATTGATTGTTCAACCGGCAGCTGGCGTATCGCACTATTTTCAGTAAGTAAAAATAAAAAAAGAGCTGACCTTCGGGTCAGCTCTTTTTTTTGTAAAAAATTGCGTGTATTACTGCTGTAACGGAAAATTGAGCGGTAAAACAACCTTACTATTGTTCCCTTCAACTAATTTATCGTACTTCAAGCCGCTGACTACCTTGATGACGCAAGCCTCAAATGCCCCATTGCTAATGACTTTTCCATCTTTGATGGTTGTAACATCTCTAACGCTGCCGTCTCCTGAATCAATGAGGTATCCCACGACTAAGCGGCCACTTGGGCTGTTGTTTTGGGTATAGCAGGTATTCAAATCAGGAAAAATCCTTCGGAAACCTAAGCCTACTTCTTGCGGATGGTAGCCACCGTAAACTTCAAGTTTTGAATACTTCTCAGCTTTAGCATTCATTTTTTTATTTGCAGTGCAACTAAAACCGAGGACAACGGTGGCAGCAGCAAGAATAAATGGTTTTAAATTCATAGAGACCCAATTTGAGGGAGAGCAGTCCTTCAGACGGCTTAATCCAATTTTCGTTTAACTCATTGTAACTGGAGGCGAGGTGGTCGGTCATTAATGAGGCATTTTATGCACGGAACGATTGATTGAGCAAAGCCCTAAAATTCTGGGATGTCCGAGTGGATTTGCCTACTTCAAATCCCTGGACCTTTTTTAACTGCCCGCCCCGGTCGCATCAGGCACTGTGAATCGTCAATGTTCCAAAGGAAATGCCGATTCTTAGCCATGGGGGCTGGCGATGTCAGACAAGAATTTCAAACAACTCTTCAAACTTTCTGATCAGAACCCAGGTGTACCGGGATTTCTGGGTGAAAGCGACATTGTCAATAAACATGTAGAGAATTCCGAACCAGACGCGAAAGTAGATTGGAATTCTGCAATCATTGCGAAAGAAAAACATCTGATCGCAGAAGATATCGCAACCATCGACACGGGAGATAGTAGAAAGAAAGCACTCGAGCACATTCTCGTCAATTCCGGACGTTACCAACTCTCAGACAATCCTCGTGAGCGCTTGCGCAGTTACTTATACGGAGTTTCTTCGTTGATTCATGCCTATCAACACGGTGGACTTAGTGAATCGCAAATCAATCAAATGTTTGAAGTCTCTCAGGCACTTATCAATACAAGCAAAATTGAAAAAAACAGCTCAAAACTAGGCTATTTGTACAACGATCTCTATCTTGCTAAATCTTTGCACGAGCAAAAAACAGGCGATCAATGGACCGCGATCATCAATCAACAAATCGGTCACTACCTAGGCAAGCGTCAACCTAGCGGCGGCCAGGGATATCAAGCCCTCATTGCCGCCCAATCAGCTTTGAGACTCGGACACGCATCGACATCTGCGATGGGATTCCTAGTTGCCGAAGAGATGCCACTGTCTAAAAATCATTTCGAGTTTGCTAGAATCAATAGGATCAAAGCTTTAAGGCTAAGCAACGAAAACCAAAATACGCGCCAACTTATAACTGAGACATTAAATCTTCCTAACATCTCAGAAGAGCTTCATCTTGAATTGACTTGGGAAGAAGCCCTCTTAAATGCAACGATCGATGGGGACTTTGCTCCGATATTTTCTATGACTTTAAGAGGAAAGCCGCACTATCAACCGGGCTATCTGATTGAAGCACATCTTTGGGCGCGAAGCCTCAGCTCGCAAGCGTTTATTAAACGGCTGCCAAAACTTGCAACAATCAAAAAAATGGCCGGGCTCTACCTACTAAAAAGCAGTCCGCAAACAGCGCTATTTGATGCTGCATTTGTATTGGATGAATGCTATGAAAACTCGGTTCCGCTCGAAATTCGGCTAACGAATGCCGCCCAAATTCTTAACCAGACTAAAAAAGTCATCGGCTTTGATAGTGAACTTCTTATCCAACTTGCCTACGCTCGTTGGTTCCACAGATTTCACCAACAATACCTTGCAGCACTATCCTTAGACGAATACCAAGGCCGCTCATTGATTGCTTCCAAAGGTTTGACCAACGACTGTTTCCGCATTGCCCAAGACCTAAAAACAGACGCGTGGTCGAGATTTATTCCCGCATCAAAGATGGACGCTTTTGCCAGCTCCGGCGCACAAGAGACGATGATCACGTCGCCACTTTCACGAGCATTTCAAGTATCAAAAATGACATTTTCGATCGCAACATCTTTAGCTTCAACAAAAATCCGCACACTCGCTTTATCTCCGGAAAAAGCCGATGTCGTTTGGACCGACCAATACCGAAAACTGGGTACAAAGATTGTCCAAAACTTAGGGAAATTAAAAGGTCCGATGATGAAGGTGGCTCAAAGCATTAGCTACCTTCCAAGCCAGTTGCCGGACGCTATTCGTGACGAGATGTCGAAACTTCAGCATTCGGCCCAACCGCTATCGGGTGACGCCGCTAGAAAAATAATTGAGTCTGAATATAAACAGCCCCTTACAGAAATATTCTCGGAATGGTCAAATGAACCATTTGCTGCTGGAAGTATTGGTCAGGTCCATAAGGCACGATTAAAGAATGGCGACAAAGTCGCAGTCAAATTAATGTATCCAAACATCGCTGAGATGGTCGAAAGCGACATGCGCACTATCAAACTAATCACGCCTCTCACTAAGAAAATGTTTCCCTATATCGATCTAAAAAGAATACTCAACGAGTACCACACAATGCTTTTGCAAGAGTGTGACTACCGTAACGAAGCGATGAACCAAGAGCGCTTTCGCGAAATGTTTCTAGATTATAGTTCAATTCTCATCCCTCGTGTTTACAAAGAGTTCTCGACAAGTCAGGTGCTTGTATCAGAGTACGTTGAGGGTCAGTCACTTAAAGATTTCGTTCGCACGTCGAGTCAAGAAGAACGTAATGAAGCCTCGGCGGTTATCTTTGAATCGGCATACATGTCGATGGTTCGCCTAGGCGTTTTCAATGCGGATCCACACCCAGGTAATTACTTATTCGCTGCCAATAAAGTTGTGCTTTTGGATTTCGGATTCGTAAGAGCTTGGCCAGAACGGACTAAGCAATTGATTCACAAAATCCATTTTGCAGTTTTAAACAATGAATTCGAAAACTTTAAAAATCTAGCGATTGAAATCGGTTGGATCGGCGACGAAAAAAACTACAATTTTGAGTACCAGTTTGAAGTCGCGAAGGTCTATAACTCGGGTCCATGGATGGAAGACAAGCCGTTTAAATTTACCAAAGAACATATTCGTGAAGAGATCGAAGCTATGGTGACATTAAATCCCAATGCTAAGATTTCATCCTATCCAATTGACCTGATCGCTATCGATCGGCTGACATGGGGCATTAACTCTGTCCTGGCACAGTTAGATGCGGAAGTGAATTATCATAGGATAATTAAACGAGTCCTAGGCGATCCGGAAGATTTTAAATCGAAATCAGCTTAATCAAAGTTAGACCAGGTTACTTTGGGAATACCTGCATCGGACGCGTAGTAGTAAAACAGCAGCATACGCGCGCCTTAAATGGCGTTTCAAAAGGGATAGAACTCTTTATGCATTCGTCACCAAATTCAAAGTAGCTGCCATCGGCAAAAGTAGTCCAGCCTCTCAAACATTTAGAACGACCTTCCGTATGCACACAGGCAGTTTCGCAGCTGGTCGCAGGATTTCCGCTCGTTGTTACAAATTTCGCACCAGCTGTATGTGTACCAACACATGCACTGCGGGCAATACTTAGAAATTCGTCTTGAGCATCAGATCTCTCAGCTGAGATTTTCTTTTGGCTTTGATCGAGTCCCGACGGCAGAAAGGGCATGCGGCGAAACACAACATTCATCTCAGTATCTTTTATCTGGATAAAGGCATTACGAGGAGGATTTTGAAATACTGCATCATACTCGAGTTGATCCATCTCGATAATGACGTTAAATTCATTTCGGACCAAGGGCAAATTTTTGAACAGACGTGGCACGCGCGAAACAACGTCATCGCCATGTTCAGATTGGTAAAAAGAGATCTCTAGAGAGACCAAATTTTTATCTTCGTAGTTTGATGGAAGTTTGCCGTAATAGGTAAAGATCTGACCTTTGAATGGTGCATCTGCACTTGCGAGCGAAGCTAGCAAGAGTAGCTGACAAAAGAGAAGAATTTTGAGAACTCTAAACATTGTGAATCCTACTCAAGATCTCATAGCATGTTATCGGCAGGATTGACTAACGATTTAGAAGTATTTTACTCTATTTTTTCAGACACTTATAAAAAAAGTCCCGCGGCAGCAGGCTGTGAGGCTTCGATTAATATGCGGGTTTCAAGGCAGCAAGACCTAAAACAACTGCTGCTATCGTGATTTTTATGAACATCTTGATGTCCTCTTTTATGATTTTGTCCTGAAAGAGTAACAAAAAAACAAAAAGCCCCACAGACTAATGATCTGTGAGGCTTTTTATTGTGATCTTAAGATTAACGTCCGACTGATGTTAGAGGCGGATTGTAAATCTTCTTAGGCTGACAGTGTGTACCGTCGGAAGGATCGATCGCACGGCGCGGTCTCTTCTGGTTACATTCGCCTTTATCAGTTGCGTCATTGATACGGTAGAACTTGTTGATGACTGCTTGTTGTTGAGCGTCATCGTAAGCAAATGTCTGGCTGTTCATGACGTATTGGAATGTTGATGCTTGATTTGTAACTAGCCACTGCCACTCTGCGTCATTCGCTGCAGTAGCCTCGCATTCTTTCCAGGTTTCCAGGCGGATCGTTTGGAGAGCAGCGATTTTAGCAGGTGTATCCATAGTGGTATTTGCTTGAATCGCTTGGGCCTTACCGCGGATCGTATTGGTATAGCATGAACGAGCCTGGCCATACTGGCAGTAATAGTGAATCATTAGATCGGACCAGTGTTCAGCAGTGTTTCCTAAACAAGCTTCGATAGTGCCCGAATCGATGGTGTTGTTTGGCCCGCGCGTTGCGCCTTTAGGGATACGGACGTGAAACTCTTTACGGATCATTTCCATGCCTTCTAAGATTGATTTAGAAGCCAGATCGATCGGTGTCGCTGCAGGTGTGTGCGGCTGATTAACAACTTTCAAGTCTACAAGATAGTTGTTTGGAGGCGTTACGGTAACTGTGCCTAGATCTTGGAATGTGCTTGGGTCTGGGCCGCCGTCAGAGATTGAGAGATTGGAGACATACATACTGCCACCCATGCTCAAGATGTCTGTTTTATCCAGAGCACTTTTTTCGAATAAGACGCGATATTTACCTTTGCCAATATCAGTGATCAAAGAGCCGCTGAAGCTGTTGCCCCAGCTGTTAGCAAGATCGATATCTGCAACTTTAGTTGTGTAGTTATTGCCTGGACCACCGAGAACAGCATTGATCTTCTTAGGAACGACCGAATCAGCTTTGACCAAGTTCGCGATGCGGTTGACTTCAAGATTGAGGTCGATTTTTGTCTCAGTAGCGCGGTCAGAAGTTACGAAGTAACCGAAAGCTTTGCCACCATGAACGGCTTTTTTGCTGTTATTCTGATCAAAAGTCAAATCAAGCATGCCCATCGCTAGACCAGGAACAAATGGTTGACCATTATTGTTGGTGAACTGGTTTGCATCGATGTAGGTCTGAGCAATACTTCCTGGCGCAACGCCCTCAAACTTCACTTTCAAGTCGTAGGTCTTAGCTTGCAGCTTAAACATTGCATTGCCAGAAACTTGCTTGTTTTGAAAGCTCAACGGAACTGAGAAGTCTTTACCGTTATCGGTTAGAACAAGAAACGCTTTGCAAGTAGGACAACCAGCATTGTTTTGTTGGCCATTATCACCATTAACAATCTTGTCTGAAGCGGCATGGATTGTCATGTTGATGTTAATTTGAGCTAAAGACTGTGAGCCAGCGATTTGGAGGCTGACTGCATCGTTAGTGACCGGTTCAGCTGATTGATAGTTTCCTGGGTAGTTGATAACCCTTGCTGGGTTTTGTCCCGCACCAAGTAGTTGAGTATTTACGTCGCCATTAGCCATCTCGCCGTTGTGCGATACGAGAATAAAGACAGATCCAGCCTGTTTTACTTGTACTGCGCCAGTTCCAGACATCCAACCTGGCCATTGTCCAGGGGTTACGTCCCCAGTTGCGATTGGTGTGACTTGGTTTGGTTGATCGTACACAGAAATCTTAACCGGGTTTTTAAATCCAGTTTGGTCCAGCGCTGACATGTTAACTTCGATAGTTAGGA
>CAMAXT010000033.1 GCA_945862295.1 Pseudobacteriovorax antillogorgiicola
AGAATGTAATCGAATTAAGAAATCCCTGAAAAACTTTGTTCTCCACCCTGTCACTACTATTAGCGTTGTAAACATACGCTAATGCCAGACTGACTGAATCAAAGCGCCTAGTTAATCCGGAATCTAACCCAGAACCATCAGAAGATTGATCGCTAGATGTTAGCACATGATGCATGAGTTCGAATGTAGTTTGTACAAAACTTTGCTTAGACATAGGGGAAATCGCGCCAATCGCTACCCCGCCGCCGTGGCCTTCGTAGCGCCGAACAATTTCGTTCTCATCCGAGACTTTCTGCGGGGAATATACCGACTGTCCAAATTTGAAGCCTAAATAGACAGAAGAGGCAAAGCGGAATGCAGTCCCGCCGCCGTAGGTGATTAATGAAACATCATCTCTAGCAAACTGAGCTTTCTGGCGCTGACCTGGCGTGTAGGATCCGAACGCAGTGAGGTCGAAAACTTGGCTGACAGAATAGCCAACATTAAGATCACCACTGTAACCATAGTAATTCGGCGTTGATTCGGTACCAGTCGGACGCGCGGCAAATGTCGTCCATTTTACAGCAGGGGAAATAAGCAACCCAGCCACGGCTCTCTCAACATGTAAAGTAAAAACACAGACGGCTAGACCAAGAAAAACGCGAGATTTCATTCTAGCCCCAGGTGTTTCAGCAATTTTTGCTCGTAAACAGTATAGGCAAGCAGCTCGTTACTCATCTGATCAGATTTGATGCGGGGTAAAGGCGTTCGGTCATCCGCGAGGAAGATATTTGCGTGCTCTAGGATGTCACCTTCACGCAAAAACAGATCGCGATCGACAATCTTTTCCGCTCGACTAACAACCCAGCCTGGACCAGACCGTTCAAACAACAGTCCGCTCGTGCCAGCTGGTTTTAGGTAAAAATAGGGACGATCGGGATTAATCTTGCCCCGCTCTTTATAGACGATCTTTGAGCCCCTGGTATCTGTCATGCCTTGATTGGCCATGGTGAAGAGACGGTTTTGCAGGCGTTGAAATATCTCGTCACCGAAGGTTGAATCTTCGATCAGCCGGTAGCGTTGCTCCAAACTCGCCGGCCGATTTTTTACCAGTGGACGCACCGGAGCCTGCCTCTTTTTTTGGCCAAGAGCGCCCGCCGCTTTCTTTGGCTGTTTAAAAAAACGAAGTAAGTCCGAGACCATAAATGCAATTTCACGGCTGCGACTGCCGATCCACTCGTTAAAAAATTTCAACGGATTGGTCATTGTTATCCCTTGACAGTTTAGATCGATCCACCTATCTATACATTCTACTTCTTTTGGGTTTCTCATATAAGTGCGGGAGTAGCTCAGTTGGCTAGAGCGTCGCGTTGCCATCGCGAAGGTCGCGGGTTCGAATCCCGTTTCCCGCTCCACTTATGTCTGTTATTCTATCTAGTTAAGCCGGCGGTCGCACGCTGGTTGGCTAGAGGAATTAGCTAGAGTGGGTCAGTCCGCACACTTTTTCCTTAAATTTTAATCACCTAGTTAAGTTAGCCTATTGATTGTTTAAATTAATCAATTTGACTGTTCCATCCTGAATCTCAACTTAAAAGTGAACGGAGAGAGTGTTGGATTTCCATGCACTTGCCCTAACTATTTAGGAGTGGTCTGACTTCAAAGAACAAGACTGTCAAACAGGCTCTCACGATCCTCTGTCTCAATGCTTACGTTTCCATCGACGCTTTCAACTCGAAAGATTTCGTGCACTGAAAGCTTTACCTTACCTGGTAAATCCAAAGTGTAGACCTTTGACGTTGTCCAATACATTTTATCCAACGATGTCTTGTTGAAGACATCCGAGTAGGAGTCTTGGATTAAACTCTTTCCATCGCGCGACCATGTCCAACGCTGCGTCGTCGAATACGTTTGGAATTCAGTATCGCCTGTCGACGTTACAAAATTTTCCGAAAAAACTGTTTCTGACACATCCGAGACATGTCCATCCGAGCTTAAAAAAGTTATGTGAAATTTTTCACATCCAACTTGTCTGTATTGCAGACCGGCCACCGTTTTAAAGCTCAGATCAACACAGCTGATCGGGGTATTTTCCGGATCAGCCACCACTGACGTGCTTGCAAGTAAACTGAAGATAAACAAAAGATCTTTCATGATCGATACTCCGTAGTTGTCAATCGTTATATCCAGATCGTCGCGTGCTTGGCAATCGATGGTCGTTTACAAATGTGAATCAGGAGTTTGAGTCCTTTACCAGCTGGCTGGTAAAGGCCGAGATTTTACATTTCTACATCAAGATATTCATCAGACTCACCGACCCGAACACGCTCTCCGGTCAAAGGATTGACGATATTATAATTTTCTGAGGTCGACTTTCTTTGCAGTTTTCCATCGATTTTCTCAGTTACGTTCCGCGAGTCGGAGGCACACAAACGAAAGCCACTGGGATTATTGGCGTAGCAATCGGCGAAGCCGACAGTAGAGCTTTTTTGGACCAGCTGTTCGCCTAACATTTCCAATTGAATAGATGAAGCGCTTCCCAACACATCGACAAGGCTATTTGCAAGACCATAGCATATTCCCATTAATGCTTTCGGTGCCCCTAATGCCTTCAGAGCCTGCACTTCGCAGGTAGCCACGTGGGTACGGTCCTTGTTTTCAACTTTGAAAGTACCATCTGACTGCGGCAGTCGGTTAGTCTGTTTGACACTGTATATAACGTTGTACTTTAGGCTTTGTTCAGCACGAACCAGATTGGAAACAACTGTAGTCCGTTCAAATTCGCATTGGATATCGGTGCCTGCAATACCATGCAGACAGGGGTTATTTTTTAGAACCAATTTTTTATAAACAACATGATCTTTCATAAACTGGTAAACCATGTCCAACTGACTTTCTGGCTCCACGGCTGCTGCTGCCTTAGGGCTGTTGCTGCAAACAAAAATAGAACATGCATAACTCAGACACAGAAGTGTGTTACGTAATCTCATCATGATACTCCCTGTTATATAAAAGCATTTAGTTGATAGACCTCGCCGGTAAAGCAACTAGCATGCCAAAGAGAACCCGTATTTTCGTTGCTGTTTTTGTGAATGATGCGGATGGGTGTGCAGCTTTAAATGTACATTTCCATAATTTAAAAGGATCGAAATCAAATCTGATCCTACTCCTCCGAAATGATAAACCAACAAGCGATTAGCATCGATGCATGGGACGACATTATTTCGTCGTCTCTTGTTGATTGCGTCACGGATACTCCAAGAACCTGGGACATATTTTTAAATATCAGGCCCGGCATATCGTCTGGTAGCAGGCGGCCTACTTCACAGGTGAAGATAAAGTCCAAAGCTTCGTCTCCTTGGCTATAAAACATCGCAACGGCACGACCGCTTAAATTGGCGGGATATTTCACTAACCATTTCTGTCGTGCAAACCGACACGGTGTCGTTTGCCATCACGAAGAGGCCCCAGCGAGCTGGCGAGCTGGACGGGTCAGAATCCAGTTAATCGTTCATTTTCAATGGGTTACACAAGAGGTAAGAGTGTTGGCCAAATGTTCCGGTTAGGTAACTAGACGGGAATTTTCCAGGTCCAGATCAAGTCCTTCCGATGCCTAGGGAACGGAGGGGCATTGTTTTTAGGGGCGCTCGCCGCAAGCGAAGTCATCGCCTTCGAGGACCAAAGCCTGCTTCTGCTGTTCAGCAAAAACCTCGGTGACGATGCGTTTAGCGACAGCGGTACCAGTAACCGGCCTGTACCTCTTAAACCACTGGGTCTTACTAAGAGGTGTGGCAGCTAGGCTGTTAAAAAGTCCAGGCATCAACTTTTGCGCAACCGCTTCACCTAAACGGCTCTCAGGCCTTTCCCCCAAGAGCAAACTTGGTCTGACGATCACATAAGGCAGCTTTGCAGCGAGTATTTCCTTTTCGACTGCCTGCTTTGTTTCAAGATAAAAACCGTATGGCTTGTCGGCACCTAGGGACGACACAAAGATAAACTTTGGTTTTACTGCCAGCAAATTAGCGTATTTTAGCAACGAAACAGGAATATCGTGATCAATTTTTGTAAACGCTTCCTTTGAGCCAGCAGTGCGCATGGTCGTGCCAATCGCGCAGATAACAACGTCAAATGAACGGCTTGATAGCGCTTTCTGTAGGCCCTCTAGACCCTGATTAAAATCGACAACGACCTGCGTGACATTGCTGGAAAACTGCGTTGCTGGGCGCCTGACAAGGGCTACAACGTCGGTGTTTTTGTGTTTTGCAAGTTCGGCGACTACTTGTGCGCCGATCAAACCCGTTCCGCCAGCAATAAGAACCTTTTTCACTGCTAGTCCTTCCACCCAAATTTACATAGACTGCCTCCTGGACATTATACGCTAGTTAGCGCCGGAACGAGGATTTTATGAGTGTTTCTGCTTGGGGCGAAAAAGACACCCAATTTTTCTACAATCTCACACCAGAGCGTGTCTTAGATGCAGTGGAAGCTAGCACGGGCTTTCGTTGTACGGGCCGTAGCTTTGCCCTAAATAGTATGGAAAACCGCGTTTACGAACTCGAAATCGAACTCGATGAAAAACCAGCCAATCCAGCCGACCGGTTTGTCATTGCCAAATTTTACCGACCGGGTCGCTGGACAAAAGAACAAATCTTAGATGAACACAACTTTCTATTTGAATTAACTGACGCTGATATTCCCGTGATTGCGCCTTTGACCTTTCTCGACGGTGAAAGTCTGCATACATTAAAAGAATTCAATATCTTTTACGCAGTCTTTCCCAAATGCGGTGGGCGCTCCCCAGATGAAATTGACGGTGAAGATTTGGAACGTGTTGGTAGGCTGCTGGCCCGGATTCACAAAGTTGGTCAAGCTCGACCAGCTGAACATCGCATTGCAATCAATACTGAGACCTACGGCATAAGTAGTTTAAAATTTCTAACCGATGCCAAGCTTTTACCGCCGGAAATAGAAGCAAATTACAAATCAACTGTAGAAAATATTTGTAAAATTTCTGAGCCTTTCTTTCGCGCTACCCCGCCCCAACGCTTGCACGGGGACTGTCATATGGGAAATCTTCTGTTTGGCCGCGAAGGCTATTTCTTTGTCGATTTTGATGACATGGTGATGGGACCTACTGTTCAGGACTTTTGGCTGCTCATTGCCGGACGCGATGAAGCGGCAATGCGCCGGCTGAATACCATGCTTGATGCTTATGAGAGTTTTTGTACCTTTGACCGTTCATCGCTGAAACTCATTGAACCACTGCGGGCTTTAAGATTTGTGCACTTTTCTGCATGGATAGGTAAACGTTGGAAAGACCCTGCCTTCTCGCGCGCATTCCCAGACTACGGCACCGCCAGATACTGGCAGGAGCAGATTTATGATTTGCAGCAGCAACTCGCTCTCATCAAAAACTTTTCCTGGGACGGCGCTTGAACGAGTTTTCTAAAAGCTCCCCACTTATACGGTCTGGAAGCGAGGATTTTTTTCCCCCGCATCTTGCGTATCAACTGACGGAGTTAAATAGCTTTCCAGCCTCAAAATGGGGTTTTGTTACCTATGATATTAAACAAGATCCGATCGATTGGACGCGGGTAGAAAATCTCTGTTCAGGTTTAAAAGCAATCGACATTAAGGGAGTGCAAGTAGAATGCGCCCTATCTCCGACCTCTAGGACCGAAGAATTAATAGACTGGGCTAGAGACTATCCTCTTCGTTATCCGTATCAAAGTGTTAACGTTGTCACTGAAATGACCAATAACACCCTAGCAAAATCGTTAATGCTCCCAGACCGAGACCTGGTCGGTCTTTTGCGGCATGATCCGTTTGGTTCTGTCGATGAATTTATGGAACGCTTGCTCGATAAAAATCTTATCAAGCTCGATAACAAAAACGGCTTTCTTTTTGACGCCCAAACCAACAGGGTTGTCATCCCGCTGCACTTCGCCCACGACCCGATGCAAACAGACGGCACTGAGCCATTTGTTAAGGCAGCATATTCTGTCTGCGAAAACGATCCCGCGTGTTACGAGCAGATCGGATTCACTGGAAGTTTCTTTGCCGCCGTCGAGAACAAGCAGCAAGTCATGACCGACCTGGCTGGTGTGTCCTGGATCAGCGTTCTTTCAGTCGTATTATTTTTCGCACTTCTTGTTTGGGCAAGGCTTGGCAAGTTAATAATTTTAACCGTCCCCGTCGCCATCGGACTCTTAGCGAGCTGTGCCGCAATGGTGGCACTCTATGGCGGGATTCACGGCATTGTCATAGGCTTCGGGGCAGGCATTGTCGGAGAATCGGTTTACTACGGGTTTCATGCCGCCTTTCACGGTCTAACGGATCGTCATATCTGGAAAAGTAATTTTTTTGCGTTGATGACAACCTGCGTTGTCTTAGTCGTCATCAGTTTTAGTTCGATCCCCCTACTTCGCCAGCTGATGATTTTCACTCTTGTCGGCATAACAACATCTTTTGCTACAATTTATATAATCTATGGTCTAATCAAAAAATCGAAACTGAACTTTGAGCTAAAGCCTCTGAAGTTTGCGCCAAAATCGAGCAAAGGTTTAGGTATGCTCGCAATCGTCTTCGCAATATTTGGCCTAGGCGGCATGTTTCTTAGCGAACACAATCTTAATCTCTATCAATTGAATTATATGACGCCTCGCACCATGGAGATCTCGGCATGGATGCACGCAAAAACTGGCAAGATGATGCCTCTTTTCACGGTGCATCGAGACAAAGAAAGTAAAGAAAACCTCACAACTTCCGTAGCTGAATGGGACTTTGCCAGGGCCAACAATATTCGCATGGAAAATGTTGCGGCCTACGTCCCAGCTTACAGCCTTCAAGTCAAAAACGCTCAGACATGGTTTAGCAAATCCTGCAATCCATCATATGAAACCATCATGTCGCCTTCGGCAGTAGAATTTTTTCGCCCCTATTTTCAATCGCTCAATTGTGAACAGGTCAAACCCATCGACCTGAGTCCGAGCTCACCTAACCCAGCCTACATTCGACACCTTACATCAGATAGTAAATGGCTCACGATTTGGATGCCAAACGGAGCAGAGCAGTCCGAAAAGATCCGCGCCAACTTTCCTAACGTATTTTCTCTGTTAGATGTCGCAGCGACCTTTCCGAAGCTATTACAGAAAGAACTCACCTGGATGCTGCCGATTTCGATTTTTTTAATCCTCGGCATCCTAGTCATTCAGTTCCGCAAGCCGCTTCACATCATCGCGGCTCTGCTGCCTTTCTTCTCTGGAATGGGCGCTTTGTTTCTAGTTATGGCAATCATGGGAATTAAAGTTAACTTCATCATCATTGTAACCATGCTCATGCTTCTAGGATCTGCCGTTGATTACGGCATTTTTGTCACCGACTGCGTGATTCGAAACGAAGGTATCAAAACTCATACGTCCTCTTGTCTAATTTTTTCCGCACTCTCAACCGCCTCTGGCATGGCTCCTCTTGTACTAGCTAAACATCCGGTTATGTTCAGCCTTGGCCTCCCACTTTGCATTGGCATTCCAGGAGCTCTCGCGGCCGCGTTTTGGGGTGTGCCTTTCTTTCTGTCAGTGACGCAAAAAAAATTAGTGCTATCGAAGACTTAATTCATTTGCGAATCTGCTCGATCTGGATAGTAACCTTCGACATTTATTGGCGTAGATACTGCCTATGGGAAACGTTGCACTAGTCATCGAAACATTCTTGAGATCTCTGATTTGGTTGGTCATACCGGGCAAACGAGGGCGTGAAATTTTGATGTTGCGAAAAGAGCTCCAGGTTCTAAAGCGCCAGGTTAAGAAACCGCGATTCACAGCTGGCGATAGGCTACTCTTTGTCGCACTGCTCAAGCTGAGTCGGCCCGTAATCCATCGCTTAATAACGATTAAACCGGCTACCGTTTTGAAGTGGCACCGTCAACTGGTAGCGCGCAAATGGAATTTCAGCACGCGCCGGGTCGGACGTCCTCCTGTTGATGGAAAGATCTGCTTATTAGTGATTGAAATGAAACGCAACAACCGGCGCTGGGGCGCACGACGAATCAAAGGCGAACTCCGTAAAATCGGCATAACACTATCCAAATCGTCTATTCGAAATATTCTCAATGATGCAGGCTATCCGCCGTCAGCTCGAAATTTTGAGGAAACTTGGATCCCATTCCTGAAGAGCCACGCGAAAAGAGTTTTTGCATGTGATTTTGTAACGGTTGAAACTGCGTTTCTGAAACGGATCTATATTTTTGCCATAATAGAGGTCAATACCCGCGAAATCGTTACAGCTGCTGTGACCAAGAATCCCACTGCGATTTGGCTTGAACAGGTGTTCCGCAGCTGTTTCATGTGTCGAGAGATTCTTCCCGACTTTATAGTCAGCGACCGAGATGGAGTATTCGGCGACTGGCTCGGCACGTTCCTGCAAGATTGCTACGGAATCCGTCTTTTTCGAACACCTGCGCGCTGTCCGAATTGCAACGCTTTTATCGAGCGATGGAACCGTACTATCCGCGAAGAACTTCTAGATCACCGAATATTTTTCGGACGCAGAGACCTGCAGCGGGTCCTAAACGAATACGTCGCCTATTATAACGAACGAAGGCCGCATCAATCGCTTGATCTAAACGCACCGAATAGGAAGTTCGATACAAATATCAGCTTTGACAAAAAAAGGATTCGGAGAACTCGAATTGTGGATGGCCTGGTCGTCGATTATCAACTCGCTTCTTGAATAAATGGACACTTCGGCGTCTATAATCGGACGCAAGCTGGCCTTTCGGGATGATATGCAGTTCCGGGAGCAGCACTGGTTCAGAAAAGTAGGGAAAAAGCGATACTATGAATGGTTGGTAATTGTGAGTTCAGCAGAGGGACAGGTTGAAAAAAGGTTCAAACGCCCTACCATCTATTAAAAAAGGTCGACGAGCAGAAACTCGCCGACCTTTTTCTTGTTCTAAAGAACAGCATCGTAGACATTGGTAATATTTTTGATTTTTTTCAGATCTGCTACTAACTGCGCCGTCACAGGTGCATCCGTCCTAATAATAGCCATCGCGCGGCCACCTTTACGATTTCGACTCAAAGAGAAGCTATCGATATTGATATTGTTGGAAGCTAAAAAATGTCCGACATCACCAACCACACCGGGTCGGTCATCATTCTCAATAAGAAGAAGTTCCCCTGTCGGTTCGACTTCGAAATAAAAGTCATTGAGCAGAGATATCCTAGGATAACGGTCGTCAAAGACAATACCACCAACGGCTAAAGACTTACCCTCAGGCCCGGTAACGCGAATCTTTAGTGCTGATTTATAGCTCTGAAACTCAGGATCCTGGACTTCTGAAATAACGATCCCCATCTTATCAAAATGCTGGGCGGCGTTGACAAAAGACACATATCCATCGACTACCTGGGCAGCATACCCCTTCATCAAGCCAAGGCGAATGATGGAATGATCAAAGCTTGCAAGGTCACCCCGGTAGCTAATGCTCATACTTGCTGGGTTGAAATCAATAATCTGGCCAATGAGAGATCCAAGTTTCTCAGCGAGAACACCAAACGACTTAACAAGTGGCGAATCCATAACAGCAATGTTTGGGAGGTTAACGGGATAATCGACAACACCGCCCTCAACTGCTTTTTCGACCTGCTGCATAATTGTTTCGCCAATAGCGATTTGCGCTTCGAGCGTACTGGCACCGATATGCGGAGTACACCAGACATTTTGATGATTAAGAAGATCAGGGCGCGGCTTTGGTTCCTGCTCCCAAGTATCGATGCCAGCTCCCGCGATATGCCCCGAATTTAAACGAGCTACCAAATCGGCTTCGGCAATGATGCCCCCACGGGCCGCGTTAATCACGTACGAGCCTTTTGGCATAGCATCAAGCATCGCACCGGTGATCATATTTTTCGTTTCTTTGTTCAGAGGAACATGCACACTCAGAATGTCGGTATGCGAAAGCATCTGCTGCAAATCAGAGCACGGGTGGACATTGTTACGTTCAAAAACCTGCGGCGCGATATAGGGATCATAGGCAAAGACTTCCATATCAAATCCACGCGCAAACTTCGCAACGCGGTGACCGACGTTACCCAGACCAACGATACCAAGCCTCTTACCACGCAATTCACGCCCAGAAAAACGGTGCCGGTCCCAGCCGCCACCTTTCATGGTCTGGTGTGCTTGCGGAACATTTCTAAACATGGAAAGCATTAAAGCTATGGAAAGCTCAGCTGCTGAATTCGTGTTTTTACCAGGGCAATTGATGACCAAGATGCCCTTCTCTGTCGCAAAATCGATGTCGATGTTACCAACACCTACAGCTGCCCTGGCAATCACCTTAAGTTCTGGAGCCGCTTCGATCACTTGGCGGTCGACGTCGGTTTCGCTTCTGGTCACAAGTACATGACAAGTCGGCAGGTGTTTTAAAAGCTCCTCGCGCGAGCAGTCAGGCTTGTAAGTGATACGGTAGCTTTTGTTGGCGTTAAAACCAGAGATCGCGTTTTCATGAAGATGACCAGAGATCAGTACATTAAACATCATAGAAATAATGAATCCTGTTCATTGCTAGAAGGAATGAATAAAATCTTTTTTTATCCTGTCGCTGCGCTAGGTTAGCACATCAAAGGCGGAATTTCTAGAAAGACGCATGCGCAAAAAAACAAAAAAACATGGCGCTTTTTAGAGCAAGACCATGTTTTCTTCATTGTTACTGAGAGCTTATAATTACGCGCTCTTTAGCGCTTTGAAAGCACTGCTATCGGAAGAGCAATTGTAACGGCATTTGTATGGGTGACGCGCTTACGTAAAATGACTTTTTCGTTATGTACTACGGTTAGATTCGCTTGGCCACCAACAATACCCCAGTAAGATACAGTGTTGTCACCGGTCTTTTGCGCTTCATATCCAGAAAAATAGATCCTGGTATGCTCGTCGAACCGACCAGTGATCTTCGCTTCTAGACGTTTCCAACCGTATACAGGAGATGCTTCGTTGATGCCTGCGGTTTGCAATATGCAGGCATTTTTTCCCGCTGGGCAAACTTTTGGAAAGTCGTTGCCATCGATCGTGACGTGTTTGGCGTTTGGCTTTCTGGCAGCGAAAAACATGTTACCAGAATTGTCAGTTAGAAAGCGCGCGTTAATATCCCAAAGCGATGATCCTGTTTCTTCTAGGCGCCAATGACTAGCATCTCTCACTACCGTAACCGGCAGCTTTGCGTGCATACTCAATGCCCAAAGTAAATCACGCGCGGTTTGATACGGTGCGTCCTGAAAGTTTCTCAAATAAGAAAAAATCTCGGTGAACTCACCGTCAGCACTATAGGTGCCTGTGACGCGTATCAAACTCGGCTCAGTTGTGCTTTTGGTAGCCAGCTCGTTCCCGATAACCG
Source organism: Pseudobacteriovorax antillogorgiicola (assembly GCA_945862295.1). Lineage (GTDB taxonomy): Bacteria > Bdellovibrionota_B > Oligoflexia > Oligoflexales > CAIYRB01 > CAMAXT01. The sequence continues at coordinate 11,372 of CAMAXT010000033.1, forward strand.
AAAGTCTTAGTCTCAAGGTTGCAGAAGGGTCAACGCGCAATCCAAGTTCTAAACTTCGACGGCGGAGATTAGAAAGGACCTCACTCATAAGTGTCGATTGGTTACCGTCAACGACAAACCAAACACTTTTGTAGTTGGTAATAAGTCCTAGCGCCGGCTCAACTGCTTCATCTACAGCGACAACCGCTTCTAATTTGGCATCGGGAACTATAATCGCCTGTGCTTTTTGTACTTGTTTGTCTTTTCGTGGGCCATTACTCGGAGTCAGGTCGCCAGGGGACGTTTCAGCAACAAACATTTTCACCGAGCCAGTCAATTCGACATCGGTATTTTCAGGAACGTTCGCAGGAACTGCAAGATTTTTTACAGCAACAAGTTCACCCGAAGGCGTGCTTTTACTCAGCTCTACACGGTAAGTCTGCCCTGGCGCAACGCGAAGAAACCGGCGCCATTCACCAAAAGAATCCGTAATACCGACTTGCTCGTTATTATGGACAACGGTTGCTCCAGCAACAGGACGGCCGTCAATATCAATTGCTTTGATTTCAAAGTATGCGTGCACTGTTGGGCCAGCGTCCAGCTTGGTTGTGCGGGCATTATAAAATGCAACGAATGCGGCAATGAAGGCGACCAAGACACCGACAAAGGCTGCTCCATAATACTGCGGCGCTAAGCGACGAACCATTTGGTGTGGCTCATCGATATTGATCAGCTCATACGGATCATGATCGATGATGTCGTCAATGCTGTCCTTAACACGCAAGATACCCATTTGGTACTGCCCTTCTATTGAAATCTTTAGTTGGACGCGGGAGCGCTTTGAACTCATGATCCTAAGATTCTGAGGAAAAAAATGCCTGTACCTTTAGTCTATGTAAGAAAGCGACCAGTAAAAATGGGCAGTTTTTTCCTGACAGGTAAGCCGACACAGGATATATTTGTAGGAATGACATTTTTATCTAAAATCCTAATAGTCACTTGTGGCACCGCCTTTTGCACCGCACAGTGTTTATTTGCCCAAGCGGGTCAGCCACCGACGACGATTGAGCGCTTAGAGCAGCCGAAAGCTACGCCGCCTCCTGGATCTGATGCTGATGATCTTGAAGCACAAGCTGAAGAAGATCTGCGGCGAAAACAAAAACAACGGGGCGAGCGCGAACAGTCCCTTCTTCCAGATGAACCACCCTACTCTCTGCAGCGTCAGAAAAATCTCATGAAAGAAGCCTTGATTCCGCACGATAGGTCTTTGTTAATTGAATTGGCGTTTCATCTGACAACTGCTGCCGTTAGAAACGACCGCCAACGCTACGTGAGTGATCCGACTGTCCATTTCAATCTTCTTTATCGTCATGATGCAAAAAACCACAGCGACAAAATCGGTCCTTGGTACGGCTTCAGACTAGCTCCTTTCACCGGGTCCGGATATCACAAGAAAAAATTCGGTAGCTTTGGTCTGACCTACTTCGGTCCCATGATTGGAGTAGGCAAAATCGGCCTAATGCCAACGAAAGAAACCGGCGCGGTTAGATCTAGCGAGTCCGTTGAAGCAAAAATTCCATCGGCGAGCGGCTGGCTCATCGGGGCTGGATTTGCTGCTGTTGCAAAAGCAGGAAAATCGACGGAAGAAACGCCACCAAAGGATAGTGACTTCACGACAAGAGGCGCAACCATTGACGGCGCAGGATTTTGGATTGAAGGCCGCTACATCAAAATTGTTTACGGCGCTGTCGGATACAATCTTATCGTCGGATTGCAAATGGGAAGAAATAAAGAATTTATCTATTCAGGCATCGGCGTCACAGGTTGGGATTAGCGCTGACATCTCTACCAAAGACGTTAGTTTGAACTTGAGAATGCTTCTCAACATGCAGTGGTTCATTCCACAGAGGTATGGAACCGTCAACCGAGTCAACCGGGCCAACCAGAAGCACTACGGTTTAATCTGTTTTGATCCGATGATTGAACCAGGTACGTGGTGTTAAAGTTTTAAGGGATTTTTCAAATGCGCGGGACTTTGAATGAAAAGTCGACATCATTTCTAATTCTGATGCTTTGCACATCAGTAGCTGTGCTTTCGTGTCAGCATGCAGATAAAGATTCCGAAGACGTCTCGGCTACTAACGAAAGCATTGGAAACGCGTCAAATCCAAACAATCTACCGCATCCACAAACTGCAAACGAGTTTGCGACACGTATTTACGTATCGACAGTCCCGCAACAACCACCAGAAAAAATCGCTGAATGCATCGAGCAAATCGCTGCCATTGGAAAAGAGTCAGCGAACCAAGACGACATGCAAAAAGCAGTCGTAACCACCCAGACATTATTTGCCCAAAATCTCCCCCTCTATCACAACTGCTTCTATCAACTAGCAGCTCGCCTAGATAACAGACTTGCGCAGGGTGGCCCGCTTGTTTCTGAATTGTCGCGTGAGTTTTTTGAAACGACGCAAGCACTTTGGATCATGGCCAAAGCACTTGATAAGATTTCTGGTAAAAAACACTACTATTCCTACTTAAAACAACGGTATGTCCAAATATCTAAAGATGTCTTCGGTCGTCACGTCGCCCCACTCGGCGATGCTTTTGACGAAAAGAAAAAACCGGGCGGAAACATCAAACAAAAAAACAACAAAGCAGCTAGACCGCACGAGCAATGACATCGCTTTTTTTAGACCTTCAAATCCTATAAGCCTAAAGCCCTCGCTCCCTTACACCGATAGCAATAGAGCACCAAACAAGAGGTGAGCCAAATTGCGTTTTGACGGTAAAAAAATTGTTCTGATGAGCGGTATGCTACTAGTCCTATCGTTTCCTAGCTTTGCGCAAGCGCAAGATGAAGACTCGGAAGTCAATCAAGGTGAAGAGCAAGAAGAACTTAGCGACGGCGAAGTACCAAAATATAAAAGTAAAACAAAAGATCGAACCGACAGTGCGGCTCAATCTGCTGAAGGTGATAGATTACGAACCGCTTCAAGCACTACTGTTAGAAGATTCCACGAGGTATTAGACGAGCTTCTCGCTGAGTTCGGCTACGATATCAAGCTGGGTCAGATAAAAGGTCTAAGCAACCTTTCGTTTCGGAAGGTTCGCGTCAGTAAATCAATTCCAAGGACTTACGAAGACTACGTTGAGATGCTACTCACTGAGCGCATCAGAGAAAACTCTCAGATTCGCATGTTAACCTGTGTTCCCTGCAAAACAAGAACCTCCGCACTTGTCGAAGGCAAGCTGATGGTAACGTCGCCAGCAACAAATGTTGGCAAGCTTGAGTCTGCGGCAGCGATGCTTGGCATTGAACACTTCATGGATGCAGTCCTTGTTTATCACACCACTCATATGGTACTCGCAGTAAATATCTTTCACGCAAAAACCAAAGAGCTTCTTTGGGCTCGAACATACAACAGCGAAACGATCAAAAGCCGCTACCAAAAACTAGCAATCGATTATAGCCAAGTCGCGAAAGCTCGTCCGGGCGAAGACTACGTTCCTGACTACCGCTTTTTAGTCGGTCTTGGTGGCGGCGGCATTCCAAATGTTGGCGGCACGGCTGCCGACTCTACGATGTTAAATCTTCAGATTCGCGCTACCGAAAAGTTCAATAACCGCAAAACCGAATTCGGTATGCTGCTTTCTCTCTATCAAGCGACCTCTGCACTAGTGAAAGAGTACCCATCAGAAAAGCCGACAAGCACAGAAAACGAAGACCCTCCGGAAACAGTCGAAGTTACGACAGAAGCTGAACCAAAACCGTTTGGAAAAGCATTAGGCCTATACGGACTTTATTCTCATACATTCGTAGGCGCTGTGGAGTCATACAACAACATCAGGCACGCACTTAATGCCGGTGCGGGTGTCATGCTGGCAACTGGCTATTTTGCACCGACTGCGCGTGCTGGCTGGGATATATTCATGGGCCGGCGCTTTTCCACTAACTTTGGCGCAGTGTATATCGGTCAGTCCTCGATTGTTGTCGGTGATGAAACTGTGACGACTAAAGGAGGTTTCGGCGGCGATCTCGTTATCTCCCTGAACTACTAATGAAGATAAAAGTAAAAGCAAAAACCCAACATATGACTGCAACCGCAACGGTTGGTTTAAGCGTCTTTGCTTTGACAACTTTTTTTTCGTGCACAAGCAACCACAGCCAAGATAGCTCAATGGATCCGATCCTAAACGGCACTATTCAATATCCCTTTGTTGATGAAACAAGGCCGCTTGGCATCGAGCCACCTGAAGAAAAGTTCATTATTCGCTCGGCGATCGGCAATAAAGAATACTCTATCGAAATCCCAGGTGGCGCCCGCGATTTTGACGTGCAAGTACCACTTGCGGATCTAGGTAGCGCTGATGATTTTGACCCGGTTGCCGGCAGAAGACCTGATCATCTTTCAAATCCAGTAAGTACAGATTCCGAAATGGTAGCGACTCTACCCCGTTTAGAAAACGAAAAACCGACGGATACAGCAATTATGGACGGCGCGTTTGGTGTCGGTAATGCGGATGGTCCAATTCAGGCACCAAGCTACACGCTTGGTATGGCAAAAATAAACAACCATTACAAAAATAGACAGTTTGAGTACGCATTGATCGAACTAAACTCACTGATTGCTTTTTATCCGAGCAGTCCAAAATTACACAAAATGAAAGGCACAGTGTTGATAAAAATACGCAACATGCCTTTAGCAGAACTCGCATGGATCAAAGCACTCGAACTCGACCCTAAAGACCGCGGTCTCCGCAGCGCTCTTGGCAAGTTGCAGAAACGCATCATCGCTGCCGGAAACACCGCGCAACCAGTCCCAACGTCCGAAAACATGGCCATTCCAGCGCCCGTCGGTACTTTTCCGCCGGCAAAAGAAAAAGCGCTTAGCCATTAGAAAAAACGGATAAAAATAGCCACCTTTCGAGGTAGCTTTACTTTTAAATCTCTTAGCTAGCTTAAACAGCTAGATTTGCAATATGGTCGTCGAAATTTTCTGACGTCTCCATATTGTTACCACACTTCTCGCAAGTGACAGGATCGGGCTTAACAGCTTTCTTCTTTTTGACTTTTACAAGGACACTCTTTTCATTCGAACAGCTAGCACATGCTATGTTTGTGTAGAAAGATTCAATAGGACGGTTTCGGGTGAATCCAGGGATCATCGTCGCTGTATCCATAAAACCTTCGCGGCAGCTCCTAAACCTGAACTCATGGGCTTTTGAAATGCGGTCTAGGAACATCAACCAGTGCCGTACTCCGATTGAGTTTATTTTGCCAAGAGCTTCACAATCAAAAATTAGTTCTCGTGTTTCAAAAAGGGCTTCAAGGGATTCAAACGATGGCTTAACATCATTAACCAAATCACCACGCAGAAATACCGTTGTGCAGGTATCCTTCTTTTCCACTTTGTAATGAAAGTCGGTCATGGTTCCACCTAAAACGTCTCAGAATTCTGTTTCGGATACTGGCAAGATTTCTTAATCTTTAAGCGCGAACGGTCAAAAGACAACAAACAGAGACACATGAAATCACTGGGGATCCTGGGTGTAATAACTGATTTATCAAAACACAGTTTTAGAAAACTTCGAGGCATTTCCGTTTCGGCTTTAATTCTTCACAGCGCATTTTAACGGCATCTACCTGCTCGGGAGAGAGGCTAGCAATTTTAATGACATCCAATCGGAAGGATTTTCGGTCGCTATAAACAAGATCAACGGTCACGTGATAGAAACTTTCACCTTTAACCCAGGCATTCTCACGGCCGTAAAGTTCGACTCGAATGGGACTATTGGCGCGAAACTGCTTCCAAAGATTTTGGGTGCCGATCGTTGAGCGCAAATCGACAGAAAAACCAACGTCAGCGTCGGACGCACCTGGTATCTCCCAGTATTGAACGACAAACGGCGTGTAGGCCATGAGTTTATTATCTGCTGTCAAACCAAACCGTTCAGAAATCATCGCTTGAACTTCAGTTGTACGCGATGGATTCATCAAACAATCGGTACCGATAATAAACGAAACCAATTTCGGATTATGGTAGTGACCTTTGATATCAATCCGACCTGATCCACCAGTGCAGGGAACACCCATTGCCAGGTAGGGACTCGCTTTTTCAAAGCCACGGTTACCTTCTCGGTTCACACAGGGTTGCATAATCCTCGTAAGGACGATGCCCTTACCCTCTAAAGCGATCGGTGGTTCGCCTGGGAGTTTCTCAAAGACGTGACAAGGATCGGGCGGCAGTGGCGCTGGTGCAACAGCGACAGATTCTGACTTGATAGGCTTAACGGGTTCATCCGCATTTTTGTCGGTGCACGCAACCAATTGCAAAAGTACAGAAAGTACTATCGTTTTAAACGGAGCCGCTGTTTTAACTGATTGTGTTCTCTTCATAAGAAAGCAGCTCCAAATCATGGATCTCATCGCCAACAACTTTATCAAACCAGACACCTAAGTTAAATCAATTCATTTTTCCAGATATCCTAGTATCCAACACTTTCATCAAATTATAAAATCCGACAACTCCCATAGTTAATATCAGTGGCTCAAGCCACTGCATCCAGGCCCTGATTCCATAGACCGCTTCGATCGGTTTTCGACCTATTATTTTATAATGGTCGATAGCCCAACGGTATTCGGCAGCGTCAGTAAAGGTGCCAAAAAGTGCGACGCCCATGCATAAAAAAAGTGCCATCGTAGAGAGCTCGAAAAAGCCGGCTAACCCTGCCCGAGGGTGCTGCACCGTGCAAATAGCAGTGATGAAGAAGCTCAGAATGAGGTGCATATCGACGCGGCCAAGCTGCGTCCAAAGAAACCCTTGAGAATTACTACTTATGGTGGTCAGCAACTCGCTTATCGGAAAAAGATGGGTGAAATATCCTGTGTCGTAGGATCCAGACATGTAGCGTGACAAAATAAAATCAGTAGCCAGACCAAAAAAACAACCGCTAAACAAAAGAACGGCAAGCTTCAGGCCGCGGGCACGGTCGTAAATCCAATTGTAAAAATCCAAGTTCATCACGCGAAAAATTCCGCCTGGCACCAGCGGAGACGATCTCTTCTCATGGCGTTCTTCGCGCTCGACCGGAATATCTTTTGATCCAAACTCAATACCAAAAAACCAACGAAACGTTCCTGCCATTCGGGCAAACTGCGAGCTAAAATCGCCATGGTTACCATGCCTCAAAGATGAGAGATCTGCGGTTTTCATCGTGTGTTTTCCTGTTTGATTTCTGAGCAGCTGAAAGCCAGGAAGATTTCTGGTTAACAGCCAAGCGAAAAAAAGTAAATTGAGCGGTACCAGGCAAACAAACCACAGGGACCGATCGAAAAGCATCAGCAGGGAAAACGAAACGGTGCCCAGTAGCGCCATGATCTTTGACCCTGACCGGAAAAAATGCGCAAAACAGGCGAACCCGGCCATGAATAGAAACATAATGATGTAAGACGTACTAACACTGCCAATACCGGCGAGCAGCATCCCGCGACTAAAAAGCATCGCTGCAACCACAAGCGAAAGCATCCAGTTGCTTGTAATAAATCTAGTCAGCATGACAGCTGCTAGGATTGAGGCACAAAACAAAAGCTGATTCATCCGTACAAAAGCTTTTGAGTCGAACTGCTCCAGTTTGCAAAGGAGCAGTCCTGCGCCGGTAAACCCCGGAGCAAGTAAATTAACATCAGTGTATCTGAGGCCGAAATTTAAAAGTTCAGATCGATGATCGATACCCGCTGGTCCTTGCGGGCAGACTCCAGGGAACTCCGAGGTGGCTGCCGCCAAACTAGCGACCGCCCTATTTTCATATTCCACCGGATAGGTTCGCAGCTGCATCCAGATCAAACGCATTAAAATCATCCCGAGTAATATAAAGGGAAAGATCTTTTGAAATGTACGACTCCGGCCAGACCACATTGAGAGACATCCATGCGATTTGAAAATATTCAATCATTCTAATTAATTATGAAATGGATGCAACAGCTTGCAGCAGCGTCAGAATGGCCGTTTATAACCTTTTTTAGATAACTCAAAGTAATTGCTTATGTATTATTGTTCTTGAAAAAATATATGAATCTTGGCTTTTTTTTAAAATTGAATGTGATTACTATTGACAATATCTTATACATTTAATAAATAGCCGGCATCACATGGTAGAAGTTGAATCCGGCTTGGTTGCATTTGAATGAAGAAGCCAATATGCGAAAGCGTATTTATTACGTAGTAAACATTTTGGGCTATTTAAACCTTTATTCTATACCCATAAATGTGTATTTACACCGGACAACTAAACAACCGGATGAGATTTTCAATACGTAGGGAGGGACAAATGACAACCGTGGAATTACGGCCTGGGGATACATTGAACATAATTTGGAGCTCGGTCCAAGATACTCCACTTGGAGTGAAGGAAGTCGAGTCCAAATTTGCATATAGCTATGACGAACTTCTTACACGCTTAAAGGCGAAAGGAAGAGCTGGGAAATCCAGACGTTCAGGCACTAACGGCGCACGCTTTAGTCGTGTTGTTGCTCTCGCAACAAACGCGCTACGCAAGGGCAAATGGTCCACCGGTGCGGATATCGACCGTGACGAAGTCTTTGTTAAACTCCTTAAAAAGTTCAACGAGCTTGACGCTCCAGAATACTTGAACATCACTAGCAATGCTAAGACGGCATTAGTTACAATGTTTAACAACAAAGCGATCTTAAAGCCGCATCAGAAAAAAGAGCTGAAAGACGCGATCGAAGCAATCGGCCTCGGCGATAAGATATAAGTTTCTGTCTCTCTGTTAAAACGATATATTTTACCGCTCTGTTAATTCAGAGCGGTTTTTTTGGCTTAATGAGGCTTAGCAATGGCAAATGATTTTAAAGTTCTCGGTATCAATCATGTTGGCCTCGCTCCAAAGGATCCAGCGAAAGCCAGAACTTTTCTTACCGACATACTTGGCCTAGGTTTTCACGGCGACGAACTTGTAAAAGAACAAAAAACCTTAACTGCCATGTATTCTTCATCAAGCACCAGCGAGACCGGACCGAGGCTTGAAATCCTTATTCCAAGTAATGGTGAGGGACCAATCGCATCGTTCTTAGAAAAAAAAGGCAGTGGCATTCATCATATCGCCATGCTGGTGGATTCGGTTGAAAATGCGCTAGCGAGTTTGAAGAAAAAGGGTGTGCGTCTAATTGATGAATCCCCGCGCCCAGGCGCACATGAAACTCGCATTGCCTTTATCCATCCAGAATCAACAGGTGGCCTACTCATCGAGCTGGTCGAAGAAAAAAAATCGTAACAAAGACAATAAAAAAACCACCCAGTTAGGGTGGTTTTTTTTCCAGGACTTAATCCCAGATTGAGATCTTAGTAGCCGACCAAGTTAACCTTGATCTGCTTAAGAATGCGACCACTCTTGTTGAATGCAACAGCTGTTAAAGTTCTGTTGCCGTAGAGATACCATTTATCGGCATCTTTCACTGAGGTCGCATTGCCTTTAACTAATACTTTTGTGAAAGCATAGTACGACGTGCCCCAATAGAATGAAACCGCATAAGTATCTTTCGGTAAATTCTGGACTTCAAGAGCCTGGGGTAAGCCAGTTTTTTGGCCGTCTTTAAGACCAGCAAATTCAAAATTCTTAACAGCTGGTTGCTCTGGCTGCAGCGGTTGCTGCGGTTGAGCAGGAGTTGGAGTTACGGGAGTAACTGGGTTTATGTCGTCTTCTGGTTTATCCTCTGGCTTGTCTTCTGGCTGATTAGAAACTTTCGGATACTGAGCGATGGTTGCTTTAACAAGTTTTTCTAAGTCGATAACTCCAGCAGATGCAACACTACCATGAGGAATCGATACATCAGAAAGAACTGCATTTGCAAGTAAACTAGTCGCTGTTCCTGCGTCTATGCGGTCGACGTTTTGCGCCATACCGCCAGCTGCAGATGCTAATGCTAGAGCGTAGCCACCAGCAACAACCGGAGTTGCCATTGACGTACCACTCATCCGGCCGTAACGACCATCAAATGTCGTCGAAAGAACCGAGAGTCCTGGAGCTGCGATATCGACGAGCTCGCCGCGGTTAGAGAACGAAGTCAAATTACCGCGGTTATCTGTCGCTGCTACAGAAATAACGTTATCGTAACTTGAAGGATAGTGAAACTGGCGACCACCTTCTTCTGCTTCGCTGCCGTTAACATAACCGTCGTTTCCTGCTGCTGCAAAAACAACAACATCTTTTTTCGCTAAATCAGCGTAGAGGCTGCGGGAGTGTCTCGGGTTAGATTGAAAGGTGACCGCAGTATAGCCAAGTGAAAGATTGATGATGTGTGCGCCTTTGTCTGCTGCCCATTTAACACCACGCTCAATTTCTATTGATGTACCTATACCTTCATCATTAAGAACGCGGATCGGCATGATTTTGATGTTTGCACAAGAACCGACACCGACGATGCCTTGACCGTTATTTGCCATCCCGCCGATCAGACCTGCGACATGTGTTCCGTGACCAGCTTTGTCGTTCCAGTTATCGTCTGGTGGCATCTGAGAACCAGTACCAACAAAGTTTGCGCCGATAACGCGGCCATTGCTGTCTTTTAGAAACATGTCTTTCAAATCTGGGTGATCGATATCAACACCTGAATCGATAACCGCAACGATGATAGGCTTGGTGTTTTCACGCTCAGAAGCGTTGCAAGCCTGATCTCTTTTGATAAATGCTAAGTGCCCTTGGCTTTTCTTATCTGGATCGTTTTCTTTAATTGGATCTGCAGTTGCTAGTGCTTCTGCCTCGACTCCAGTAATACCAGATTGCGCTTCGAACGTTTTGAGGATTGAACTAGTGCCTTCTTTTGAAAAATCACAGTTCTCAAATCTGACGTTATAAGTTTCGCGCATTTCTTGCGAGACAACGCCAGTGCTTTCGCTCGATCCCCAATTGATTGGATCGAATGCAGCAACGCGGCAACCGAGTTCAATTGCAACGGTTTCTGAAGAACTCTTGAGACTGTCAGCGCTCTTAGAGCTATCAGCAGTCACGACAAAAGAGCCTTCGACGTAATTTGTTGGCACTGTTCTTTTGCTAGATTTTCCGGAATCTGACTCAGCGCATCCGCTAACGACCACTGGTAACAATGTGGCCAAGATGATGGCGTAAGGGCGGGAACGTCCACGAAAACGTGGATAGGGCATCCTACTCGTCATAATCAACTCCTTGGGAAGAACAACATTTGGAAAACAACAACAGCGTGAGACATGGTGGCGAATAGACCACCATCTATAAAGATAGCAACATTTTATTAAATTGGCAATCTATTTTATAAAATTATATTAATTTTTAAATAATCCATAAAATATATTGAATTTTTTAATACCTAACGGAACGAGGATTGCCATTGACGGATCGCCGATCACCAAATAAAATCTAATCAAATCAGCCACATAGTGGGAATACAGACATGGGATTTCGCATGTTAAGGGCCAACCCTTCATATATATTAGGAATTACTATTGTTGCAGCGATGATCGCCGCTATTTTTGAGGGCCAGATCCAGGACCGGCGAGCGGCGGTGATCGAAGCACGAGGGGCTTATGTTATAGCCCTAACCAACGCGAAGACCAAGCTTTCACAGCTCATAGATAACGTCGCCACCGACAAGTCTTTGAAATACAACATCGATGGCAAGCTCCAGCATTCCATCAAAAGCACCCTTGATGCGCAGCTTCAAACAGGGGCTCTCGATCAGCTAACATTGATGTCCCCGACCTGTGAGCCAGTTGTAAAGAGCTCTAAGGGCCGTTACGTCCCCTACAATTGCCAGGATTCCAAAAAGATAGAGACGAACTCTTTCTGGATGTCCCACGAAGGAACGCCGTCGCTTGTCATGATTCGAAACTTGGCCGATGTCAACGGGCTACCTATGTACCTACTAGGTATGGTGCACATAAACCTAAATTGGCTCAGCGCGCTGCCAGAATTAACAACTACATTTAGCAACCTCGACCTAGCTATCGGTGGGGACGGTGTCGTTATCTACAATGAAAAGACGCAAGCAGAGGGACCATTCGCTGCACCGATCGTCAGTAAGCACAGCTTCGATAAATACCTATTGAAAGCAGGCGGCAGCAGTATTGCCTACCGCAATCCATTCCTTATCACTTGCCTAGCAATAGCGCTTTTAATCTGTATTTTCGTAGTTGCAAGAGAGTTTGTCTTTAACCAGCGGTTAAAGAAAGCAGGCAGCGAACTTATTGACTGGGCGAAGACCGTCAGTCCGATCGGTGGCTTTACTGTACCAGGCAAAGAACCGATCCTCGCTACCGGTATTCCCGCGAAAGATCTTGCTACAGCCAAAGACTTAGTCGGGCAAGCATTTTCTCTCAAAAGCGAGCAGATGCATAAAATTTCGCAAAAACGTGATCTCGTTGAATCCCAAGTCAAAGCATTGAATGACGAGATTCTCAGTTTGCAGAAAAGGCTATCAGAACTCGCCGAACTCGACTCCCTCGCCATTCAACTAGGCAACACAACTGAGAGCTTTTTAGATCATGTGCAAACAATGAATCTAAATGCAGAAGACATTTCCGATATTGTTGGGACAGAAATCGCAGAACGCGGCAGTCTATTACACAACATGCTCATGGAATGGCAGGAAGGCGTTGCCGACCGGGGTTCTAGAAAATTTATTCGTGGCCTATCTGAAACTCAAGGTCGCAGCAAAGACAGCAACCTTCTAGATGAACAGATCATCACGATTGCAACCGTTGCCGGTGAAATCTCTGACCTCGCTATCAATGCGTCAATCCTAGCGCACAAGATAGCCGAGGTATCATCATTCAGCGCGCGCATTGCAGGACTATGGCGCGGTATTGCTCTAAAAACAAATGCTGACAAGATTTGTCATTCGCTGACACCGGTCATTGAATCAGCACAAGAGCTCATCGGCCAAAACAGAAAATACCGAAACGTCCAATTTCAAAACCTGCTTACCGATGTAGAAACCATAAACATCCCAGATATCCCAGTCTCACTATGGCAATCTGCCCTATTTCAGATCTACGCATCAGTCGCTGAGTTAAGTTCAGGAAAACCAGTACGAGTCGTAACGCGTATCAGAAAAGACGACGCTAAAACGATGCTCGTAGTCCAGGTCGTTGCAACTGATGACCAAGTTTTGCCGCAACGGACGCAGAGACAAACCTATCTACTCGAGGTAGCGAAATCCGTTCTGACACCGTTTGCCGTCAATGTTGCTGCACTACCTGCACTTGAAGGTCCGTTCCCCATAGCACTCACGTGGCAAAGCACTGATAAATCAATACTGGCACTCCCGGAAGCGCCTAGGCCGCTTCTTTCATCTACAACATAATCCCATCAATACGCTGACGGGAAGAAAGTAACTAATAAAGGTTGGAGCCTCCTATATAACTCAATGTTCGTATGCTCGACAATTTTCTTAGCAATCATTTAGTAAAACGCCTCATCTCGCAATCCAGGCTTGAAGGAACGCAAAGATTAAAAGAACCTCAGATACCTTTACAATTCACCCACTATTAACCCCGAGTGACCCAACATATGCCCCGATCCAACCCAAACCCCATCATTGACCACCAATGTTAAACCAAGACACGATACCGTCAGATCAAAACTCTACCAGTCGACTGACTTGGTCCTTATTCTTACTCCTATGAGCCCTGCTACCTGTCCTACAATTTCCCGCAGTCTTTTTTAGCGATGCAGGATTTGGCCATCCAGACTTTTTCCATCACAAAACAGCGATCTCGATTTATTTTTTTGAGAATCTTCGCAGCGGCAATCTCACATTCATGTACCCTTATCTGCAAATGGGCGTACCGCTACTGGCTAATCCTTTGTACGCACTTTTATATCCATTGAATGTGCTGTATTTGCTGTTTGAGCACCAACAGGTTTTTCAGTTGCAACTTCTTCTGCACTACGTGCTAACAGGTTTAGGATTCTCGCTCTTGCTTGGCTTACTGACCCGGCATCAGCTCTTTAGTTGCCTCGCGTCCACGATGTTTCTCGGCTCTGGGCTTGTTTGGTCGTTGCATTTCCATCCGGGCGAAATGGAAACATTACCTTGGATAGCATTGGCGGTTTATTGCCAGTTGCGAGCGATTATTGGTGTGACTCGGTATACGCAATTCGGCTGGGCTACTGCCGGTGGAATTTTTGCCACGTTTATTTTCAATGCTGGTGATCCATTTGCCTATGGTTTTGCTTTTATTCTTGTTGTACTCATGGCTTGGTCCTTTCGAGATAGGTTTGGTGTGCCGCATCTAATGCGGAAACTGTTTACCAGTATGGTTTTGGCGGTTGTGCTCAGCACAGTGCTGATCCTCCCTCAGCTTCTCGAAGGCATGCAGCTTTTTCCCTTTACCGATCGCGGGCTGGGTTTTGGCCTAAGAGAGAGCCTTAGCTACTCGACACACTTTGTACGAATCTTGGATGTCATATCTCCTTGGTTGCTGCCGGCACTTTCTGACCCGGAATATCCATGGCCAGAGTTGCGCTACGGAATTTCTGTCGTTTGGTGGTATCCAAGTCTTGCTCTAGGAATTATTGCGAGTACCTGTTTTGTGCTCGGAGCAGGTGTAAGTTTCAAATCTCGTCGGGGTAGGATGCTTCTGCTGCTCGGATTCACCATCGCTACACTTGCTCTTGGTAGGCACTTGCGGTTCGGTGATCTGATTTGGACCTATAGCCCAGGGTTATCGACGATGAGATTTCCGGAACGTCTTGTGCGTTACGCTGCCGTCGCGTTGTTACCAATACTAGCTCAGGGCCTACCGGTGTTTTTTGCTTTACTGCAGAAATTTACAATTCTTCGACCACGCAGCGTCTTATTGCTTGTGCTCAGTCTTTCTTTAGTTGAAATGAATATCGCGTTGCCTGAAGCATTTCTCGCGTCCCATTCCCAGCGGCAGATACCGGCTGATTTGTCTTTTCTCCAGAACAATGCGCGGGTCCATGTTTGTAAAAATTCTCTACCAGAAACCCAAGCAGAACGACCGCTGCCCCATCTTTTTGATGTGCGTGCGTGGCGCATTCAGTCAATGGACGGGGCGGAAGCAGTTACGGCACCTCTGCAAAAGGGTTTGACCTGCGGAAATAGTCTCACAGATAAAATGCTCAATTGGCAAGGTGTCAGTCACATCATGACGCCGTCAGCTATGGATGATTCTGTATCAAAAATTTATCACTGGCCGCTTGTTTACAATAACCGCGAACTCAATCTCGCTGTTTATGAAGTGAAAAATAGTGGTCCGAGTACCGGGATTTTCGCGGCAGATTTTTCTGTCGATCAAGTGATTAAATCGATTGAAACGAAGATGAAAATTGTCCCAAACGTGGAGACCGGGGACGCATTTGATCGCATAAGTGCGGGTGAATTTTTCATTCATCCGAAGTGGAACTTGGATCAAGCTGGACGACCTGTTGCTCGCAAAGAAATGCCGGTTTTTTCCCCGCCAGATCAATTGCCGCAGGAATGCAAGGGCAAGGGACACCGCCAAGCAGTGCCGCTTACGGTGTCAGCTAATTTTTCGCGCATAGAATTTAGCTTTGAAGCCGAGTGTCCGGGGATTTTAACCTTACCTTGGCGGTTTCTCCCGGGTTGGCGACTGACTTTGAATGGGTCTTCTGAAAATTTACTGATGATCAATGATCTGACTCTGGGTGTATATTTTCCGAAGGGACGTCACACTGGACGGCTGGACTTTTGGCCAACCACGTTGTCGTTCCTTCGCAATGCAAGTGAATGAAAGAATCAAATAGCCTCTTTCGTTTTAAGTAAATTTAGAAAGTCGAACCATGCGCATCACCCCAAAACCGATCAGGATCCTGGAGAAACTTCCTAGTGTTCTCGCAGCGTAAACCGATGTCGTCCTAGACGTTTCGGTTAGATGCTCGAGCTTTGTCCATAAAATCTGCGCCTAATTCTCGTTCGGTCGCGTACTGGTTGTGGCGACGGCACCGCAACGTCAGATTGTCGGCCTCGTGTTGTCCACCGCGGCACCACATCTCGATATGATCAAGCTCTAACATCGATCGCTCGTCGCATCGACTCCCATCCTACTTCAACTAGACCCCGCTATCCCCGTCACGACTCCGCAAGGCGACGGTTTTGCCCATTTGCTCATCGATTACTCCAGCGAATACGACCTATACTGGGTGGTGTTCTTAGATAAGTCGGGAGAATGCTGGACCTACAGCAATAAAGACATCCGGGCCCAGAAGAATATCACCCTGGGTCGCAAGCAAATCACTGATCCCAATCGACGGCAGCATGGTGACCTAACGAACGTCTCAACACTATCATCGAACTAGCCAACACTTCGAACAGGAAACCGACTTATGGAACGAATTTTTGATGCTTTGCGCGAAGATCACGAAAAACAGCGCGCCATGTTAAAGGAGCTTCACAAAATCGTGTCCTGAGCCACAGGCGAAGGATCTGCCCCGAATCACATCCGAATGAAAATCTTGCTATTGCAAAATATTTTTGCTGACTCGGCATAGTCCTTACTCGCTAGATCCGTAAGGACACTGTTAAAAGGTCCTTAAAATTCCT
>CAMAXT010000034.1 GCA_945862295.1 Pseudobacteriovorax antillogorgiicola
TGCCGAAGGTCAAGAGGTTGCAAACCGCGACATGTGGGAAGAGATGTATGTTCAGACTGCTTCGAGAAAAAATATTAAATGGCACTATGTCAGAGGACACACGGGAGTTGCAGGCAACGAACGCTGTGATGCAATCGCCGTTGGCTTCAGTAAGGGGCCAAAACCGAAACTCTACTCCGGTCCTTTGTCGAGGTATGACGTGCCAATTCAAGACATTCCAGAAAATACCGATCTTCCGGAAATGAAGCCGAAAACCGGGCCAAAGCCATCCGCATATTCCTATTTAAGTATGATCAATGGCGTCCCCCAACGGCACTCGAACTGGCCGGACTGCGAGAAGAGAGTTAAAGGTGTTTCGGGTGCTCGCTTTAAAAAAGCAATGAGTGCGGGTGAAGAGTCCGAGATCCTTGCTCAGTGGGGCGTCAGCTTATAACGGACTGCATGACGATGATGACCATGGCGCCGTCTTTATTAGCAGTAACTGCAAGGTCTTCCGCCACTACCTTTCTATCGATGATACAAAGTTCGTTTGCATGTACTGTTGCTACAGCCCTCTCTCCAATTGTACTTATATTGATCGCACCTTGCAGACAGTAAACAAAGATTTTGTTGCCTTGTTTGGGTAAAGTGCTCGTACCGTTAGTTTCCAAGCACTGGACGCTTGTTTGGACAGCCGTAGCAGTCTTTTTGTAAATAACGTTGAAGTCGCGCGCGAGCTCAGTCACGTCGCAATCGGTTTCCCATTCGCCGTCAAAATTATAGGGGTTAAGACGTTCAAGCGTTTTAACATTATTCAATAAAGGGTGCCTCAGCTTCATGGGTGCACCTTGAAGTTGGATGATAGTGCGCAGATAGCCTGGGAATTTGGAAAAAGGTCCTGATGCTCCTACCGTTGCAATCGACAGCCGAAGATCGTACTGATCGTTATCTGGGTATTTATAGAGTTCTAACGTCGAGCCACCGCCGTTTTTCCAGGCCTGTGTTTTAAACTGTGCCGCTCGAAACATCTGAGTCTTCATATATGTGCGACTTCGCGAATGCCATTTATGACAAACTGGATACCCACAGCGGTAAGAATAATTCCCATGATCCGCGATAGAAGATTCAAGCCAGTGCGGCCTAGTAGTTTTAAAAGATAGGGCGATGATTTCAAAATTATAAACGTAAACGTCATGCAGATCGTGATTGCGAGAGTAAGTTCCGACAATCTCAGCACAGAGCCGGTCTTTGTGGATAGTAGGATTACTGTTGAGATTGCACCAGGACCAGCGAGCATCGGCATGGCAAGCGGAAAAACGGAGATGTCTTGTTTTTCCATACCTTCTTGATTTTCTATCCGACTGACTTTTTCTTGCTTGGCGTTCACCTGATTGAATCCAAGAGCGAAGAGCAATATGCCACCGGCGATTTGAAATGCTGGGAGTGTGATGCCGAAGAATTCAAAAAACGTTGTGCCCGAAATAGCAAACATGACTAGCAAGCCGAAGGCGATAAGGACCGCGCGCATACGCACGCTTCTTCGTTCTTGGTCACTATAACGTTCCGTCAGCGATAAATAAGTTGGAATCACCGCGAAGGGGTCGATGATAAAAAATATCGTAATGAATGCGCCAGTGAAATAGGCCCATTCACCTTTAACCATCGTCCAGTCCATATCGTCCCTCCGTTTTAACTAAGATAGCCAATCATCCGATAAATTTGAATAAATATATTTTTTTTTGAAAAAGCCTAAATTTGTTTCTCTCCTGGCCGAACCCCTGGGGAGCGGATTTCAATGGAGACGAGAGTGTTGCCTTGGTTTTCTAAATTAGCGGGATTTTGGCGTGGGTTTCTCGCGGGAATAGCAGTGGTTGCTGCTGGATTCCTAGTCGTTAAATCGATCGAATCTCTCATGCCACGGCAGGTACTTGGTCATTTGCGTTACCAGGCAGCCGACCCGCATAGCCTGCAAGCGGTGGAAGACATGGGCCGGGTATTTTTACGAGAAGCGGCTGCGAAGATGTTCATAACTATGCAAGCAAAGGCTAAAAAAGATGGCGTTTACCTGTTTCCGATGTCAGGATTTCGTGACTATCAGCGTCAGCATGATCTTTTTTTTCATGGTGCGCGTTTAAAAAATCAATCAAAAGAAAAAAGATCTTTAGTATGCGCACCTCCTGGATATTCAGAACACCATACCGGCTACTCCCTTGATATCGGAGATGGATCGTTCGTTAGAGAAGAGATGGCGATTGATACGACGTTTAAAAAAACAGCGTCTTACAAATGGCTGGTCAAAAATGCTGGACGCTTTCACTTTGAGATGTCTTTTCCCGAAGACAAAAGAGAAAGACGCATTGCTTACGAACCTTGGCATTGGCGCTTCGTCGGTGATCTGCATAGCTTCAAAACATTTTTTTATGACCGCGTCATACCAAAGTGGGTTTCAGCAAAATAATACCAAAACAAAAATGAAATCAGCACTTGAGGACTAAGTTGAGTAACGCTCCTGATATTCGTTCGTACTTCTGCCACCCGTAAATATTTGTATTTACTTAACTAAAACTCCATAGTCGCAGTTTTGTTAAAGGCCTCCCTAGCTAGAACCGAACCACCCCTCAAGTCTGGCGCTTCCCAACTGGCCAGCCGCTGGGATTAGAGGAACACAATGATGCAATTAGTAGGTTATCTGTTTTTAATGTTATCAGCTACATTCGCTGGCTGTAGCAGCGAAGCAGAATTTTCCGCAAGCTCGCCCAAAAAGCCGGTCGCAAAAGAAGCCGATGCTGTTGCGGAAAATCCAGAACCGGAAGTCGCCCCTGCTGAACCGGAAATTAATCCTGAAAATCCGATAGTCATCATACCGCCTCCTACGGGAAGGCGTCTCGTTAAAATTGAACGCGAGTTTAATCCAGTTACCGTCGAAGATATTTCGGCAACCTACGAGCCCGAGTTTTACTTTGTCGATCAGGCTTTAACACTTAGAGAAATGGCTCCAACGAAAGTAAATATCCGCCAACTTGAGCGTGCGCAAGGCATGCAGTCCTTTCAACAAGGCCGTGACGCTCAGCGCGCAGATCCTGAAACATTCGCGATCTCACAAGCCGGTAAACTTGATCTACTAGTCGTTATGGACGACTCAACGTCAATGGGCGACGAGCAGGCTAACCTAGCTGCAAAACTAGATCAGCTAATTTCGAAATTAGATAACACTGATTGGCAGATCGCTGTCGTTACCACTTCTGATCCATGTCTAAGAAACAACAGGCTTATTAAAAAAACAGACTCTGATCGCGCTACAGCTTTTTCAAAGGCTATTGGTGATATTGTTCTTAGTAATACTGTTATCGAAAAAGGCTTCCCCATGTCGATTAAGGCATTAAAGGGCGAATGTAATGGCGCAACTAACGTTTGGTTAAGGCCGAATGCAGCGATAGGTATCTTGATTGTAAGCGATGAAGACAATTGCGGTAGCCACACAGGTGAGGGGTGTCCAGGCGAGCCAGGCGAAACAGTCACTCAGATGGTCGATTACCTAAGAAGTATCCGCCCAGCGGATCAAGCAAAAATTTACGGACTCTTTGAAGGTGCAAACGAATGTGGAGGGACTGCTTTCACTGCTGCTAAATATAAAGCAGGGGTTGAGCAAACGGGTGGTCGTTGGGGTTCAATTTGTCAAGCCAACTACACTACGACACTGCAGCAAATCTCTGAAGACATACGGAAGATTGTTAAGAGAGAATTTACACTGAAATTTCCGCCTGACGCGGGCACTCTCCAGCTTGATATTGACGGTGTGGCGAAGACAACAGGATTCTCACTAGTCGGCAACATTCTGACAATCTCTGATCTCTCTGCAGGCGATCAAAACCTAGTGGCAAATTATTTCTACGGTGCGGTTAAGAAATATAAAAATTTCAAGATCGCTGGCGCGATTGATAGCAAGACTCTGGCGGTCAAAGTGAATGACGTTCCGGTTTCTTCTGGCGATTACATATACGACGACATAGAGAAAGAGGTCGTTTTCGAAAATGAACCGGTTGACAATGGTGTAGTCAAGGTAAGTTATAGGATCGACACACCGCTTCCCACTGACTTTAGTTTGTCAAACACCGATATCCTTTATCAACCGATGACGGTCAAAGTTGCTAGCCAAGCAGTTACGGCTTACAGCTATGATACTCAAGCGAAGAAAGTTGTGTTCACGAATGCTCCGCGTGACGGAGAAGATGTAGAAATAGTATTCCGCACCAAACTCGGGCGCATTACCCGCTATGCTGCGGCACTTTCCGACCCAGCTTCCGCAATCAAGACTACAGTTTTAGACCGTGGCACCGGTTTGCCAGTCGCAGCAACGGTAGATACTTCTGACATTATTTTTTCTGCTGATGACATCGTCGATGGGCGTATTGTAGATATCCGCTTTGATATTGGATATAAGCCAGAGGACATGACGTTCCGTCTCAGCTACGAGCCACTGAATAGAGCCGTAGTCGTCGATTTTTCAGATCCATCGTGCGCTAAAAATGTTGTTCTTAGGGGGCGAGAAGTCAGTGCCGATTGTGGCAATGGCCGGGCCGGAACAGTCTTTTTGAAGTACCGAGCGATCACACAAGTCGACCGGGAGTTTACAGTCGCAGACAACGTCCCTGAACATGCAGTCTGGGAAGTTTTTATTGATGGCAAATCTGTAGCAAATCCGGTACGTAAAGATAAAATGGTTTCTTTGCTGGATAACAATTTCGGTGAAGATTCAGTTGTAAAAATAGTTGTAAGTGGGACTGAAGACGTTGCTCCCTAGTAGCTCTCCAGTCGCTCCATAACCATAGAGGAATCGATGCGGATTTGGGTGCTTCTCCCTTTGAGTTTATTGGTTGTTGGTTGTTTCGGAAAAAGAACGCAGGACCCAGTTTCGGCTCCTGCGGCAGTAGTTACAGAACTTAGACCTAACATGAATGTCATGGCACCTCTTGTCATAGGTGATCCCCATGCACCTGAGTCTTCTACCAGCCAAATCGCTTGGGCAAAATTTCGTTCCGAGCTAACTGAGATTAAAAAGCTAGGCGCTTACGGAGTCTCTACTGATGTCTGGTGGGGGCTCGTAGAAAAAGAAGACAATAAGTTTTCTTGGAACTATTACGACCGCGTAGCCAAAGCGGTAACAGATGCAGGTCTAAAATGGATTCCTATCCTATCGACCCATCAATGTGGTGGCAACGTCGGTGATGACTGCAATATACCCCTTCCCTCTTGGCTATGGACTAAGTACACCAACGCGCAACATTCAGAGCAGGATTTGCAGTATGTAAGCGAGCAGGGCAAGGCCTCAAAAGAAACCGTCTCAGCTTGGTCGTCAAAGGTCGTAGTCATTGACTACAGAGAGTTTTTTTCAGCTTTTCAGGATCACTTTGGCACCTACGCGGAAAAGATTTCAGAGATCAATATTAGCCTTGGACCTTCTGGCGAGCTTAGGTATCCGTCCTATAACATTCATGACGTAGATTCCGGATATCCGAGTCGCGGCGCGTTTCAATCCTATTCCCAGCCAGCGGTGAAAAGTTGGAAGCAGTACGCAGAGAAACTCGATCCAAAAATTAACGCTCCAGCGATGCCGCCTATCAGCCCTAAAAAGTGGATCGAATCTAATCACTATAAGAGTCCCATAGGCCGGCAGTACATCGCCTGGTATCAGTCCTCGCTCCTTGAACATGGCGAGACTATTATGTCAGAAGCGATAGCTATTTTTTCTTCCGAAGGTTCACCGTTTAAAGGTATCGATATCGGAGCAAAAATTCCCGGAATTCACTGGCGCATTGGAACTGTTAGCGAAAAGGGACGTATCAGCTTTAGCGACCGGCTCGCGGAGATATCTGCCGGACTTGTAAATTTGGACTCTGAGTCTTGGATGCAAGACGAAAAGGGTCGCGGCTACCGCGATACTTTAAGTTTGTTTAGTCGTCTTTCGGTTCGTAGCAAACATAATAGGATTGTTTTGCATTTTACTGCTTTAGAGATGCAAGACGGCCAAGATAGACCGGAAGTTCAATCAGCAGCATCAACGTTAGTGCGCTGGGTTGGCGAAGAAGCGAAAAGACAAAATCTGCCGATCAAAGGTGAAAATGCTCTTGCAGGAAATCTTGCTGACGCGAAGTCCTGGGATAGGATGGCGTCCCATGTGCGGTCCCCGGAGAACCCGCAGGGATTGTACGAGGGTTTGACAGTTTTGCGCTTGGGTGATGTTTTGGCTAACGAAAATGCTCGCATTGCCTTCAAAAGACTGGCGCAAGGGAACTAGAGAAAACCCTGATTTTTGACAGAATCCAAATCCCCGTAAGCCACTATTCCAACCTGGCCTTACCCCTTCCTCAGGAAGGCTGGGGTTTAAACCGATGCATCCTTTGTCACAAAAGAAACGTCTTTAGATTAACCCAGCAAGTGGTGGGCCGATGTTCGCATGTCTATTTTCAACGTTGATCGTACTACTTGTCTCGACGCAGGCAACAGCTCAAGACGGCTTGGTGAAAGAATTCTATTCGGATGGCAAGATTCGACAGGCGGCGCATTACGCTGCTGGGAAGTTGGAGGGATCATTTGAGCAGTATTCAGAAAACGGAAAACTTAAATTAAAGGGTTTCTACAAAGACGATAAAAAAAATGGAACATTTCAAACCTGGCACTGGAGTACAGGAAAGTTAGTCAGCGAATCCGTCTACGTCAGAGATGATAAACACGGATTGCACCGGAGCTGGGATGAAAACGGTAAGATTACTCTTGAAGTAATGATGTTTGAAGGCAAAGAAAAATTTCGCGGTTTCTACAAAAAATACGACGACGGCGTCCTGACTGAATACTCAAGTTGGCATCAGGGCGAGCGCGAGGGCAAGTATCAGGAGTTTTGGGCGGACGGCAAGAAGAAGCTCTTGGGTGGCTATAGTTCGGGTCAAGAGCACGGTGAGTTTTCTTATTGGGACGAAAAGGGTCAACTTGAACGGACCTCCAAGTTTGTTAAGGGAGGCAAATCTGGAGTGGAAGTGACTTATTTTGCTAACGGTAAGGTGCACGAAAAAGCTAACTACGAAACAGGGGTCTTGGACGGCAAGTTTGAACGGTTTGATCAAACAGGAAAGCTGATTCAAGTACTCTCTTATAAAGGAGGCGACCTTGACGGTACCTCGACTGAATATATGAAGAATGGCAAGCCAAGGTTGATTGCTTCTTATAAAGCCGGCGAACGCTCAGGTCTTTCGCCCCTACAGCGAGAAGTCAAAAATGATTTCTGAGATGACCTATAAAAACGGTAAAAGGTCAGGTACGAGCAAAATGTGGTTCGAAAATGGCAAATTGGGCTCAGTTGAAGAATACGTTGATGATAAATTGCGAAGTAGTCGCTACTATGAACAGAATGGATCACTGAGAGAAGCAGCCGACTACGAAGAAGACGGCTCGAAGAAGGTCAAAAAGAAGTAACCCAAGAAGGGACAATTGTCGATGTCGCTATACCGGATGCTAGTGTTTTTGAGTTTTGTAGTAGGGTCGACGTCGATTGTAGAGCATGTAGGTTTTAGTCAGACTTCAGAAGATGAGAGCTCAGAAACCGTTGAGCCGAAGAAAAAAAAGCGCAAGAAGAAAGTAAAATCTAAAAAGCAGCAGCAAAAAAACGTCAAACAAACCGAAGATGACGAAGCAGCTGAAACTACAGACTCACAAGATCATCAAAATCCTAAAAATGAAGCAAAACCGGTAGCTGCCACTCCACCACCAGTATCAGAGAACGCTTGGTTTCCATCTTGGCAACCCGACGGGTTTGATTGGATGATCCAGCCAATTATTGCCTTTAAATATACGCAAGGAGTCAATGAGACTACTGGTACCACTCGAACGTCAACCGCTGAAGGCGGACTTGCTGCTGGGCTTATGGGTATTCCTGTCGTTCCCGGTAACCCAGGATTCACAGTTGGGCCGAGAGCTGGTATCGCTTATGGCTACAGTAATTCGGTTGTAAAGGCCGCAGGCACCAATGCAACTACTCAAGGCAGTCACTACCGTCGGCAATGGGCAGGCCTAGATAATGCGTTTTATTTTAAAATGTTTCGCTACGGACTCAATTTAACGCGCGGTGAGCTGTTGGTTGCGGAACAGAAAGACCGCCGTATACAGTCATTTCGTGCGGACAATGATTTTGGACTCCTTTTAAGATCCTGGTGGTCAGGGCATTATTCACTGAATCATGCAAGAGCTTACAACTCCGGATTTAGTACGCCGTTTTTGGTCGAGAACGATCACTGGTTGCACACCAGGTTTTCAATCAATCTACTAGATTTTGTCTTCGATTTGGGCCCTGGGTTTACGGATGTGGTCGCTTGGGACTTCGCTGGAAAAGAGAAGACCGGTAGCGGCAACGTTAATTACTTCTTACTGAAAACTAGGCTTAATCCATTCTGGAAGCTAGTGGGTGAGGGTGTTGGTAAATACGCTATCAATGCGACTCAGAAACGCCTCGGACTTTATGCAAGCGAACGCCTGCCTGAAGATGACCTCAACGAGCCATCTTCGCTTGCGATGCCTGAAGATTCTTTTCTTGGGTCGATGTTCTTTGGTGTGAAGGATATCGTTTTCGGCATCGGTATTGGCTGGCGCTACAACATTCAAATTCTAAATTTAGCGAAAAAAGGTGATACAGAGCGCGAAACGACAAGAGACCATGGCTTAGGTCTCTATTACGATGTGAGACTCTAATCTATTTTTTGTTTTCTAGAGACAAAGCATGAGCAATGGCTTCTTCAAGGTAAACCCCTGCGCCTAGCGTTGCGAAAGTGATAGTTCCTGTTTTATCGACTACGACGGTCATTGGAATCGCTGACACCATGAACTGTTTTGAAAATTCTCTGCTGGTGTCTCGCACGATTGTAAATTTCGGTTTTACTTTCTCGCTATAAGCTTTTAATTCGGGAACTTCTTCGTCAGATACTGCTAAGACTGTAATCCCAGGTTTGTCTCCAGCGAACTTAGAGAGTCTAGCATGGGAATCTCTGCAAGCTGGACACCAAGTAGCCCAGAATTCAATAACAGCAACTTTATTTACGAGATCCTTTGCTCCGATGCTGCCGGGCTTGTCAATCAAGTCGAGAGTAAAGTCAGGTATCTTTTTACCAACTAGAGACTTTCTAATTAGTTCGAGATCATCCGGCTTAGCTTCGAGTTTTAGTGTGATCTTCATGTCTTTGCCGGCACGGTTAATGTCGATGACCACTTCGTTACCGACACCCTTTGCTTGGATGTAGGAAATGAGTTGTTTCGCATCAGTCATGACCACGCCGTCGATTTTTTTTACAACGTCTTCTGCCTTCAACCCAGCTTTTGCTGCTGGGGTCTCAGGAACAGTATCTTTGATTTGAACTCCGTCGTTTAGCTTCGTCTCAATGACGATTCCCATCCATGGCTTCGCTTGGGAAAAGCCTTGGGCGTAGAGCGGACTGGACAGAGTCATAACTAAATTCAATAGAAGAATGAAGACTGATGATTTCAAGGTGTCACCATAAAAATGCAGCTAATGTTGTTCTCTACTGATGATTTTACCTCTTTTAGCTGCAGAGTTAAATTCCGCCAAAAAAATTTGATAAAAAGTTGTCTAATGATAATAACAAGGAAAATAGGCTTTTTTTTCGCTTTAGGCAGAATTTGCTCACCACATTTTCTCGCAACTTTGCTTCCCTTCTGCAGTAAACCAATGAGATAATGAGGTGTCATTTTTAATCCGTTAGATTTTTCTTTGGGGGGATTTATTCTATGAGAAAGTTACTAGCAACGATTCTATTCGGTCTTTTTGCATCAACTGGCTTTGCTGCTGGGATTGATCCAGCAACAACAGAATTTCCGTGGATGAATGGTCCAAGCCGTGACAGCCGCTATATTCTAAGCGACTTTCCAAATCGTGTTCATGTTTGGGAAGCGTTCTCAATCACCTGTTCTTGGTGTGCGCGCAATGCAGTGCAGGTAAAAGCAATGAAAGCTGAGTTCGCAACTGATGACCGCGTTGAATTCATCGATTTAGGTCTTGATAGCCGCGATGCAGACTACGTCCGTTGGATCCAGACTCATCAGCCGACCTATCCGGTCGTTAAGGACGTTGACCGTAAAGTTTGGACTGCACTAAGCACCCAGACTGGTATCCCACAAACATTTGTAACCGACTGCCGAGGCAACGTTGTCGACAGCACCATTGGTTACTGGGACGCTGCAGCGAAAACCAGACTCAAGGCAGCGATCGCACGCGCTAAGACTGTCAGCTGCGAATAGTAAAATAGCTAATATGATATAAGAAAATCCCTTGTTGGCTCGTTCCAACAGGGGATTTCTGTTTTTTTGCTTTTTTGCAAAAACCGGTTTTTCTCCCATCATTCCCGCAATCATCTTCTTGCGCTAGATCCTCATATTCTACATGCATTCAGGTTCTCTACTCACTGGACGATAAAACTTTTGTTCATCACTTTACAAGCAATGGGCGACCTGTTGCTGGTCAGTGATCTCGATTTATGGGACTGCAATGCGTAAAGCAATCGAGCAAAAGCTGGAAGAAATCAATAAGCTAATCTTTGTAAAAAGATACAGTGAGGCAGAAAAACGTCTAGATGTACTTGTTGATTCTGCAGATGGAAAAGACGAACTATTGATCCATATTCGCCGAATTGAGCTTGGTTCTATGCTAAAGAAGCTGGACCGCTTAAAGACTCAGTATATTAAAAATCTCAAAAAGAACGCTGGTGATTTGACCTCAGAGCTTTGCCTCTCATTTATCGAGCAGCAAGAAGACAGTCCTAATCATGCTGAACTTGTTAATACTTTCCAAGAGATCATGCGCCAGCATGGTCAGCTCGCAGCAGCCTATCATGGGATCGGTTTTTCTCTAGAGCAACAAGGAAACTACGAGCGCGCTGTTTATAACTATGAAAAATGCGTTGCCCTTGATCCGTCTTGGTACATTGCTTACTTCGGTTTGAGCCAGATTTATTACCAGATGGGCGATGAAAAGAAGGGTGATCACTTCTTCTTCCAATTCGAGCAAGCTGCCCCTTATTATGTCTACGGCAACTTCGAAACCCATAGAAAACTCTGCCAAGAGTTTCTTGAACGTGATTTGTTTGCTGACGCTGAGCAGGCGATCCAATCCTTGACGGAATGGTGGCAAGAAAACAAAGGCACATGCCCAACGGAAATTCAGATTTACGAGATGCTGGCGATGTCCCGTATTTCGAAAGCTCAAGGTGATCAAGTTCAGGCGGACACGCGCAAAAATCGCGCTCTTGGCATGGCTCTGATGTCCCTAGACGATTCATCGACAGCAGAAAGCGTCCTTTACTTCATCGCCAAAGTCCTAGAAGAGTTTGACGAGTATAAGCGTTCAGTGCAGTTCTATAAGCGTATACTTCAGAAATCAGACGGCGATCCAGCTCTGGTACAAAAGATCGGTGGCCAGTTTCTTTCTCTTGGCGAATACCAAACGGCGAAGGAACTTTTCGAAGAAGCCTACGCCTCTCATCCAGAAAACCCTGATATCCGTTTTTGTTTGCTTGTGGCTACCCTGAAACTCAGCGGCGTCAATGTCGAAGAGTATCTCATTGGCCGTGAGCGCCTACGTCAACTTGTAGACGGCGGCGACAAGGTCGAACTTTTAGCGCTCCTTCACAGCCTTTTAGCGAAATTTACTGCTGATCCAGATGTACAAGGTCATATCGCTGATGTTTACCTGCGTCTTGGCAATACCGATCGGGCTGAACGTCATTATGAGAATATGTTCCGGATCGATGGCAGAAATAGACAGACCGCTCTTAAATATGCGTCTTTCATCATGCAGTACCGTGACCCGGATAAAGCGATGGAGATTCTTAAGAGCATCAATGATCAAACAGATCTTTCTACCGAAAGTCAGGCTGAGATCTATTGGCTGAAAGCGAACTATTTTTTCAGAAAGAAAGAGTACCGCGAGTCCCTAACGCTACTACGTAAGGTCTTGGCTATCGACCCGTGGAATGTGTCTTATCTTGTTCAGGAGATTCTTAATTTAATTGCGACTGCTCGGGTCGATGAAGAATTTCGTCAACCTGACGGCATGCTCTCAACAATTACTACCATCGATGAAGCAAAAGTAGTTTGGACAGAGTACGATCTAAAAACCAAATGGTTTGCAACCCAACACGAATATGAGTTGGTCTATGCCCGACAAAAACTTCGATATCTCTACGCCGATGGTTCAGAAACGACTCTGAAGTCTTTGGTCGGTGCGGCGGCGAAACATGACCCAGTTCGAGCTACCTATGATCTTTTGCGCTTACTAAACACTAATTTTGATAGTCCAAACATCTATTGGGCGCTTGGCACCCTTTATAAAGAACAGTGGCAGCTTGAAACTGCGGCTGTTTGGTTTGAACAGATGTTGATCCATCCGTCGCTTCCAGCGCGAGAAAAAGCAAAAGCGTACATCGAGCTCGCAGACTGTTACGTTTGGCAGAATAAACAGATTCCAAAAGCGATCGAATACGCAAAGCTAGCGATTGATCTCGATGGTGAGCGCGATCCAGGTAACCTGCGAGTCTTAGCGCACGCACATTTGCGCTCGGGTCAGGTTCGTCAGGCTAAGATTTACTTAGAGCAAGCTGATATCGAAAACGATCATGAAGCGCGCTACCTGCAAGGCCTCGTGCAGTATCGTAATGGGATGAACAAGCAAGCTAATGATCTTTGGAAACCACTTTTAACAGTGCGCAGTGAGAGCTTGCGCTTTCACAACATCAAACAGGAAGTACTAAAGTACTACTTTGAAGGTGCGCCTTACCTAAAAGCCAATTGATAATTGTTGTTTCTACAAATCCTTAATTTTTTCTGCGTAGCAATTATGCACTTCATGAATTTTTTTAATCCTCACTGGCCATTTGGCCAGAAATAATTTGACTCTCACATTGTTTTATGGAAAATAGAGTCGAGCAAAGTCGAAACAAAATTGGTTTGTACGTGCAGTTGGGCGAGGCCTCCAGAATCTGGAAGTGCAGCACTGACCGCATATCGGGATGGCTAAATTAGCCCACCCATGCCCCTGATTTTATATGAAAATCAGGGATAGGTTGGTTTTTTAGCTAAAGTTATTTCTCCCGTTGCCGATAAGGCTGCCAAAGTTCATGAATAGACCGTTTCGATCGACGAAGCTTAGTGGAATGTACGGGATTGAGGTTTTTGCCTCATCCGGAACGCTCAGATGGACAACCTTCGTTTATAGAGGTGCTACATGAAGTCCAAAATAGAACGGCTCGGGAGTAATCTAGGTATGCAAAATACAATTTCAACATGCAGTCACTGTTCTGAAGTCGGCAAAACCAGAAAACGTGATTTCAGCCCTCAAGCGTGGACCGTGTTGGTGCTTTGGAGTGAAATCCAAAAGAATACTGTCGATCAAGCTCTTTGTGAGCATTGCTACGATGAGCTACGCGAAGTCCTTATCGACCGCGCAGATGAAATCGAGCAAGCGATTTCTGAGAACCAACCAGCAAAAGTTGCTGCAGCTGTAGCCCGCAAATTGCCAGCTCGCAAGCCCGCTCCTGGTCGCCAGAAGGTTCGCAAGGCCGGATAAGTTGTTTAAGTTGTTCTCGTACATCCAATTGGTATTTTAATAAAAAGAGACCATGTTCGGTCTCTTTTCTTTTTTTTACAAATCCGCCGAAAAATTCCAAAAAATAATATCTGACTCACTATTAGTCAAAGCGTCTAAAGTTTTGACGGATCACTCCGATTGAATCTCTATAAATAATTCTTCACTTGTTATTTCAATAGGAGAATCCCATGACCGGGAACTTGATGGATCTGATGAAATGCCTAAAGCGCTCCAACAGTGGAGGAGGCCCAGCACTTGTAGACCGCTGCATGGAGTATGACCGCGCATTGCATGCTTATTGGGGCAAGGATTACGAGAAGTCACTCGATATCATTACAAACCTTTTGGCGGAAGAACCAGATGGTGAGCACCTGTTTGCTGCTTACCGTCTTTGGATTGAGTTATTAGCTTCAACTTCAGATCGTCCGTCGATGTCGTCTCTTGTTGAGCACTTGTTTATCCGCGGTCAAGCTGAGCCAGAGCATCATGAATTCTTCTCTGCACTCCGCGGCATCACGCATTTTGAACTCGATGAATACGGTGCAGCAAAACTCATTGCATCCAGCATGGAAAAACGCATCCACAACCCATACGGTATGGAACTCGTTCAGTTAGTCACCGACCGCGTGAGCAGTAATCACACCGAAGTGCCGGCATTGCTTCTTACTAAGACCCGCATTGATGACTACATCTCTCTTCAGAGTTTGGCTCGTTCACTCATTATTCGTAAAGACCGCTCGGTGATTCAAGAGCTGTCTTCATGGCTGCACGACACCTTCCGCAGTTCTCCACTTCCAGCAGAGATTGAGTTTCATTCCTGCATGGAATCACAAGCATACGCAGCGGGTTCAATTGTTGCTCAACGTCTCGTCGAACTTCACCCAGCCAACCCAGACTATCACTACTACTTAGCGTTCTCTCTTTTCGAAGACGGAAACTATGTTGCAGCTAAAAATGTGTTGGAAAAATTTCGCGGCAACGTCAAAGACGACGATGCTGAATTCTTCGGCCTCCTCGGCCATTGCCACGCGAAAATCGGCGAAGCACAACCAGCGGCCGATAATCTTCAGCGCGCAATTTCGGTTTTGAAAGCAGACGGTTTACCGACCTCTCATATCACGCTCGAATTGAATGAAGTTTTAGAAGAGCTCCGTGGACATGAAGACGATCCTATTCTTCAGATGCCGCGTGAGCCTAGAAATTGGTTGATAAACCTATCAACTCGTCGTTACTTCGAGTTAGCAACGAGTTCGGAGAACACCATCGAACGCCTTTTGCGTCCAATGGGTGAAGAGCCACGCCAAGGTGACATCTGTTTCTTCGCAGCGACGACACCGGCGGATAAGAAAGGTATGTCGACCTGGAAGATTGTAGCGCTATACGCAGTCGATTCCGATCCGATCTGGCACCCAGTGCACCATTATCACAATTCGTTGAAACTTATTAAGAGACTGCCAGAAGGCATTCCAGTCGACGTCGTTATCGATGACGGCCTGACCGGTGGCGGCCAAACTAAGTTTAGCAAGCAAGACCCAATGTACTGGGGAGTCTACCAATTAGACGGCGGCGCCCTTACAATTATCGAAGAAGCAGCAAGAATGCACAAAGATGAAATGATCGAAAGACGTCTGGCCTCTCGTAGTCGTAGGCCTACAGCTTGAAAGGAGCTCAAATGCAAGTCATTAGCAAAACATTTAGAAGCCTTTTGCTCTCTATATGCGCCTGTTTTTTCCTGAGTAGCACCGTTCTTGCGAGCGGTGATCCTCCGGTTCAAAGTTTTGACTTTATTTCAAATGGCGACCGCATTCCGCTGAAAGGCGGAGATTTCTCAATCGCACCACCGAATGGTTGGGAGGTTTTTACAAACCATCCAAGTCTAACGTTGCTGATGCAGATCCCGCACGAATCTTCGCTTAAATATCAAAGAACTATTCAAGTGGCTTCTTTTGGTGGCAAAAAGTACATCGATGATGTGACTGCTAGAGAGTTTGAGAAAGTCATCGTTAATAAGTTTTCTCAGCTAACGGCGTCGATTGAAGGTTATGAAGTTAGGGAACACCGTATCGTTGATATGGCCGACGGCCGCGAAGGAATTCTGTTTTATACTGACTTCACTTTAGATGGTATCACTATGATGCAGGCGCACATCTTGGTTTCTTCCGATGTACATCACTACCTGTTGACCTTTACAGATATACGCGATCACTTTGAAAAAGAAGAGTTCTCTCAATATTTGAACGAGGCATGGAGTTCCATGGTTTCGGCGGAACTCGCGGGAGCAATGGGTTCTTCAGTATTAAGCACACTTGGTCTAACAAAGTTTAAACGCTTCCAAACGTTGATTCTGTTTGGACTTGGCACTGTTTGCATGATTGTATTTTTGATTGTGTTTAGCCTTGTGCGTAAAAAATTCGCTGGTAACCGCTTTGGTTCATACAGGGAAGAAGAAGAACAGACAGGTCACGGCACGATCCCGGAATCGAGGATCCAAAGCAGCGTCCCGGCCTCGCAAATGCCTCAGTCCGCAGTGAATACAATGCAGGGCACCATGAGCCATTCGGTACCAACTAAGAAAGCCGGACAGCCGGTTGCAAGCGTGCAAAACTCAGCTAAGGCGCCGCTGACGACCTCCACGGCCCATGAGACCCATTACGAAGTGGCAGAGGCTGCCGACGCTTCGGAGATGGATGACTTCTTCGCAGATGAAGATCAAGACAAAGCTATCTGACATTTAGGAGTCAGATCCATCAATGAGGGGGCTGGTTTTTTTGACCAGCCCTTTTTTTTGTTGACCCCATTTTTTTTTTGGTCAAGAGTCCCTCTCTGTTTACGGACTTTCTGACTTCTGTAAGGGGTAAAGTAGATGTTTAGCGCCATGAAGTACGAACGAGGCTGTCTGAGTTTGATTGACCAGAGACTTCTTCCGCAAGAAGAAATCTGGATCGATTGCCGAGATATCGAGACCGTCGCTAAGTGTATTGAAGATATGGTAACGCGCGGTGCACCAGCGATTGGCTGTAGTGCAGCCTTTGGTCTTGCGATCGATGCACTCACAGCTGAGAAAAAATTTAAAACTTGGAGCGAGTATAAAAAGGCCTTTCACTTAAGTGTAGAGCGTCTTTGTCGTACTCGTCCGACTGCTGTAAATTTATTTTATGCACTGGATAAGATGACCGCTCTTGCCGAAACTTTTAAACCAGAGCTTGCGATGTCTGACGTTGCAAAGGATGTCAGTAAACTTGCTCAACATCTATTCGATGATGATTTGGCGACCTGTAAAGCAATTGGCGAGAACGGCGCACGCCTAGCCGAAGGTAAAAGACTGCGGGTATTGACCCACTGTAACACCGGAAGTCTTGCAACTGCCGGCTACGGCACAGCTTTGGGTGTCATCCGCTCTCTCGCGCAACGCGGTCAAATCGAGATCGTCTACGCAGATGAGACTCGTCCATATCTGCAAGGATCACGTCTAACTGCCTTTGAACTTAAGTCTGAAGGCATAGAGCATAAAGTCATTGCCGACTCAGCTGCCGCTTATCTGATGCAACAAGGAAAAGTCGATTGGGTCGTAGTTGGCGCCGACCGGATAGCGCTCAACGGTGATACAGCGAATAAAATTGGAACGTACTCCCTCGCTGTAAACTGCAATCACCATAAAGTTGAATTTTATATTGCTGCGCCACTCTCGACGATCGATTTTGCGATCGAAACCGGCGCACAGATTCCAGTAGAAGAACGCTCACCCGAGGAGATTCGCGTTACGGGTTCAAGGCAGATGACACCAGTCGGCGCACCTGTTTACAACCCATCGTTTGATGTAACGCCATCGCATTTGATCACTGGCATCATTACGGAAAGAGGCGTCCTCCGGCCTCCATACCGTGAAAGCATTATGGCGCTAAAGAAATCGCTATAGTTTCACTGCTTTGAAAACGAGCTGAAGAAGTTTGTTTGTTAAAAAATTCTAGGCACGACGACCTTTTTCATTGACAGAAGTGTCTCATCCTGGGAAAAAGGTCGTCTCGTTTCGAGGTTCTATGGGGGTATAGCTCAGTTGGTTAGAGCACTAGCCTTACAAGCTAGGGGTCCCGGGTTCAAATCCCTGTGCCCCCACCAGCCTTCGCCAAGGCTACGGCTGGCTCCGCCAGACGAAAAATACTAGATACATCAAACTGCAGTGAATCGATGCTAAGGCTGTCCGCCGAAGCCTTCGCGTAGGCGGACCAAAAGTTCCGAAGTTTGCCCACATTTCAACACACACAAATCACGAATCCAAAACAGTCCCTTGAACAAGACTAAATTGCTTTTTTCATGTCAAAGGTCGGCGCTTCAATATTTGCATAGTCAAGTTTGTACATTTGCAGACGGTTATAGCCACCCATCATGCCGATATCGAAATTTAGATATCTAATGTTTTCTCCCAATCGAAAATCAGACGCTGGCCAAGGAAGGTTTCTGTCGTTAATCGAACGCTGACTGATATGGTAGTTTAGCTCAAGTTTTAGAAAGAAATGTCGATCATGAAACCTAAATCGTTTTTGTTAGCAGCGGTAGTTATTGTTTTATCGGGAGCTTGTGCGCATTCACGAGTAGTACAAGAAGTGCCTGGATCGAGCGGCGTTGTTGCGGTTAAAAATAGAACTCACAAATCAAGCCATGAGAAAGCTAATATGTTTATGGCAGACAACTGCAAACCTAAAGTGTACCGAATCATGGAGGAGGGCGAGCAAGTTAAAGGCGATGAAATGTATGCTGACAAGTTCGCTCAAGTGCACCGCGATTCGAAAAAAGAATGGTTTATTTAATACCGTTGCAGATGAATGTTTGGAAGAATAAATTAAAAAAAAGAATGCGGTGTAAACCGCATTCTTTTTTTCCCGTCAATACAAATCGAGATCACTCACCAAGACATGGAGCCTAGTTGTTGTTCGAACATCTTTCGCATGTTAACTATATCCGGTCTTGCCAGAATATGTTTCCGACCAACCATGTTAACTGGTCGGTGAAGTCCTGGGACCGTTTTTACCGATGTATTGCGCGGCAGTTTTAGACTTTGTGTCACTCCGGCTGGTAGGAGCGCTTTGCCAAATCCCGCTATAGCTAAACTAGCTGCAGAAAAAAATGATTCAACGAACCTATCTGGAACCAAACCTAATTTTACCGACTTTCTTTTGATCGCCTGCCAAGTAGCCGACTGCGCCTCTATAGAAATGAGGGTGTCAGTTTGTGCATTGCACTCAAGGATGACCATGGGTTCACGGCCCAACTGAATACACTCAAGGCTTCCAATTGTGCCCGGTTCTCCGGCTATGATTCCCACCAAGTATGTTCCTGACCCGACGAGTTGGGTGAGCAAGGGACCTCTGTGCGCGTGCGAGACAATCCTAGAGGGGGATAGCGAGTTTTCTATGCTCCAAAGTACTTTTGCACCCCACGAAGCTAATATTGATTCGGAAACACCAACATGTAGTTCTGCAGCAGCTGGTGCCGATAACGTATTTAGTTCAAGACGAATATCTGCCAGTAGCGGACTAACTTTGCTGATGAGTTGTTCTGCTTCCGCCGTGAGTGACACGCGTCGACCATTTTTTTCGATAAGTTTTTTCTTAGTCACCAGCTCTAGAGCAGCGATCCGTTTAGAAACTGCTGACTGTGAAATACGAAGGTATACGCCTGCTTGTCCCATCGTCCCTGTTTTTTTTAACGCTTCTAATGCTTCATATAGATTTAGCACCCGAACCTCATATTCTAAATTAGAATATATATTATACCATATATTCCATTTTTTTATCATTAAACTCCGCCGATGATAGGGGTGTAACTTCGAGGAGGGTTTCTGATGGGTATGAGTTTAATGGCGGCAGTGATTGGGGTGGTTCTACTTACTTCGGTCTTGTCGGGAGTGCTTGGAATGGGTGGTGGCATGATCCTGATGGCCTTTCTGGCGGCGGTACTGCCGGTGACCTCGGCGATGGTCCTGCACGGAGTGATACAGGCAGTTGCAAACGGCAGTCGTTGCCTGCTGCTTTTTCGTCACATTGTCTGGAAGCCTCTTGGGTATTTCGCGGTCGGTACTGGACTGTCAGTTTTGGCATTCTATTTTTTAGTGATTAGTACAAAGACCTGGGTCGTCTATCTAGCGATCGGACTGCTTCCTTTCTTACCTAAAACTTGGATGAAGTCTTTTGCTCTCGATTTTCTAAAACCAACGCACGCCTTTACTTGCGGATTGGTCGTTAGTTTGATGCAGCTTCTTGCGGGTGCGTCGGGACCGCTACTTGATATGTTTTTTCAGGAAAGTAAAATTAATCGCCATCAAGTGATTGCGACAAAAGCGATAACTCAGACTGTCGGTCACTCCATAAAGATAGCCGTCTATTTGCCGCTTATCGGTTCAGAAAGTTATTTTGCTGATCAAAAAATATTTTTTCTTCTGCTCCTGACAACAACCCTGTTAGGTACTTGGTTAGGAACGAGGCTGCTTGCTAGATTAAAGGAAGAAGATTTTCGGAAGTACGTTGGCTACAGCATTAAAGCCGTAGGGTTATTCTCTGTTTTTAGAGGTATCGGATCGCTCGTTTACGGTTGATAGCGGGACACTGACCCTATGCGCGAACATAGGAGCCTAATAATTTGAGAAAATCGGTGACTTCTTTCAAATGCTCGATCGCCTTAGCGACTTTCTCGTCACCACATGATCCATTGATATCAAGATAGAACATGTACTTCCACGGAGATCCGTGAATCGGCCTTGATTCGATCTTCAATAAATCGATATCCCTAATTGCGAAAACGCTCAGACTTTTATAGAGAGCACCTGGTATATTTTTGAGGGCGAACACTAGCGAAGTTTTATCGGCCTTTTTTACGGACATATTGTTCTTTAAGCTCTTTCTGATAATAATAAATCTAGTGAAGTTGTTTTGATTGTCTTCGATCGAAGATCCCAAGGTTTTAAGACCGTAGATTTTTCCAGCTTCGGCGCTTGCGATTGCTGCAAGCGATGGATCGCCCGTCTCTTGAACAAATTTAGCTGATCCAGCGGTATCGAAATACGGTGTTGGTTCGATGTGCTTGATCTTTTTTAGGTATCCTTCGCACTGGCCCAGCGCTTGGGGATGACTTAAAACCTTTTCAATTGATTTGAGAGTAACTCCAGGAAGAGCAAGAAGATGGTGTGATATCCATAGTTTGACTTCTCCCGCAATCCAGATTTTATGTTGGATTAGGAGGTCGTAGTTTTTGTGAATTGATCCGGTCAAAGAGTTTTCGACAGGTAGGACACCGAAGTCAATAACTCCACTCTTTACCTTGTTGAAGACAACTTCAAATTCTTTACAGGGAACAGTTTCGATTTTTTTAGCAAAGAATTTGTTTGCTGCTTGTTGAGAGTAGGCGCCGTGCTCGCCTTGAAATGCGACCTTGGAGGCCATTGTCACGTCCTGCGGGTAGTAGGTTACTTAGCCAGCTGCATCATACTTAGCGGTGTAGAGCGGCTCTAGTTCCTGATATTTCTTCTTCAGAGCAACGTTGTTGCTGATTTTTTGTTTCCAGTAGAACTCATACTGAATCAGTGCGGTGGTTTCGATATTGAAGGTTTCACGGAGCTTCGATTCCAGAGAAAGCTTTTGCGTACGCCAGCATTGGGCCGCGATTTGAATTTCGATGTAGTATTCAAAAGAGCAGGGTTCTGCGCCCATGCTTGCTGGCATCGGATCGAGTGTAGATTCTGGATTAAAAGGAACTGGTGGTTTTGAATTGACCTTCGCCCCTTTTGACTTGACTGCACCGATAGTAGTAATAGAGCCAGCGTTCATGTCCTCGCTGTCGAACTGAATGGACATTTCTTTTACTTTGCTAGATCCCGCAGTTTTGCCTTTTGATTTTATGAGGCTCGCAGCCCTGCTAGACATCTTGCCAAAAAAACCTAGTTCTTTTGGTGCTGATTTTGTCGACGAACGTTCTTGTTTGTCTGTGCGTTCAAACAGCGTCCTTGTTGTCGGTGTTTCGTGGCCAGAATGGTTTGGGTGCGACGAATCTAGTCGTTCCTGGCTGGAGCTGAATGCAAGCTCGTGATTAGATGTTTCTTGGAAGTTCATTTTAGCAGCTTCTAGCTGTTTTTTTCTATTGCTAAGGAACAGCATGCCGCCGACGCAGCTGAGCACAAACGTGATAAATACGATCAAAAGCGAGCTACTAGAGCGATCTTCACCAGAAACTAACTCGTCGTCTGGAATACTTTGGTCGACAATGAGAGTGTTTTCTTCAGGAACTTTTTCGACTTTGATTTTTTTCTTTGGTAGTTCTTTTTTTACTGACGTGTTTACAATTTCTTTTTTTACTTCTTTGGTTAGAACAGCTTTTTTGATTGCTGGAGGTTTTTTAGTTGAAACCTTCTTAGTCACGGTTTTTTTCTTACTGCCAGTCTTCTTTTTCTTCTTACTAACGTTTGTAGTCTTTGCGGGTGTTTGCCATTTTGCTTTTTTAGCCTTTGTGGCTGCGTAGGCGTGATCTATAGGCATAGTAACTACAAACGCATTCGCTGCGATGAACATCGACAAGAGTAGTACCGGTTTTTGCAATGGTCTTAGCATTGAAAGGATAGCCCCTGAGCTATAATCGTTGGAGAACGCCTATAATCTCTATCGGATTCGCACAGTGGAGCGTTAATTCGAGGCAGTTTGGCGGTGTGGTGTCGATTACTATTACAGGGGAAAGCTGCTTTTTTTGGGGTTTTTGCAATCCAAAAAGAAAGAGGGGAATTGAGCCCTTCTAAGCATTATTTTTTGTTTTGATCAGCAAGTTTTTTGCGTTTGGTGCGCGTTTTTTCAGGAATCATTTCTTTCATGCTGGAGACCTTACCAAAACATAGGAGTCTATCGCCTGGTTCAATGACTCGTGAACGATTTGGATTTGGGATCACAACGTTGCCTCGGTAAAGCGACAGAATATTGATATCATTGTCTCTGAGGCCAGATGATTCAATTGTTTTTCCGACATACACAGACCCTTCAGGAATGTGGAGTTCTGCCACGTCATACCCTCTGCTGACTGTCAGTCTTTGGCGGATGTCTACCTCTGGGAAGCTTACTTTACCGGAAATGTAGTCGATGATCGAGCCAGCGACATCGAGCTTGGTTGCGGCTTCGATGCCTTCAAGTCCAGGGGAAGAGTTAACTTCAAGTAATTGCGGACCGTCTTTTCCCTCTAGCATATCGACGCCGGCGATCTTCAGACCCATAATTTGCGCGGCTCTGACGGCGGTCTCTCGGTACTTGTCGTCTAGCTTCACAACTTCAGTCCTGCCGCCGCGGTGCAAATTACTCCTGAATTCCTGTCCCTGCGCTACACGTCGCATTGCTGCAACGACTTCGTCTCCTACGACGATTGCTCTAATATCTCGACCTTTACTTTCCGCAACAAATTTTTGAATCAAGACGTTTTGCTTCGTTGATTGCATCGTTTCGATGATGGCTTCTGCAACTTTTACTGTTTCCGCCAAGATAACACCGACACCCTGGGTTCCTTCGAGCAGTTTAATAATAACCGGCGCACCGCCCACTCTTTCGATTGCAGGCAGAACATCTGAGCGATCACGAGCGAACGTTGTTGTTGGAATCCCTAGATTGTGTCTAGCCAAGATCTGCATAGATCGCAGTTTGTCTCGTGAGTTCATAATGCCAGTCGATGAATTGGCGCAGAAAACACCCATCTGTTCAAACTGGCGCATGACTGCCGTGCCAAAGTACGTGATCGATGCTCCTATGCGTGGCAACACAGCATCATAC
This sequence comes from Pseudobacteriovorax antillogorgiicola, assembly GCA_945862295.1. GTDB lineage: Bacteria > Bdellovibrionota_B > Oligoflexia > Oligoflexales > CAIYRB01 > CAMAXT01. The sequence goes on from CAMAXT010000034.1 coordinate 23,407, forward strand.
TGCGACAGCACTTTTGTTTTGTAGTATAATCTTGGAGTGCCAGTGTCCAAATCGATTGCGAATTTTAATGTGTTAAGGACCTTAGCGTCGACACCGCGGTGTTTGGCTGCTTCTCTTAAACGTGATGTACTGTAGCAATTCGGGCTTCGAGACAATATGGCAAGTTTCATTAACGCTCCGACCAAATCATGGCATAGAAATTTTTATCATTTCCGGTTTTAAACAGCAATTTTATAAAAAAAAGGGACCACTTAAGGCCCCTGCATTGCTATTCATCTTTGAGTCTACTCGAAAATAAATTCCGGTCCAGTTTGATTGTCACAATGTAGTCGAACGCGTGCACCCTTCTTTGAGTCAGCGATCGCGTTTCCTGTCACACATTTGATAAAAGGTGTCGCCGCATCAGGCGAACACTCAAACACTTGCTGACCTTCTGGGCAGTCTAAGTCGCGAACTAATGAAACTATGGCTTTGCCGGCTTGGTCTTTCACTGCTTGCAGCATCAGAGGCTTGTAATTGTCAGGAACGCCGTACCAAAAGATTGTTAAGATTGGTCCAACCTGATCAGAGCAGGTCGACTGCATGGAAAGATATTGGAGGCCCATCGCCATGATGTCTTTTCTGACTGTGTATGACATTGAGTTTTGATCGCATGATGTCCAGAACTGGCTAGTCCTGCTGTCATATTTACACCGAAACACCTGTTTACAATCCTTCGGCTGGTTTTTCTCCGCAAATTTAAATTTAGCTATGAAGTCTGCCGAAATCGGTAAATCAGTCGCATTCTTAAATGTTGGAGCGTCCATAAGCAAAGCAAGTGAACCGCGCTCTGGACTTTCGATTTCACCTTGAGACGTGGGGGAAACGGCAAAAACTTTTGATTCGCCTGCTGATAGCATACTGCCGTCCTTGATAGCCACGGCGTTGATGACGTGGTCACCGATGTCCGGTCTTAAGAAGAGTGCGCCATCGTGACAGGGAACCAATGGTTTGTCATCGAGGTCGCATTCGAGGGTAGCACCAGCAGGAATATTGGTAATATTGAGAAGCATGCCGTCGTCGCGGATAGTGACTTGAATATCTAGGAGGGCCTTATCAGATTTGGAAACAGCGATTGGTTCTTCGCTGACTGGGCCAACGGGAGCGCCCTCTTGGGAGTCAATATTGTTTCTTTTGCCTTTGATACAACCGGTCAAGACTGAGAGGAGTAGTGCCGAGTAGAGTGTAGCAATCAGCACATTTTTTTTTACAATCATCGACCGGGTCCTATCCAGCTCTTAGCTGTTTGGAGTTCCCGAAACCGTAATTAATGACTCTTCCGGTTTCGTAGGAAGTTTAAGAACGTAACCTTTTGGTAGCAAACCTTGTGATTTGATCACTGGACGCGAGATATCAGGGTTGAATTCGGCAATTTGAGCACTACTAACATTATACTTCTTTTTTATTTCACCGATAGAGATTGCTTTAGATAGTTTTACATTTGAGAAAGCAATTGGTTGAACTTTAGCGATTTCAGGGAATAAGCGGTCTGCTTCTTTCAGGGTAGCTAGGACGCCGAGGTAGCTGGCGTAGAAGTTCTTGGAAGCAAATCCAAAGGCGTTGCCTTCGTACTTATTGATCAGGTCTGTAATGTTGTCAGAACCGACTGTTTTAACTGCTTTGCGGATCCCGCCAACACCGTGGTTGTAAGCAGTGATCGCTAGTGGCCAGTTACCTGTCAATTTATAGTTCAGGCGTAGAAGTTTCGCAGCCGCTCGGCTTGCTTTGATCGGATCATTGCGCTCGTCGATGCCGCTGTGCATCTTTAGGTACTGTTTACCAGTTGCAGGCATAATTTGGTATACGCCTGAGGCACCTACTTTTGAGTGTGCGGCGAGATTAAACGATGACTCCACGAATGCTAGTCTTGCGATTTCAACAGGAATATCTTGAGATTTAAATTCTTCTTCTATATGAGTCAGGTATTTCGGAGCGACTGCTAAACCAATAGCGATGAAGTCTCGTTGGCCGCGTTGCAAGCGGATGGATTGGGCGGCAACTTGGTACTTGTTTTGATCTTCGATGTGAGCCATTGAGGCAGCGAGCTTTAACATTGCTGGCGTAAATAGTTCAGGAGTCTTTCGATTTTGGTGCATGCTCGTAAGGAGGCGAACATAATGTTCTTTTTGGATACGAGCGACTTTTTTAACTGCGATTTCTTTTGCAATAGGTCCAGTTTGATCACCTAATCTTGACGCATCAAGTGCCTCTAGAACGACTTCAGGATATTGAGCAATGTGCATGACGTACTGATCTTTACCCCAGAGAGAGTAGATCCGGCGCCAGAAATTATAACGTCTGGCGATGGTCTCTGGTACAACGAATTGACCGCTAATTTCTACACTGTCGCCGTCTTTTTCTAAAGCGTCTTGGGAACAGAATTGATAGACAACACCGATTTTTTGCTCTTGTCTGATATGGACAGGAAAACATTCGGGTGCATTTGAGATATTGGATGTTTGATTGAAGAAAGAGACAGCGTCGTTATCGAGGACCGGGATCTTTGCTACCCCTTTGGTATGAACGGTCGCTTTTTTAACAGTCGCTTTTCCGAGAGCTATTTGACCCATGGAAGTTAGACTTGCAAAGCTGATGAATACTACCATTGGGATAGTCCACCACGTTCGGTTTTTCGGTAAAGGTGTAGACATAGAAAATTTAGCTAGGGACATCGGAACTACCTCATCTCAACAACAGCAATAGAGAACAACAACAACAGCGAAAGGTATGAGACCAAACGGCACGCCGCATGACGTACACAAAGGCTTTAAGCAATCTTCATTCCAGTATGAAACGGCTCTAACTAACTGTTTCCTGTGAAAATTAACAGGAAGTTTGTCGTATTAAAGATTACATGTGTCAAAAGTATCTACAATTTTAGACTGAGATTGACGCCCCCTCGTCAAAGTTCTGACCATATTTCAACTGGCGCTGCTTTCATCTAAAATAATAATAAAACAACCGTTTTCGTCTTCCATCGACTCACATGTCAAAATTCTATCGAAAATTTTGCGGGATTTTTGACCCAGGAGGAGTTCCGTCATGTCAACAAACAAGTACACCGGTGCACAGAAAGCGGCAATCTTGCTTCTGTCTTTCGGCGAAGAGATTTCAGCGGAAATCTTTAAGAACATGACTGAGTTTGAAATCAAACGCATCGGTTCGGCGATGTCACGCCTAGGTCGAATGGAGCAAGACCTGGTCGATGAAATCATCATGGAGTTCTACGGTATCATCCAGCAGAACAAGAAGTTCTTCTATGGTGGTAACGACTTCACTAAGAAAGTTATCGGTACTGCCTTCAAAGGTGGCGACGCTGACGAGTTGATTGACCAGTTGGCCCTAGGGTCTGCTGCGAATCTTGATTCTCTTGAACTTATCGATCCGCGAACGCTATCTAACTTTATTAGAAACGAGCATCCTCAGACTATTTCACTGATTCTTGCGCACTTAGACCCGAAAAAATGCGGCGAGACGTTGAAGCTTCTTCCGGAGTCCTTGCATACAGAGATCCTGCTAAGAATTGCGAACCTTGATGCGGTAGCTCCAGATATTATCGATGAAATTGATGACGTATTGAGAAATGAGATCCAGGCGATGGGCTCTATCCATACACAGAAAATCGGTGGTGTTGAGCCAATTGCTGAAATGCTCAACCTTATCGATAAAGCCACTGAAGAGCAGATCCTCGATAACCTTGAAGAACGTGATCCAGATCTTGCTGAACAGATTCGTAAGCTCATGTTTACATTCGATGACTTGGTTAAAGTAGATGATCGCGGCATTCAAGAGCTTATTAAGAATGTCAATAACGAGAAATGGAAAGTTGCACTCAAAACTGCTTCTGAATCAGTCAGAGAACTTGTCTTCAAGAACATGTCTGAACGTGCAGCGAAGATGCTTCGTGAAGATATGGAAGCAATGTCTGCTGTTAAGCTTGCCGATGTTGAATCGGTTCAGTTTGAAGTGGTGCAGATTGCT